>DAISWY010000008.1:16618-28017 GCA_036826135.1 Gemmatimonadaceae bacterium | reverse complement strand
CGGCGGGGGCGGCCGCGAGCGCCAAGTCCGTCGCGGAGAACACGACGGCGGTGCACGTGTTCGTGGCGGATGAGGCCGTGACGTGGAGCCTCGACGGCGGCGACGACGCGGCGAAGTTCACGATCAACGCCACGACGGGGGCGCTGACCTTCGTGTCGGCGCCGGACTTCGAGACCCCGACGGATGTGGGGGCGAACAACACCTACGTGGTGGTGGTGAAGGCGACGGATGCGGCGGGGAACGTCTCGACGCAGACGCTGACCGTGACGGTGACGAATGTGGATGACACGGCGCCATTGATCACGGGCCCGAGCGGTGGGGCGGGCGCGACGTCGAGCGCCAAGTCGGTCGCGGAGAACACGACGGCGGTGCACTCGTTCGCGGCGACGGATGCTGGGGCCGTGACGTGGAGCCTGAGCGGCGGGGAGGATGCGGCGAAGTTCGCGATCGACCCGGCGACGGGTGTGCTGACCTTCATCGCGCCGCCGGACTTCGAGCTGCCGACGGATGGTGCCACGAGCGGCACGAACACGTATGTCGTGACGGTGCGGGCGACGGATGCAGCGGGGAACGTCTCGACGCAGACGCTGACCGTGACGGTAACGAACGTGGATGACGCGGGGCGTCTGGTGATCACGGGCACCGCGACGATGGTGGCCGGCACCTCGCAGACCATTACGATTACGGCTCGGGACGCGGCCGGGAACGTGGAGACGGCCTACACCGGGAGCAAGACGCTGACGTTCACTGGGGCGTCGGTGGCCCCCAACGGGACCAGCGCCCCGACGGTTGCCTCGACCAACTTTGGCACAGGCACGACGCTCACCTTCGCGAACGGGGTGGCGACGGCTACGATGGCGCTCTACACCGCTGAGACTGCCATTATCGCGACGACGGACGGCACCATCAGCGCCGCGGGCGCGGATCGCCTCACGGTTGTTGTCTCGGCAGACAATGCGAGCCCGGTGGTCTCGACGCTGCAGGCCTCCCCGGCGACCATCACCGCCGATGGCGTCGCGACGTCGCTGCTCACGCTGCAGTTGAAGGATGCCTATGGCAACATCACCTCGAATGTCGCCTCCCCGGGGACCGTGGTCTTGGTCCAGTCGGCGGGCACCGGCTCGCTGCTGGGGAGCCTCAGCAACCAGGGCGGCGGGGTCTACACGCAAGAGGTCCTCTCTGCCGGCTCGGCTGGTTCCGGGACGTTCAAGGTCAGCATCAACACGGTCGTCGGCACGGAGTCGGCGGTCGTGACCTACGTCGCGGCGGGCGGACCGCTGAGCCGGCTGGTTTGCGTCACCAGCCAGCCGGCGGGTCAGAGTGCCGCGAGTTCGACCACCGTCGCACTCTGCGGCAGCACGGCGCCAGGTGACCTTGAGATTGTCACCTTGGCGCTAGACGGGGTGGATGACGTCGTCGCGCCGACGGCGATTACTGATGGGACGTGGGTCAAGATCTCGTCGGTGCTGCAGTCGACGGGGTCAGGTGGAAACAAGGCGATGCTGCTCGTGAACTATGCCCGGCGCTATGCCGCGGGTCTCAGTCGGAGCGTGACGTTCACGGCCGCCACCAACCACAAGTGGTCCGTCGATATGGTGACGTTTGTGAGCTCGGGCACGGGTGTCCCGAACGGCGGGGACATTGTGGCGAGTCAGAATGCCACCGGTGCGGGGCTCTCCTCGCCGGGTCTTACGGCAACCGCTGCCAACACCGTCGTGTACTATGTGATGGCCAACAGCCTCACGGGCAACGCGGCAACGCCGACTCCGAACGGCTTGACCGTCCTTGGCAATAACAACTCGGGCGGGACCTCGTCGGCGTCCTTCTTCGAGTTGCTCGCGAACAACGGTGACGTCGCTCAGGTCCGCACATGGACGAACACCAAGTCGGCAAACACCGTCCTGCTCCAGGTGCTCGTCCGGCCATGAGACTCACACGAACTGTCATGTCCTCCCTCTCTTTTGACGGATCATCGATGCCGCGTACAGTGATTGGCCGTGTCCTGTCCTTCGGGGTGCTCTTGGCCTCCCTCCCCGCCTCCGCCGACGCCCAAGCCTGCCTAGGCCTGCATGCCTCGCGCACGGTCCCGACGGCGGAGATCATCACGAACTACCACCGCGACGGCATCACCGGCCCGTCCACACTTGGGCTCAGCATCACCACCGGCGGGCTCTTCGCCGCGGTGGAAACCGGCGCTGACCTGGCCAGCGGACAGTCTGCGCTCTCGGGGAACGGCCTCGCCGGCACGCTCGGCGTGAGCGCCAAGCTCGGGGGCATCAATCTCTGTGTCGGTGGTACCGTCGCTCGGCAGGAAACGGCCGGCTTCACGTCGACGTCCTCGCAGGCTGGCTTCGGTGGCGCCGCGTTCCGGCTGCCGACGCTCCTTGGCCTGCCGCTCTCGGCCTTCGGCGTCGTCAGCGCAGAGTCGCGGACCAACTCCCCAATCGGCTCCGCCGAGGTGGAGGCGCAGGGCCTCGCCTTCCGTGCCGGCCTCTCCACCTACATCCGTCCCTGGCTCGGGCTCCGCGTCTATGAGGATCGGTTCGACGACGAGCATCGCGTCGGGTTCAGCGTCGGCATCGCCTTCCCGCTGAAGGCCGCGGACGCGGACGGCGACGGCGTGATCGACGCCGAGGATCGGTGCCCGAACACCCCGACCGGCACCCCGGTCAACGCGTACGGCTGCCCGCGTGATCTCGACGGCGATGGGGTGATCGACGCGCAGGACAAGTGCCCGAACACGCCGGCTGGTACGCCGGTCAACGCTGAAGGATGCCCGCTCGACTCCGACGGCGACGGCGTGATCGACGCCCAGGACCGCTGCCCGAACACGCCGCGCGGAACCGCGGTCAATGCGACGGGTTGCCCGCTCGATTCGGATGGCGACGGTGTGGTCGACGCGCAGGACAAGTGCCCGAACACCCCGCGTGGGACGGCGGTGAACGCCGAGGGGTGCCCGCTCGATGCTGACGGTGACGGCGTGGTCGACGCGCAGGACAGGTGCCCGAACACCCCGCGTGGGACGGCGGTCAACGCCGAGGGCTGCCCGCTCGATGCTGACGGTGACGGCGTGGTTGACGCGCAGGACAAGTGCCCGAACACCCCGCGCGGGACGCCGGTCAACGCCGAGGGGTGCCCCCTCGATGCCGATGGCGATGGCGTCGTCGACACCGCGGATGCCTGCGCGAACACCCCGGCCGGAACGGCCGTGGACACGCGTGGGTGTCCGAAGCTCTTCGCGACCGCCGCGAGCTTCACGCTCACTGGGGTCACCTTCGAGACCTCCAGCTCCGTCATCCGTCCGAGCTCGTACGACAAGCTCGACGAGGTCGCGGAGGCGCTGAGGGCCAATCCGGATGTCCGCGTCGAGATCTCCGGTCACACCGACAACGTTGGTTCCGATGAGGGCAATCTGACCCTGTCGCAGGCGCGCGCGGAGTCGGTGCGTCGGTACTTCATCGAGAAGGGCGTCGCCGCCGATCGGATGGAGGCCAAGGGGTACGGTGAAACCAAGCCCGTGGCCACGAACGACACGGCCGAGGGACGCGCCGAGAACCGGCGCGTGGAGATGAGCCGGCTGCCTTGAGGCCGTCGGTCATTTCCTCGCTCACGCATCACCTGAAGGGCCCCGGGAGCGATTCGCGCCCGGGGCCCTTCGGCTATCGTTCTCCCATCCACCCTCTCGCCTGCGCCTGCCCATGACCTCACCGAACCTGCCCCCACTGACCACCGCCCGCGCCGACCTCGGTCTCCTCCTCGTCCGCGGTGCCGTCGGCCTCTCGTTCCTGATGCACGGCGCGCAGAAGGTTTTCACGCGTGGCATCGCCGGCGTCACAGAAGGGTTCGCCGGGATGGGGATGCCGATGGCCGGCGTTCTCGCGCCGCTCGTGAGCCTTGGGGAGCTGCTCGGTGGGATCGCGCTCCTCGCCGGATTCCTCTCGCGCCTCGCCGGCGCCGGCCTCACGATCATCATGCTCGGCGCGATGGTCTTCGTGCACCTCAAGAACGGCTTCTTCGTCTCCTCCGGCGGAATCGAACTCGTCCTGCTCCTCGGCGCGGGCGCGGCCGGAATCGCCCTCGCCGGCCCGGGGCGCTACTCGGTTGATGCGTGGCGAGTGCGCAACGGCGACTGAGTCAGACGGGAATGTCGCTCAGGGCTCTCGACGCGTCCGCATCCAGATATTGGCGGACCGGGTGGGGACGACGATGGTGTCGTCGCCGATGACCGCTGTTCCCCCCTGTGGCCACGCGCGGGAGTACCGTGTCCCGGCGGGCAGGGCCACCGTCGCGGGAGCGTCACAGGCAGCGGTGATGACGGGGGCGCGTAAGGCGATCGCGCCCGAGGCGGTGTGGGCGGTGGACATCCGGTGGCAGGGCGGAGGGACGGACGGGGAGACGCGCCTCGGGTGCCGCTCGCCTCAATTCGAGACGCTGATGGAGTCGGCGACGGATTCGCCGCAGACGGTCCCCGAGATGATCACGGCGCTCGCCGTGAGGCTCATCGTGACGTTGACGGTGCACCGCCCCGACGTGCCGGCGGAGGTGGCAACGACGGCGCCGCGCAGGCTGCCCGTGAAACTCGACGCCGTCGACGAGAAGATGGTGCGGATGTCGGGATCCCCGTTGATTGTCCAGGTGCGGTTCGACTCCGTCCTCACCGCGCAATCCGTGTACGTCTGCCGCACGTCGATCGTGGCAGCGCCAGTCGAATCGTTCACGGTCACTGCGCCGCGAGCCCGGGTGGAGCCGCCATCGGGGCAGGGGATGGATTCATCGAGCTGCTCCGTGAGTGCCGGCTGCGACCCCAGGGACTGGAGGGTCTTCAGGTCCACGCTGCGGAGGGCTACCGGTCCAAAGTTCGACAGGGAGCTCACGGTGGTCAGCGCCTCCAGCACGTCTGCCGCTTCCGCGGGCGTCAGGTCGGCTTCGGGAGCAGTCGCGCCGTCGCCGCCGCAGGCCGCGAGCCCGATGGCAGCACAGGAGAGGAGCAGGCGTCGGGCGGCGAAGGTCACGGTGGGCATCGGGTCACTCCTTTCAGGGGACGGCTGGTGTGGGGCTAGTGTCGCTGATTACCCGGGGAGGCACAAGCGGTTCGGTGGGACAGCGCTTCCCATGCCGCAAGTCTTTGCCGAGCAATGGGCTAGACCTTCGGTCGCCATCTGGCTAACTTCTCCGTCTGTCTAGGCAGTTTCTGGACGGGACGTAGCGCAGCCCGGTAGCGCACCTGAATGGGGTTCAGGGGGTCGCGGGTTCGAATCCCGCCGTCCCGATGGTTTGCAGGAGCGTCCACGTGACGGCGGGGCCCCGAGACGATCGTCTCGGGGTCCCGCCGTTTCACATCGTAGCGCCCGGCGATCAGGCGCCGTCGAACCGATCCGCGTCCATCACCTTCGTCCACGCCCGCACGAACGTCGCCACGAACCGCGGCATCGCGTCCGCCTCGGCGAACGACTCGGCCAGCGCGCGGAGCTGCGAATTCGACCCGAACACGAGGTCGGCACGCGTTCCCGTCCAACGGACGGCCCCCGTCGTGCGGTCGCGCCCCTCGAAGAGCTCCTGCGCCTCGGAGACCGCCTTCCACTCGGTGCGCATATCGAGCAGGTGCACGAAGAAGTCGTTCGTGAGCGTCTCAGGCCGGTCGGTGAGCAGCCCGTGCTTCGACCCGCCGTGATTCGCCCCGAGCACCCGCAGGCCCCCTACCAGCGCGGTCATCTCCGGGGCGGTGAGCGTCAGCAGCTGCGCCTTGTCGAGCAGCATCGCCTCGGTCGAGACACTGAAGCGGGTGCGCTGCCAATTGCGGAACCCGTCCGCCTGCGGCTCGAGCCACGCGAACGACTCCACATCGGTCTGCTCCTGCGTGGCATCGGTGCGGCCTGGCTGGAAGGGCACTGCCACGGGGTGGCCGGCCCGACGCGCGGCCTCCTCGATGGCGGCGACGCCGCCGAGCACGATGAGATCCGCCAGCGACACACGCATCCCGCCTGACGCCGTGGCGTTGAACTCCCGCTGGATCGTCTCAAGCACCCCGAGCACGCGCGCGAGCTGCCGCGGCTCGTTGACCTCCCAGTCCTTCTGGGGGGCGAGCCGGATCCGCGCGCCGTTGGCCCCGCCACGCTTGTCCGAGCCGCGGAAGGTGGACGCCGAGGCCCACGCCGTGGTGACGAGCTCGGCGATCGTGAGCCCTGAGGCGAGGAGCCGCCCCTTGAGCTGGTCGATCTCCGCGGCGCCGATGAGCGGATGGTCGACGGCCGGAACAGGATCCTGCCAGGCGAGCACCTCGCTCGGGACGAGCGAGCCGAGGTAGCGGGCGCGCGGGCCCATGTCACGGTGCGTGAGCTTGAACCAGGCGCGGGCGAACGCGTCCGCGAGGGCCTCGGGGTTCGAGCGGAACCGCTCGGAGATCGCCCGGTACGCCGGGTCGGTGCGCATCGCGATGTCCGCGGTCGACATCGCGGGGAGCACGAAGGTGTTCGGGCGGTGCGCGTCGGGCACGGTGCGCGCCGCGACCTTGTCGGTCGGCTCCCAGATCCAGGCGCCGGCCGGGCTCTTCACGAGTTCCCACTCCCACCGGAAGAGGGTCTCGAAGTAGGCGTTGTCCCAGCGCGTCGGCGTCGGGGTCCACGCTCCCTCGAGGCCGGAGGTCGTGGTGTCGGCGCCCTTCCCGGTGCCGAGGCGGTTCCGCCAGCCGAGGCCCTGCTCCTCCATCGTCGCCCCCTCGGGCTCCGGGCCCACGAGGCCCGGGTCGCCGGCGCCGTGCATCTTGCCGAAGGTGTGGCCACCGGCCACCAGCGCGACGGTCTCTTCGTCGTTCATCGCCATCCGACGGAACGTCTCGCGGATGTCGCGCGCCGAGGCGAGGGGGTCGGGGGTGCCGTTCGGCCCCTCGGGGTTCACATAGATGAGCCCCATCTGGACCGCGGCGAGGGGATTCGCGAGCTCGCGGTCACCCGAGTACCGCTTGTCGCCGAGCCACTCGGCCTCCGGGCCCCAGTAGATGTCCTGCTCGGGCTCCCAGACGTCCGCGCGCCCGCCGGCGAATCCGAAGGTGCGGAACCCCATCGACTCGAGCGCGACGTTCCCGGCGAGGATCATCAGATCCGCCCAGGAGAGCTTGGCGCCGTACTTCTGCTTGATCGGCCAAAGGAGGCGGCGGGCCTTGTCGAGGTTCCCGTTGTCGGGCCAGCTGTTGAGCGGGGCGAAACGCTGCGTGCCGTTGCCGGCGCCGCCGCGACCATCCGCGGTGCGGTAGGTGCCCGCCGAGTGCCACGCCATCCGGATGAAGAGCGGACCGTAGTGGCCGTAGTCCGCGGGCCACCAGGGCTGCGACTCGGTCATCAGGGCCGTCAGGTCCGCCACCACCGCATTGAGATCAAGCGTGCGGAACGCGGCGGCGTAGTCGAAGTCGGCGCCCATCGGGTCGCCGGCGGGTGGGTTCTGGTGGAGCATGCCGAGCTGGAGCTGCTCGGGCCACCAGTCGCGGTTGGAGCGCCCGCCGGTGGGGGTGGCACCATGCATCACGGGGCACTTGCCGGGGGCGGCGGAGGAACTGCCGGACATCACGATTCTCCAGGGGCGAAAGACGGGGGGCGACAGGACCAAATCCCATCGTGAGGGAACAACATGCGATGAACGGCTCCGTCGCAAGCGTGGTTTCCCGAAGGGGGGCAGGGAATTGCTTGACGCGAGATGTACCGTCGTCGCTGTCCCGACCGGGCGAGTGCGACGAATGCCCGACGTGCCTCGCCTGACGCCGGTCGCGCCGTCCCCCTGATACTGCGGTGGCGGCTGCTGCCGCACCCTCCTTCCCGATGGACGCGCGCAACACGGGACGGCGCCACCGGTGGCGCCTGCCCGGCCGAGTGCCGGCCGCGCGAGCTGCGGAGGGGGTCAGCGATGGGACACGAGTCTTGGTGGAGTGCGCGGGCGAGGCGGGTGGCGTCCGTGCTCGCGTTTGGCGCGGTGGCGGCGGTGGCGGCCTGTGGGGACGACGTCACGCCGGCCCGGGTGACCGGGGTCGAAGCGCCCGCGCACGCGGTGAGCAACGCCCCGAACGCGCAGGACTGGCATCACTGCGAGAATGGGCGGGATTCGGCCAGCGCCTGCGCTTGGATCAACGGCAATCTGAATGCGACGCACAATCTGTACTATGAGGGGTGGTACGTCCCGCACGCGCTGCGCATCCCGCACATCACGGGGACGGCACCCGACACCCTGGTGCTCAACTACGGCTTCATGAAGGGCGGGCACCTCACCTTCGACTTCCTCGGCGTCTGGAACGCCTCGCTCGCGAACGCGAACGTCTGCACCAAGGACAGCTTCGCGGAGTTCTGCACGGGGCCCGTAAGCCAGACGGCGCCCCCCGCGATGCGCGCCATCAGCGCGTCGACGGCGGCAGGGTCACTCGCCGCCGCGCTCGTGGGGGCGGCGAGCACCGCGTGTGGGACTGCCGTCGGCGACAGCCTCGCGACGGCCATCGCGCGCGCGGAGGCGAGCGGGCCGGCACTTGCCATCCGGGGCATCGACTTCGCCGCCATCTCCGTCGCCAGCGCCTCGCTCGACGGCTGCAGCGGGGACGTGGAGGCCACGATCACGTTGCTGATCACGCCGAAGCCCGATGTGACGAGCGGGCTCCTGCTGCTGGGCGCACACATCGCGCGGACGCGCGACTGGCTCGGCGGCGGGGCGACGATGGTGCCCGGCTCTCCGTATCACGTGGGACTCAAGTCCATCAACAGCCGCTCCGTGGGGTCGATGGATCTGCAGATGCAGGCCAATGCGGTGCTGCCTGCCGGACGCGTGGTGCTGATCAAGCGGACGCTGGGCGGGGTGGGGAGCTTTGGGTTCACGCGGTCGGGCGGCGATTCGCTCAATCCGATCCCCGCCACCTTCAGCCTGAATACGGGGACGCCCGGCTCCGCGTCCAGCGGCGCCGACACCGTGGTATTCGAGTTCGTTCCGGAGGGAACGCAGATCATCACAGAGACGGCGCCGACCGGCGGCTGGCAGCTCACCGCGCTCGCCTGCACCGACCCCACGACGAACACCACCGTCTCGCTCGCCACGCGAGCGATCACGCTCGTGGTGGACGACAGCGAGGAGATCGTCTGCACGTTCACGAACACCGCCGTCGGATCGCTCCGCGTGGTGAAGACCGCCGTGGGTGGGGACAGCACCTTCAGCTTCACGCCGGTCGGGTTCGGGAGCGCCTTCTCGCTGACGACCGTGTCGGGGACGGCGGACACCACTTTTGCCGGACTGATGACGGCCGTGGCGGACAGCGGGACGTATCGCCTCAGTGAGGCCGCCCTCACGGGGTGGGCGGCGGGGGCGTGGCAGTGCCGGCGGCAGGATGGGACCACCTCGGCGGGTGACCCGGCGACAGGCATCACCGTCGCCCAAGGGGAGACGACGACCTGCGCGATCACGAACACCAAGCAGGCGACGATCGTGGTGAAGAAGGTGATGGTCGGCGGCACCGGCACCTTCGGCTTCACCGAGGATGTGACCGGGAGCATCTCGACCAACAACGGGACGCTCACGCAGGCCGTGGCCCCCGGGACCTACCACGCGACCGAGGACACAATCTCGGGCTGGGACCTGACGGCGCTGACGTGCGACGACGCCAACAGCAGCGGGAGTCTGGCGACACGCCGGGCCACCTACGAGGTGGCGGCCGGCGAGACGGTGACCTGCACCTTCACCAACACCAAGCGCGGCGCGATCCGCGTGGTGAAGACGGCGGTGGGGGGCGACAGCACCTTCAGCTTCACGCCGGTCGGGTTCGGGGGTGCCTTCATGCTCACCACCGTTTCGGGAACGAAGGACACCACGTTCAGCAACGTGACGCCGGCGCTGGCTGTGAGCGGCACATACCGGCTGGCCGAGGACTCGCTGGCTGGGTGGACCTCGGGGACGCTGGCCTGTCTGCGGCAGGACGGCACGACCTCCGCGGGTGAGCCGTCCATCGGGATCACGGTCGCGGCGGGCGAGACGACGACCTGCGCAATCACGAACACCAAACAGGCGAGGATTGTGGTGAAGAAGGTGATGGTCGGTGGGACCGGGACGTTCGGTTTCACCGAGGATGTGACCGGGAGCATCTCGACCAACAACGGGACGCTCACGCAGGCCGTGGCCCCCGGGACCTACCATGCGACCGAGGACTCGATGCCGGGCTGGGACCTGACGGCGCTCACCTGCGACGACGCCAACAGCAGCGGGAGTCTGGCGACGCGCCGCGCGACCTTCGAGGTGGCGGCAGGTGAGATGGTGACCTGCACCTTCACCAACACGAAGCGCGGCGCCATCCGCGTCGTGAAGACGGCGGTGGGGGGCGACAGCACCTTCAGCTTCACGCCGACTGGTTTTGGGAGTGGGGCCTTTGCGCTGCTGACGGTGTCGGGAACACAGGACACCACGTTCAGCAACGTCGTCCCGGCGCTGGCCTCGAGCGGGACGTATCGCCTCTCGGAAACGGCGCTCAGCGGATGGGCCGCGGGCACGATGAGCTGCCTGCGCGAGGACGGCACGACCTCGGCGGGTGACCCGGCGACCGGCATCACCGTCGCCACGGGGGAGACGACCACCTGCGCGATCACGAACACCAAGCAGGGGGCGATTGTGGTCAAGAAGGTGATGGTCGGCGGGACCGGGACCTTCAGCTTCACGGAGGATGTGACCGGGAGCATCTCGACCAACAACGGCACACTGACACAGGCGGTGGCCCCCGGGACCTACCACGCGACCGAGGCGTCGATGCTGGGCTGGGAGCTCACGGCACTGAGCTGCGACGACACGAACAGCAGCGGGAGTCTCGCGACGCGCCGGGCGACCTTCGTGGTGGCGGCGGGTGAGACGGTGACCTGCACCTTCACCAACACGAAGCAACTCGAGGGGACGACCACCCGGACCCGCGGCTTCTGGTCGCAGCACCAGACCCTGATCCAGTCGTTCGTCTTCGGGCCGACCGGCACTCCGCCGGCCGGGTACACCCTCGCCACCACCGCGTTTGACCTGCTCCCGGCGAGCGTGACGGCGTGTGCGACGCCCGCCACGCGCTACTGGGATCCGGCCTACATCCTCGGCGGACTGCATGCGAATCCGGCGCGGACCTCGACGGGCCAGCGGCGGAGCGCCATCGATCAGGCGCGGATGCAGTTGATGCGGCAACTGCTCGCCGCGGTGATGAACGGCATCGCCTTCGGTTCCACACCGCAGGGCTCCGTGACCCTCGGGGATGCCTTCGCCGCATACTGTGGGACGAACCGGATGGCGATGCTGATGGTGGCCGATGCGCTCACGCGGTTCAACGAGTCGGGTGAGATGGGCGCCTGGATGATCGGCCCGATGGTCCCGGCGAACGAGAAGTTCGTCACCACGGCGATGATCGCGCTGTGGGA
>DAISWY010000008.1:0-16518 GCA_036826135.1 Gemmatimonadaceae bacterium | reverse complement strand
CCACGTCGCGGGATCCTCCATGCCAATCAGCCAGACGGAGTAGCCCCGAAGTCCATGCCGTCGCACCAGTTGGAGCTTCTCCCGGAAGGCACGGGCGTCCTCTACCCAGGCGTGTTCGAACACCCCGTGCCGCTCCCACATCCCGACGAGCGCCTTCTGCACGGGGTCCCATCGGGGGGTCGCCCCGGCGGCCCGCATGATCGCCATCACCTGGGAGTAGCCGATGTCCTCTCCGCGGGGGCGGCTGCCGGCGCGGGGGTCGTAGTCGGTGAACCAGTAATCCGAGTACGCCGGGATGCCCAAGGAGACCTTCGATGGCGGGACCCCCTGCGCGAGCACGTAGCGCAGTGAGGCCTCCATCCACGGATAGCCCGCCACCGGCCCGGGTGTACTGCCGCCGGTGTGCTGCGCGTACGTCATATACGACAGAAAGTCGAGCGCCTCAGCGAGCGCCCGATAGTCGTAAGCGGCGCGCCAGTAGTCCGACATGTACTGGTGATACGGGAGCACGCCGCGGAGATCGTCAGGGCGGGGGACGACCGCGGCGGAGAGCCCGCACCCCGCGGCACGCGTTGAGTCGGCGACCTCGCGCGCGAATGCGGTGAAGGCGTCGCGGTCCTCGACGGCGAGGTTCTCAAGGTCGAGCTGGATCCCCCAGGGCTGGAGCTCACGGCAGAGCCGGGCGAAGCTCCGCGCGGCGGCGGTGCGCGCGCCGCGGTCGGTCACCAGATGGTGCAGGATCCCGAGATCGAAGCCGGGGTTCATCACGAGGGGCATCAGCTTCACCCCGTGCCGCGCGGCGGTGGCGAGGATGCGCGGATCGACCGCACCTCGGATCGTCCCGCTCGCATCGATACTGTGCGCCTGCGGCGCGATGACGCTCACCTGCGATGCGTGCGCCTCGAAGCTCGCGAGACCCGCCGAATCGGCACGGATATACCAGATGGCCTCGGGGGGCTGTGCACTGATGGTGGTCGCCACGACCGCGAGTGCGAGCGCGCCGACGAAGGGGATCACGTCGGGAGGTGCCGGCGCAGGGCGCTCACGAGGGGAGGGAGCGCTGCCTGCATCGCGCGCAGCGCCATCCGCGCGCCCTCGACGTCCCCGGCGCGGAGGGCCTGGTCCAGGCGGGTGGCACTCGCGTGCACGTCGGTAGCGCCGATGCCGCCCGCGACGCCGCGCAACGTGTGCGCGATCTGCTGGGCGGTCTCACGATCACCGCGAGCAAGGCAGCGCTCGAGCTCCGCCGGCGCCTCGGCGTGTGACCGGACAAACTCGGCGAGCAGCGCCTCGTAGAGGCGCTGGTTCTCCATCACGCGACGGAGGCCAGCGGCCGCGTCCAAGCCCGTCACGCTGAACAGCGCCTGACGACGGAGCGCGTCGGCGTCGGGGACGCGGACGGACGACTCGGAGCTCCGCTCGTCGGCGCCGGTCCAGCGTAGGACCACGTCGAGGAGCGTGTCGGGCTCAAACGGCTTGCTGACCCAATCGCTCATCCCGGCCTCGCGGCTTCGGTCGACATCCTCGGTCGCAGTGACCGCCGTCATGGCAATGATGGGCACGGTGCGCCCGCGGTCGTCGCGCCGAATCGCCTGCGTGGCAGTGAATCCGTCCATGTCCGGCATCCGCAGATCCATCAGGACGGCGTCGAAGGGCTCTGAGAGCGCTAAGCGGACGGCGGCCCGGCCACCGTCCGCCTCGACGACGTCCATCCCTACGGCCGTCAGCACCTCACGTGCGATCTCTCGATTGACCGGGATATCGTCGACGACGAGCACGCGCGCGCCGCGCTGGACGCGCCGCCGTCCCGGCGGGCTCGTCGGCACCTGCGGTGCAGGCGCCCCGGCGGTCGCCGGTGGCCGATCAAGAAGCACGCGAAACCAGAACGTCGTTCCGCCCCCAAGCACCGAGCGGACTCCGACCGCCCCCTCCATCTGCTCCGCAATCCACCGGCAGATGGCAAGCCCGAGGCCAGAGCCAGGCTCCGGACCCGTGGCGCCCGCGAGGCGCTCGAACCTTTGGAAGAGTTGGGTGAGGTTCTCGGGAGGGATGCCCGGACCGGTGTCGGACACCTCGCCGGTGAGCTCGACGCGCTCCCCCACCGCCGACGCGAAGAGTCGGAGTGTGATGCCGCCCTGCGTCGTCGCCTTGACGGCGTTGCTGACATAGTTGAGCAGGAGCTGGGTGAGCCGCGTCTGATCGCCCACCAGCCAGCGCGGGAGGTCCGCGGGGCGCTCGAGGGTGACGCGGAGGCCCTTGGCCTCCGCGTCACGACGCAGCACGTCCATCGTCTGTAGCAGCACGTCATCGAGGTCGAACGGATCCCGCCGCAGCGTCTCGGTCCCCGATTCGATCCGCGCCATCGCCAGCACGTTCTCCGAGAGCCGGACGAGGTGACGTCCGTGCTGCTGGATCCGCCCGAGGGTCTCCCGCTGCGAGGGCGTGACATCGTCCCGGACGGTCATCAGGTGCGTCAGTCCGAGAATGGCGTTCAGCGGCGAGCGGATTTCGTGGCTCATGGTGGCGACGAGCCGGGTCCGGGCCTCAGTCAGGTTGGCAAGCTCGCTCATGCGCTCGGCGATTCTTCCCTCGAGGTCCCGCTGTATCCGCTCCGCCGCGCCGGCGCGCTCCTGTGCGATGATGATCACGCGGACAAACCGGATGAGGGCCACCACGGCGAGTCCCGCCAACCAGAGGATCCCATCAACCCCGTGGCCGGCAAGCTCGGACACGGTTGCCGTGCTGACGGCGAGCACCACCAAGACTGCCGCCGAAATGCTCATCGGATTGCGGAGATGCTCCACGAACTCGAGCGACGGTCCGATGGATTGCACTAACGGGCGACGCGTCGACGCCTGTTGTGCCAGCACGGCGAACCCGACAATGGTGCTCGATCCAAGGATGTCGCCCATCGCGTTGATGGCGGGGTTCGACGTCACGTACGCATCGATGGACAGGATGGCGTCCCCAAGGCAACACGCGACCACGGCCAGGACCCAGCCCAGATTGACGCGCATCCGGCCACGGGAGAGGTCGAAGGTCAGGACGATCAGAAGACTGTCGAGGATCGGATATACCAGTTCCAGGGTCGGTCCAATCGTCGCCCCGAAGGTGCTGTACGTGTAATTGCCTCGGACGATGAAGTGCCAGGCCAGCAGTCCCACACTGACGCCGACGCTCAGCGATTCAATCCAGATAATCCACTTGCTCCCCACTGACCGCCCGGCGGCCTGTAGGCGCATCATCGTCGCGATCAGCACGGCGTACCCAAGCAACTGGCACGTGTCGGCGATGGGTAGCGTGTTGCCGGGGGCGTACCATTGCCAACGAAAGACTGAGGCAGCCACGCCGATGAGCGCAGAGGCAACGGCCGCTCCCTGGAGCAGGCGTCTCTCGTCGCCGGAGCGCCGTCCGGCGGCGTGCCAGAGCGACAGACTGACGATGGCCCGCACGAGCGCCTCTGTGCTGAACGCGGCCCACCCGAGGCCTGAATTCAGGCCGAGCGGACTCCGGAGGGTGACCGGGGTCAAGACCGCGGTCACGGCGGCAGCGGCGACGAGCGCGGCATTCATGGGAGCGCGCGCCTGCACCTGGGGGGGCGGGTTGGACTCACCGGACATGAGGAAGCGAAATCTCGCCTCTGACCCGCGAACTCCGCCAGAGTGACATGACGCCCCCCCCTCTATCCGCTGAAGGTCCTTCCGACGGCTCGCTGAGGACCGGCTGCCTGTCGTCCAGCCCTCAGTGCCCTTCGTCGAGCGCCTTCACTTCCTTGATCAGATTGCCGAGCACGCCCTTCGCGTCCCCGTAGAGCATCAGGGTGTTGTCGCGGAAGAAGAGTGGGTTCTCGACACCGCTGAACCCGGTCCCCTTGCCGCGCTTGATCACGAAGACCGTCTTGGCCGTCCACGGCCGGAAGATCGGCATGCCGTAGAGCGGGCTGGCCTTGTCCTCCTCGGCGTCCGGATTCACGATGTCGTTCGCGCCGATGATGATCGCCACGTCAGCGGTCTGCAGCACGCGATTGGCGTCATCCACGTCGGTGAGGAGGGCGCCGTAGTCGATGCCGGCCTCGGAGAGGATGACGTTGAGGTGGCCGGGCATGCGGCCGGCGACCGGGTGGATGGCGTACTTCACGTCGCCGCCCTTCTTCTGGATGAGCTCGTGCAGCTCGCGGCAGGTGTGCTGCGCCTGCGCTACCGCCATCCCGTAGCCCGGCACGATCACCACGGAGCCGGCGTACGCGATCTGCAGCGCGGCGTCCTCGGTGGAGATGGTCTTCGACTCCTTCGCCGGGCCCTTCGCACCGCCACTCGCGCTCGGCGCCGAACCGAAGGCGCCGAAGAGGACGTTGGCGAAGGAACGATTCATCGCCTTCGACATCAGGATCGAGAGGATGAACCCGCCGGCGCCCTCGAGCGCGCCCGCGATGATCAGCACGTTGTTCCCGATGGCGAACCCGGTCGCGCTGGCCGCGAGGCCGGCGTACGAGTTGAGCAGCGAGACCACCACCGGCATATCCCCGCCGCCGATCGGGAGCACCATCGTGACGCCGAGGAGGAAGGCCAGGGCGACCATCGTATAGAAGGCGGTGGCGTTCGCGGGGTTCGCGACCACGAGGCCGAAGCTGACGACGGCGACACCCATCATCAGGAAGTTGACGGCGTTCTGGCCCTTGAACGTGATGGGGCGTCCGGTGATGAGCTCCTGGAGCTTGCCGAACGCCATGAGCGAGCCGGTGACGGTCAGCGCGCCGAAGAGCACCTCGAAGCCGAGTGCCGCCGCGACCCCGCGGGACATCGGACCGTCGAGCGCATTGAGATGCCGGTATTCCACGATGCCGACGAGCGTCGCGGCCAGCGCCCCGAAGGCGTGGGAGAAGGCGATGAACTGCGGCATCGACGTCATCTCGATCTTCATCGCCATCGGGTACCCGAGGAGGGTGCCGACGACCAGGCCGACGAGGATCCACTGATACGTGACGATGTTGGCGTCGAGCAGCGTGCCGATCACGGCGAAGAGCATGCCGGCCGCGGCCTGCTGCATCCCGAGCCGGGCATCGGCGGGCTTGGTGAGGGAGCGGAGCCCGAGGATGAAGAGCGCCGAGGCGGCGAGGTAGGCGAGCTGGATGACCCAGTCGCGCGCGCCGAGGGATGCGGTGGCGGCCTCGACGGAGAGCGGGAGCGCGATCACTTGCCGCCCTCCGGCTTGGTGTCGGGCTTCTTGAACATCGCCAGCATCCGGTCAGTGATCAGGAAGCCGGCGACCACGTTGGTGGTCGCGCAGACCACGGCGATCACGCCGAGGATGGTCGCGAGCGTCCCGTACTTCCCACCCGCCGCGACGAGGGCCCCGACGAGGGAAATCCCCGAGATGGCGTTGGTGGCCGACATCAGCGGCGTGTGCAGGAGGGGCGGCACACGCTGGATGATGATGAAGCCGACGAAGCCGGCGAGGAGGAAGACGTAGAGCTGGAAGATCTGGGTCATGGGACTGCTGGGGTCAGGGACGAAGGGGCAGGGGAACGCCTCGTCGGGGATCCCCCGACCGCGGGGCGGTGGACCGCTCACCAGACCCCTGAGACTTCACCCCTGCCGTTGCGAAACCTAGTCGCCTCCCGTTGCGGGGGGGGCACCCGGGCTGCATCGTCCGGCCACCCTATGCGCCCCCCGTCCACCTCCCATCCGGCGACTCCGGCGGCGGATCCGATGAACGCGTCAGCCGCGGCCGGCGTTCGACCCGATGCGCCAGCAGTCCAACGCGCGTCCAAGTTGCCGCAGATCGGGACCACAATCTTCACGGTGATGTCGCAGCGCGCGGCGGAGGTGGGGGCCGTGAACCTCGGGCAGGGGTTTCCGGATTTCTCGCCGCCGGAGGCGCTGCAGGCGGCCCTCGCCGAGGCGGTGCGGGAGGGGCAGAACCAGTACGCGCCGATGATCGGGATCGCGCCGCTCCGCGAGGCGATCGCCGACGGGATCGAGCGCGCGCACGGCATCGCCCGCGATCCCGCGGCGGAGATCACGGTCACGGTCGGCGGATCGGAGGCGATCTTCGATGCGATCCTCGCGCTGATCAGCGCCGGGGACGAGGTGATCGTGCTCGATCCCGCGTATGACCTGTACGCGCCCGTCGTGACGCTCGCCGGCGGGTGGCCCGTGCGGGTCCCGCTCGCGGTGATGGCCGATGCAGGGTTCGTCATCGATTGGGACCGGGTCGCGACGGCGGTCACGCCACGCACGCGCCTGGTGATCGTGAACTCGCCGCACAATCCCACGGGTGCGATGTGGTTGGCGGACGATGCGGATCACCTCGCGACGCTTGCCCATGCGCACGATCTGCTCGTCCTGTCCGACGAGGTGTACGCACCGATCGTCTTCGACGGACGGTCGCACGTGAGTGCGCTGGCGCACGAGGGGCTCGCCCCGCGGAGTCTCGTCGTCTCGAGCTTCGGCAAGAGCTTCCATTGCACCGGATGGCGGCTCGGGGCGGTGGTGGCACCGCCAGCGCTCACGCAGGAGCTGCGGAAGGTGCATCAGTACAACACGTTCGGGGCGTTCGCGCCGGCGCAGTGGGCGGTGGCGCGGATGCTCCGTGATGACCCCGCGCATCTCGAGGCCCTCGGCGCGTTCTATCAGGTGAAGCGCGACCATTTCGCCGCGGGGTTGGCGCGGACGCGCTTCCGGCCGCTCCCGGTGGCGGGCGGCTACTTCCAGTGTGTGGATTACTCCGCGGTGTCGGAGGCCGATGACCTCGCCTTCGTGTACGAGCTCTGCGATCGGCACGGGGTCGCGGCGATCCCCCTCTCGCCGTTCTATGGGGCGCCGCCTGCGGGGCAGCGTGTCATCCGGCTCTGCTTCGCGAAGGAGACGGCCACACTCGATGTCGCGCTCCAGCGGTTGGCGGCGGTATGACGGGCTCGCCGGTGACCGACTCGCGTGCGCTCCGGGTCACGCTCGTGCAGCACCACACGATCTGGCACGATCCCGCGGCGAACCGTGCGCAGCTCGCTGCGGCGCTCGCGAGCACCCCCGCGAGTGATCTTCTCGTGCTGCCTGAGACGTTCACGAGCGGATTCTCGAACGAGGCGATCGCACGGGCGGAGACGATGGACGGGCCGACCGTCGCGTGGATGCGTGCGCAGGCCGCCGCACACGACGCCGCGGTCACGGGGAGCGTGCAGCTCCGCGTGGATGGGGCGGTCTACAATCGCCTCCTCTGGGTGACCCCGGATGGCGCGGTGCGCCACTACGACAAGCGGCACCTCTTCCGAATGTCGGGTGAGCACGAGCGGTACACGGCGGGTCGCGAGCGGCTCATCGTCGAATGGCGTGGGTGGCGGGTGCTCCCGCTCGTCTGCTACGACCTGCGCTTTCCCGTCTTCTCGCGGAACGGCCGTGTGCACGCGCCCGAGTCCGCCGGCTCGGCGGCGGACGGGACCGTCGTCCCCGGGGGTGGCTCGAGCGTGGCGTTGGACTACGACCTCGTCGTCTACGTCGCGAACTGGCCCGCCGCGCGACAGCAGGCGTGGCGGGCGCTCCTCCATGCACGGGCCATCGAGAATCTCGCGTATTGCGTGGGGGTCAACCGCACCGGGACGGACGGCAACGGCCTCGAGTTCCGCGGGGGGAGCATCGTTTGCGACTTTGTCGGCGAGGCGCTGTGCGAACTTCAGGCCGCGGTGGGCACCGCCACCGTCACGCTCGACCACACAGCGTTGACCACCCATCGCACGCGCTTCCCGGCGCACTTCGACGCCGACGGCTTTCGACTCACGGACTGACCCGTGCGGTCAGCGCCAGGTCTCTCCGAAGAGCCGGAGCCAATTGCCGCCAAGGATCTTCTCGATGCGCGCGCTCGAGTGGCCGCGTGCCGCGAGGCGGTCGGCGACGCGTTCCATCCGTCGGGGATGGTCGAGGTCAGGGACGTGGTTGAACACCTGCTCGTCCTCGCCGGGGGCTGAGATCCCCTGGGCGCGGCGCTGGCGCACGAAGTCCGCGTGCAGTGCGCGGAAGGCGGGGGTGAGCTCCAATGGCGTGATGGAGTTGTCGGAGCCGACGCCGACGTGATCCTCACCCATGACGTTGACCGCGTGTTCGAGATGTCGGATGAAGTCGTCGCCGGTCGGCTGCCCGCTCAGGCGGAGGAACGGCATCATGTACATCCCGGCGACGCCACCCTTCGCCGCGAGGCGGCGGAGCTGATCGTCGGTCTTCGCGCGTGGGACGTCGGCGAGCGCGGCGCACGAGGTGTGCGTGGCCGCGATGGGGCGTGTGGCGTGTGCGATGGCGTCGTCCGTCGTGCGGCGCCCGCAATGGCTGACATCGACGAGGATCCCCAGCGTGGTCATCCGGCTGACGACCTCGCGTCCGAAGGCACTCAGCCCCGCGTTGCCCGGCTCGAGGCAGCCATCACCGACGAGATTGCGCACGTTGTAGGTGAGCTGGATGATCCGGACGCCGAGCCCGTGGAAGAGGTCCACGCGACTGACATCCCCCTCGAGCATCGTCGTATCCTGGAATCCCGCGATGAGTCCGACGCGCCGCTCCGCCTTGGCCCGTCGGATGTCGGCGACGGTGCGGATGCGGGCGAGGGCGTCCGGGTGCGCGTCGAGCTCCCGCTCGAGGAAGGCCAGGTTCCGCACCGTCGACTCGAAGGCGGCGCTTCCGGTGGGGCCGCCGCCACTGAGCGTGACGTTCACCGCGGTGATGCCCGAGGCCCGCGCGTTGGCGATCATCGCCGCGCTGTAGGGCGCAGCGGTGCTGTTCGGGACGTTGAACGGCCCCGGCGTGGCGAGGTTGTCGATGACGATGGCGGCGTCGTAACCGGGCCAGGCGCCGTGGCGGCTGGGCGTCGCCGGGTCGGGTGGCATCACCGGGTCGGTCGCGCGGGCCTTGGCGTGCAGGGCGTCGGTCAGCCAGCCGCCGGTGGCGCCGAGGGCGCCGGTCGCGGTGAGCGCAGCAAAGTCACGGCGGGAGATTGGTTGCATGTTAGTAGGCGTAGCCGAAGATGATGCCCATCTCGTCCGTGCTCTGCAGGCCGAACCGCACGGTGGTGCCGGTGTTGTTGTTGTAGGTCACGATCGACTTGAGCCCTTCCCCCGGACCGAGGCGCACCGGCTGCGGCAGGATGAGGAAGGCGGGGTGCTCCCAGTCGGTGTTCTCGTAGATGGTCTCGCCGTTCCGTGCGCCGCCGACGACCTTGACGATGAAACGCTCGCCGAGTCGGTGGGTGTGTGAGGTGAGCGCGAAGACCGTGGTCGAGTCGGTGACGGTGAACGTCTTCTCGAGCGTGGTCCGCTGGCCCGCCGGAAGGGTGATCGACTGGTTCGCCCAATTGAGGGTCCGCGCGACCTTGGTGACCTGCGCGAGCGGGATCGTATGAAGGTTGACCGCGGCCTCGCCCGAGATCGGGGCATCGCCGTGGTTGGCGTAATGCACGTTGAGGTCGAGCCCGGTGCCCGCGGGGACCTTGAGGGCCACCCCCGTCGGGAATTCATAGGCGAACTCGGGTTGCATCGCACCGCCGAAGAAGACGTGGTAGCCCATCGTCATCATGTTGGTGACGTTCATCGTCCCGTCGGCGTTCCGGATGTCGCGGACCGCGTCAAACGGTGGCACCAGGAAGGTCGGGATGGTCGGGTTCAGGCCGTAGAGAACGAAGTGGTGGCTGTTGGGGCGCATCCGGAAGTGGATGCGGCGCACGTAGAGATCTCCGGTCGGCGCGGCGCGTCGGTGTACGAAGAGTTCGCGCTCGAAGTGCGGGGCCACGGTGAACGGCTCCACGCGGAGCTGGATTCCACTCCCTGCAGCGGGTGCCTCGAGCGGCTGGAAGGCGGCGCTGACCTGCGGTGTCGCGTCGTGTAGCAGGGCCGCATCGGCGACCTCGCCGCGGCGGGGTGCGCCAGCGGCGATCCATTGCAGGAGGAACTCCACCTGGCCGGCGGAGAGGGCCGAGGTGCCCACCGGCATCACGGGGCCGAGGTCGAGCGGGAGCCGGTGCGTGGGCGCGAGGAGCCGGAGGTAGAGGAGCGAGCTGTCCGGGCGACCGGGGACGACGCGCTTGAGACCCGCCAGCCGGGCGACCGTGTGCGTGGGCGTCGCATTGACGAGCGCGTCATAGGCGCCGGATCCGCCGAGGACGACGGAGCCTGAGCCACTCACGTGGCACCCTCCCGTCGCGCAGGAGGGGACGAGCACCTCGTTCTGCAGTCGGGCGAAGCTGCCGTCGACGGGGATTGTGCCCGCGGGCGAGCCCGCGTCACCGCAGGCGAGAAGGGACAAAGGCAGTGAGGTCAGCAGGGCGCGCGTCATCCGCATGGCGAGACGATACGTCTCTGGCGCGAGGTGGGAAAGAGACGGCCCCCCCTCGCGGCTCGGATACCCATTGCCAGGTGAGGGTGTCGGGCCCAAGGTGGAGCATGCGCCGAATCCTTCCGATGCTCCTCGCCCTCACGCTCCTTCCGCTCCGGCTGACCGCCCAGGTGGACGACGAGTTCCGTCGATTTCAGGAACGGGAGCGCCGCGCCCTCGAACGCTTCGCCTCCCGCGAGGACAGCGCCTTCGCCGCGTTCCTCGATCGGGAGTGGAAGGCGTTCGAAGGGTTCGCGTCCGGTCGGCCGTACACGGCGCCGAAGCCGGTGAGTCCGCCGAGGGCGCCGGCGCCCCCGGCGCCCCCGGCGCCCCCGGCGCCCCCGGGGCACATGGCGACGGCGGTCCGGTTCAACGCCCCGGGGACGGGCGACGTCATCCAGGTGGGCCGCGTCACCTACACCGTCGCCGATCCGACCTACATCGGTGCCGCGGTGGGGCAGGCGATGCCGCAGTTCCGCACCGTCGCGCCGACCGTGATCGCGATCCGCGCCCCCGTCGCCTCCACTCCCGCTCCCTCGCGCCCATGACCCCGCGTCGCCCGCTTCCGTCGCTCGTCGGTGCCCTCACCGCCGCCTCCCTGCTCGGCGTCGGCCTCGTTTCGCCGCTCGCGGCGCCGCTCCTCGCCGCGCAGTCGCCCTTCGACGGGCTGCGATTCCGCGAGGTCGGCCCCGCCGTGATGGGGGGACGCATCCACGACGTCGAGGTCGATCCGCGCGACCCGTCGACGATCTACATCGCCGCCGCGGGGGGTGGGGTGTGGAAGACGACGAACAAGGGCACCCTCTGGGCGCCGATCTTCGACGCGACGGGAGAGAACTCCTTCGGTGACCTCGCGATCTCCCCGGTCGACTCACGCATCGTCTGGGCGGGGACGGGAGAGCAGAACAACCGGCAGTCCTCCACCTGGGGCGGCGGCATCTACCGATCGACGGATGCCGGCGCGAGCTGGACCTTCCTCGGCCTTCGCGAGACGGCGAGCATCGCGCGTGTCGTGGCCCACCCCACCGACGCGAACATCGCCTACGTCGCCGCGGTGGGGAACCTCTGGCGGCCGACCACGGCACGCGGCGTCTACCGCACGCGCGACGCCGGACGTACCTGGGACCGCGTCCTTTACGTGGATTCGCTCACCGGCGCGACCGAGCTCGTGATGGATCCGCGCGACCCGAACGTGCTCTACGCGGCCACCTATCAGCGCCTGCGCACCGTCTTCGGCTTCAATGGCGGCGGCCCCGGGAGCGCGATCTACAAATCGGTCGATGGTGGCAGCACGTGGCGACGCCTCGAGGCGGGGCTCCCCTCGGGAGACAAGGGACGGATCGGGCTCGCGATCGCGGCCTCCAAGCCCGATGTGCTCGTCGCGACGGTTGAGCACGCGGGGGCCGGCGGGACCTACCGGTCCGAGGACGCCGGGGCCACCTGGGCGCGGAAGAGCGCGATGAATCCGCGGCCGATGTACTACAGCAAGCCGACGATCGATCCGACGAACGACCAGCGCATCTGGATGATGGGGGTCCAGCCCGCGAAGAGTGAGGACGGTGGCACGACCTTCGAGCCGATGCCGAACTCGCCGACCTATGACCTCGGCCTGAAGGACGACCACCATTCTCTCTGGATTGATCCGCGCGACCCGCGGCATCTCCTCCTCGGTGGAGACGGCGGCCTGCACGAGAGCTACGACCTCGGGTACACCTACGCGCGTCTCAACAACTTCGCCATCGGGCAGTTCTATCGGGTCGCCGTCGACGACCGCGATCCGTACTGGATCTACGGCGGGATGCAGGATGCGCATTCGTGGATGGGGCCGAGCGCGACGACGCATTGGCTCGGAATCCTGAATCAGGACTGGGTGCAGATCGGTTTCAGCGATGGCACGGGGCACGCGGTCGATCTCAAGGGGCCGCGGTTCGTCTACTCGACGTCGAGCGGTGGAAGCATCACGCGGGTCGATGTCGAGACGGGCGACCGGTGGGACATCCAGCCGCAGGCGCCGACCGGGGAGCGGTACCGCTTCGATTGGACCGCGCCGGTGCTGGCGTCGCGGTACCGGGCGGGGACGGTGTATCTCGGCGCGAACCGGCTCCTCATCTCGCGCGATTTCGGCGCCAGCTGGACGGCCACGGCGGACCTGACGCGGCAGGTGAACCGCGACACGCTGCGCATCGCAGGCGTGCCAAGCGCCGACATCCGGCTCTCGCGCAACGACGGGGAGACGAGCTTCAGCGAGATCACCACCGTCGCCGAGTCGCCGGTGGATTCCCTCGTGCTCTGGGTGGGCACCGACGACGGGAACATCCAGGTGTCGCGTGACGGCGGTCGGACGTGGACCGAGGTGGGTCGCAACCTGCGCGGCGTGGCGGACGGTTCCTTCGTGGACCGCATCGTCGCGTCGGCGTCAGGGAAGGGGGCGGCCGTCGTCGCGTTCGAGAATCACCGGAGCGGGGATTTCCGGCCGTACCTCTTCCGCACCACGGACTTCGGACGCAGCTGGACCTCGATCGCTGCGGGGCTTCCCGACGGGAACCCGGTCCGTTCGATCGCCGAGTATCCGGGGAAGCCGAATGTGCTCGTCGCGGGGACGGAGCGATTCCTGCACGTGAGTCTCGATACGGGCGCCACCTGGACGCGGCTCATCGCGAACCTCCCGCCGACGCGGTACGACGACATCGTCTTCCATCCGCGAACCAAGGACCTGATCCTCGGTACGCACGGGCGGTCGATCTGGGTGCTTGATGATGCCTCGCCGCTCGCGGCGTGGACGCCGGCGGCAGCGAGCGCACCAGCGACGCTCTTCCCGGTGCGGCGCGCCACGCTCACGCTGTATCGCGCTGACGTCTCCACGGCGGCGCACGCGTTCTACGCCGCGGAGAACCCGGCGGAGGGTGCGGCGTTCACCTACCATCTCGCGCAGCCGGTCGACTCCGTTCGCTTCACGGTGACGAACGCCGCGGGTCGCGTGGTGCGCACCTTCACCGCGCCGTCGACGAGCGGCACGCTGCATCGGGTACAGTGGGATCTGCGCTGGCCGCCGGTCGCCGGCGGGATGGGATTCGGCTTCGGGGGTGGTGAGGAAGGTGGCCCGCCGGCCGGGGCGGGCGGGATGGCCCGCGGGGGTGCGGGCGCCGCGAGCGCGGTGGCGCGTCGACCGGCGCTGCCCATCCCGGCGCACGACATCGGCGCGCGCGGTTTCCACGTGGCGCCCGGTACCTACACGGTGACGATGGAGGCCGGGACGGTGAAGGTGACGCAGCGGTTCGAGGTGCGCGCCGATCCGTCCAGTGACGTGACGATCGCCGAGCACCGGGCGCGAGAGGCGTTCCTGCTCGAGGTGCTCGACGTGCAGGCGCAGCTCATCGCGAAGGAGATGCGACGTGAGGCGGCCGGGCTCTCCCGGATCCTGGGCGCATACACCGGCAGTGGCGTGCGCCAGGCGAGCCTGCGCGGACCGACGGGGACGCAGCGGGCCGCGTTGGCGGCGGCGAAGGCAGCGCTCGCCGCGGGGGGTGCCGCTTCACGTCCTTAGGGCGTGCTCAACGCGCGAGGCGGACCATCGCATCGAAGGTCGGGTCGGTCCTCTCGCCGACGGTGCGCCGCGCAACGTACTCCCCGAGGACCGGGCCGTGCTTGAAGGCGTGCCCTGAACCACCGCCGGCGATGAGCACGTTGGCGTAGGACGGGTGCCGGTCGATGATGAAGTGCTCGTCCTCGGTGTTCTCGAGCTGGCAGACGCGCGTCTCGGTGATCGGCTGCGCCGAGAGCGCAGGGAACCGCTTCGTCAGATAGAGGCGCGCGCGACGCACCTGCATCGGGTCCACGATGCGCTCGTCGGTGTCGGGGTCCCACGTGTCGGGGCCGTTGGTGGGACAGACCTTCACGCCGCGTCCGTCGATGCTGGGAAAGCCGTAGTAGGTGCTCTCCGAGAAGTTGGGGAGGGCGGGAGGAGCGAAGCGTGTGTCGCCGGCCGGGACGCCGAAGTAGAGGACGTCACGCTTCGGCACCCGGATGCGGCGGCCGAGGAGGTCGGGGAAGACCTTGGGGAGCCAGGGCCCGCAGGCGAAGACGAATTGCTGGGCGGCGAGCCGGCTGCCGTCGGCCAGCGCGACGTCCACGAGGCGTCCGCCCTCCGCCCGGCCAGGCTCGGCCCGCTGCACGACGACCGTGCCGCCCTTGCGCGCGAAGGCCGCCGCGGCCGCGAGAATCGCCTGTTTGGCGCGTACCACGCCGGCGCCGGGTTCGAGGAGTCCGACCCCGATGCCGTCGAAACCCATCTGTGGATACCGGCGCCGCAGCTCGTCCACCGTGAAGGCTTCGGTGGCCACGCCGAAGCGCGCGAGCATCGCCTGCGTGGCACGCAGGGCCGGGGTCCAGGTCGGGGCGATCTCGAGTCGTCCCGTGCGTACCAGAAGCGGGACGCCGAACTCCGCCTCGCGCGCCGTCCACGCGTCCATCGCGCGGTGCGCCATCCGCGCGTAGCCCTCCCGGTCACCGTAGCCGACGCGAATCTGACGTGTCTCGTCGCCGGAGGTGGCTCGGGAGCTCCCCGGGCCATAGGCGTCGAGTAGCGTGACCTGGTGGCCCATCTCGCGAAGGGTGAGTGCGGTCCAAACTCCGAACGCGCCCCCGCCGATGACCACGACGTCGGTGACGGCGGAGCGTGGTGGCGTGGCGGCGCGGCCAGCCGATGCCGCCTGGACGAGTGACGGCACAACGGAGCCCAGCGCCGCGGCGCCGAGGGGGGCGCCGGTCGACTGGAGGAAGGTGCGGCGGTCCATCGTCGGTGGGGCTCGGGAGAGGAGTGGCGTGGGTGCGGTCGAAGCGCGCGCACGCTAGAATAGCGCGTATGACTGCACTTCGCTGCCCAGCGCGCGGGCGCCGCCGCGCGCTGTGGGCCGCCGCCGCGCTCGCGCTCGCGCTTCCGGGGCTCCTCGGCGCCCAGAAGACGGAGACCGGGAAGGGGGGCACCGCCCCTGTCTCGGCCCCAGCGACCGGCGGGAAGGGCGCGGGCGCCAAGGGACAGCCGAAGGCCGGCGCCGACACCGCGACCCGCGCAGCCGCTCCGGCCACCGATCCCGCGCTTCGCATCTACCCCAACGGGGTGACCGTGCTCGGCGTGGCCTACGCGCCGAACGGGCAGCGGATCGCGACCGCCGCGTGGGACAAGAAGGTGCGCCTGATCGATCCGACGACCGGCACCATCACCACGACCCTGACCGGTCATGACAGCGTCGTCGCGGGCGTGGCGTTCTCCCCGAACGGCCAGCTGCTCGCGTCGGCGAGCTGGGACAACACCGTGCGACTCTGGGATCCGGCGACCGGCCGCGCAGTGCGGAGGCTCACCGGACATCGGGCGTATGTGCGGTCCGTCGCCTTTAGCCCGAACGGTCAGCTCCTCGCGAGTGCGGCCTCGGATAACTCCGTCCGGCTCTGGAACCCCACCACCGGCGCGTCTGTCCGCACCCTGACCGGGCACTCGAAGGACGTCTGGGGCATCGCCTTCAGTCCGGATGGGCGGTACCTCGCCAGTGGCTCGTGGGACCAGACGGTCAAGCTGTGGGAGGTGTCGACCGGGACGCTCGTGCGGACGATGCAGGGGCACACGAACGGGGTGTACGGCGTCGCCTTCACCCCCGACTCGCGCACGCTGATCAGCGCGTCGTGGGACCGGACGCTCCGCGTCTGGGATCCGGCGACGGGGGAGACGCAACGCATCCTCTCCGGACACACCGGTGGCGTCTGGGCGCTCGCGATCAGCCCCGATGGCGCCCAGGTCGCGAGCGGGGCCGGCGACAGCACGATCCGGGTCTGGTCGATCGCGACGGGGACGCTGCTGCGCGAGGTGCGCGGGCACACCGATGCGATCTATGGGCTCGCCTACGCGCCGACGGGAAATCTCCTCCTGAGCGGTTCGCGCTCGGGCCGGATCGGCCTCTGGGATGGCGCGACCGCGGTGGCCGCCGCCGGCACGGGCGCGAGCCCGGCCGGGGTGACGCCGATTGCGGTGACGGCCGCCTGCCCGCCGGCCGCACCGGCCGCCGCCGGCAAGGGTGCGCCGAAGGGGGGCACGGCGGCGACTGCCTCTGGCGCCGCCGCACCGTGCACACCGGGCGCTGAACGCGCGACGGTCTCGCTCCCCGCGGCGCTCCAAGTG
>DAISWY010000007.1:0-34509 GCA_036826135.1 Gemmatimonadaceae bacterium | reverse complement strand
TTCTCCTCGTTGGCGCACTTGGCGCTCTGGAACGTCGCGAGGCTGCCGGGGCCGTACGTGTCACGGAGCCGGACGAGCTGTTGCGCCGTGAGCTCGAGCGCCTCTTCCCACGTGGCCTCGCGGAACGGGGCGAACCACTCGGGAGGCGTCGCGATGCGGTCGCGCGCGTCGCCGAGCGCCTCTTCGGCGCCGCCGTCGCGTCGACGGAGCGGGTTCGTGCGCGGGCGATGATCCTTCGCGGCGTGTCCCTCGTCCTCGACCGCGACCCACGGCCCGCTGCGACGCGGCCATCGGGCAGCGTCGGGGTTCGCGGCGTCGAAGCGCCAGATGCCGTCGGTCCCGCGCACCCACCCGCGTCGGATGAGCGGCGTCGTCAGCCGGTCACGGTGCAGCACGAAGTCGGTGCCGAAGCGCCCCTTCACGCAGGTCGATCCCTGATTCGGCGTCTCCTCCTCGATCCACGGCGAGCGGACCCGCACCACCTGCCCGGCGTGCACCTCGAGGTCGAGCTGGCAGCCGACCGCACAGTAGGGGCAGACCGAGCGGACCGTCTGAGCGGGGGCCTCGAGCGTGCCGGCGCGCAACTTCGCCATCGGGAGGATGTCGTGAATGGCGCCCGTGGGGCAGACGCGCACGCACTCGCCGCACCAGGTGCATCCGGCGTGTTCCGGGTTGCCGTCAGCGCCGACGATGATCGCCGTACCCTCGCCGCGCTCGGCGACCTCGAGGACGCCGACCACCTGGATGTCCTCGCAGGCCCGCACGCACCGGGTGCAGAGGATGCAGGTGCTCATGTCGTGCGTGATGATCGGATCGGTCGGACGCTCGTCGCCCGCGCGCAGCGGGAGTGCGCCGGAGCGGGTGCGCGGCACGTCGTAGCGATGCACCAGCGCCTCGAACTCGTTGCGGCCGCCGTCGGCGGGGATCGTCTCCGCCGGGTAGCGCTCGAGGAGCAAGGAGAGGACCGCGCGGCGGTTCTCGACGGCGGCGTGCGATTCGGTGTGCACCACCATCCCGTCGGCGGCGGGCGTCGCGCACGCGGGGAGGAGCTTCTTCTCTCCCTCGACGGAGACGAGACAGATGCGGCAGTTGCCGACCGTCGGGAGCTTCGGATACCAGCAGAGCGTCGGCACCTCGATGCCCGCGCCGCGCGCCGCATCGAGGATCGTCCCGCCTGTCGCGACGTCGCATCTGCGACCGTCGATGATGACCTGCGCCATCGCTGTACTCACGTCCGAGGGGTGCAGAAATGATCGCGGTGGCACGCGGCGTTGGCAACGAGTTCGTCGCGAGGTGTTGACAGCGCGGAAAAAAAGTCTTATGAAGGAGGTAGGAAATCGTGATTCCAAACCAGCGGACGCGCTTTCCGGACCCACCGATCCACCGGGGGATCGGCCGGGACACACCACTCCGTTCAAGGAGCGAGTACCATGGCTGCCAAGAAGAAGGCTGCGAAGAAGGCGACGAAGAAGGCCGCGAAGAAGAAGTAAGCGGCAGTCGCTTCACACCGGGGGGATCGGCTTCGGCCGGTCCCCTTTGTGTTTGCAGACGGGTGTGATCACCGCATCGTCCGCGCGCATGAGGCGCTGCGGGACAACAAACTCGCGTTCGAACAGGTTCGCGTCGGCCGGCGAGAGGAGGTGGGCTTCCGCCGCCGCTGGGCCCCACCTACAGGGGCGGTGTCGACGGCCGCGTCAGGCGGCTCGAGTCGTCCCGGCCGTCTCCGCGTCGGGCGCTTCGTCGGGCACTGGGCCCCAGACATACGCCGAGAACCGCGGCGCAGGCTCAGGGGCCAGGCCGGTGGAGATGATGATGCCGACCGGTTCGTCGGACGATGACAGGTGGGTGATCTGGTCCATATGAACGCCGTCCTTCGCTCAGAGACGGGCCGACGACATGCCGGCCTTCACGCTTTCATATAGAAGATAGGCGTGAGCGCTCTGGGGTCACCAAAGAGCTGTAAGTTATTAAATGGCAGAAGCTTGCAACTGGTGTCCCCGCCCGAAAAAGCCCGGGTGTCGCAGGGTGACACAGGGTCGGAACGCCTCTCAGGCCACCAGCTTCTTCGCGACGAAGGTCGACGTTGCCCCTGGCTCCGGCACGAGCGAGATCTGCCAGCCGGAGTCGTACCGCGAGCGGAGCTCCTCCTCACTCAGCACTGCCTGACCGGCGATGATCGTCTCGATCAGATGCACCCCTCCATCGGTCGTCGCCTCCTGTAGGAGGCGGAAGACCCGTTCGCGCTCGATCGTCGAGAGCCCCGCGAACGCGGCCGGCGTGCAGATGACTGCGCCGAGCGGGCCATCGGGAGTGAAGCTGACGAGGTCCGCGGCGAAACCGCGCACCTTCTCCGTGAGTCCGTTGTCCCGCGCCATCAGCAGCACGCGATTCACCACCGCGACCTCGGGCTCGATCGCCGTCACCTCGCAGCCGTTCGCCGCGAGATAGAGCGCCGACCCTTCGAGCCGCGCGCCGGCCACGAGCACGGACGAGGCCTGCCGAGTCATCGGCAGCGCGCGGGTCAGCGGCGTATCGGGTCGCAGTCCCCAATGCTCGGGACGCTGCAACTCGCTCGCATTGCGTTCGCGCCGGCGCCGCCACGTTGCGAAGGCCGGGAGTCGCAGTCGGCGCGTGATGATCCGATCGACCTCATCGGCGAGGAGCACCTCGCGCATCCCGAGCTGCGCTCCCGTGTCGAGCGTGCGCGCCGCCTCGGCCGCGATGCCATACAGGAATTCGCGCGACACCGAGCTCTTGTAGTCCTCGACCTCTCGCTCCACGTAGCGCAGATACTCCTGGCGCAGCGATTGTGGATGCGACGAGAAGGTCATGGGGAATCGGCGAGAGAGCGCGTGGGTGACTCCGCACAAGCTACGCCCATCTGGCGACGCGACAACCCCTGATCGCGATGACACATTTCCACACATGCGATCGCCATTCGGAGGAACGTGATGCCGGAGTTGCCGGAGGTTGAGGCGGCCGCGCGGGTGGCGCGCCGTGCCGTCGTGGGGCGCATCATCGCCGAGGTCATCGTGCGGCATCCGAGCATCGCCCGACGGTGGCCGGCCGTCGTACGGCGGCGTTGCCGCGGACGGGCCGTCACGGCCGTCACTCGCCGCGGCAAGTCGCAGCTCCTGCATCTCGATGACGGGAGCATCCTCGTGGTGCACTTCCGGCTCGATGGCGACTGGGTCGTCGACGCGGCCTTACGGCCGCTGCCGCCATTCGCCCGCTGGGCGCTTCGCTGCGCGGACGGGCGTCGGCTCGTGCTGACCGACCCGCGGGCCCTGAGCACCGTCACCTGCTATGGGCCGGGTGCGCCTCCCACCTTCGTGCTCGGGCCGGAGGCTGACGACCCGGCACTCACAGCGGCGGTGCTCCGCGCGCGGCTCACGGGACGGCGGACGGCGATCAAGCAGACCTTGCTCGACCAGACGGTCATCGCGGGGCTCGGGAACATCTACGCGGCGGAGGCACTCTGGCGGGCGCGGATCGATCCACGCCGCCCGGCGGGGACCCTGGTGCCGTCAGAGGTCGCGCGGCTCCGGCGCGGGATCCGTCAGGCGCTGGAGGATGGCGTGAGGCACCTCGGGCGCTACCGCACGGGGGAGCGGACGACGCCGTGGCGCGTCTATGACCGAACCGGCGCGCCCTGCCGGCGATGCCGCACCCCGATCGCGACGCTCACGCAAGGCGGGCGCACGACCTACTGGTGCCCGACGTGTCAGTCCCCGGCTTCGAGCAACGCACCCTTGAGATAGCCCGTCTCGGGAATCGTCAGCACCTCGGGGTGGTCGAGGGGCTGCCCCGTGAGCGCGCGGACCACGATGCGCCGACCGCTGTCGGATGCCGCCGCCTCGAGCATCGCCATGAAATCGGCACGGCGCACGTGGTAGCTGCAGCTCGCCGTGTACAGGCAGCCGCCCGGCGCGAGGAGGCGCATCGCACGGAGGTTGAGGTCGCGGTAGCCACGGATGGCACCGGCGATTGACGCGCGGTTCTTCGCGAAGGCGGGCGGATCCAGCACGATCGTTTCATACCGCGCGCCTCGGCGCTCCTCGGCGCGCAGGAAGTCGAAGACGTCGGCCTCGACCGCGATGATGTTCGTGCGGCCATTGCGTTCGGCGTTCTCTGCCACTCGGGCGAGGGCGGCCGCGGAGACGTCGACCGCCGTCACCGAGGTGGCGCGCGCGGCGAGATGGAGCGCGAAGGAGCCGTGGTAGCTGAAGAGGTCCAGCGCCGCGCCGCGCGCGACGCTGCCGACGAGCCGTCGGGCCTCACGCTGGTCGAGGAAGGCCCCCGTCTTCTGCCCCGTGTGCGGCGCAGCGAGATAGCGCACCCCGTGCTCGCGGACCTCAATCGTCTCCGGTACCGTGCCGGCGAGCGGCTCCACCGCGCGCGGCAGCCCTTCGCGCGTGCGCACGCTCGCATCGTTGCGGGCGAGGATCCCCTCGATCCCCGGGAGCGCCTGCAGCGCGCTGACGATCTCGGTGCGATGCGCCTCGAGCCCCGCGGAGAGCAGCTGCACCACGAGCCAGCGGTCGAACCGGTCGACGACGAGCGAGGGAAGGCCGTCCCCCTCGCCGTGGACGAGGCGGCAGGCGGTGGTCTCCGTGTTGAGGAGTCCCACGCGTCGCAACACCGCGGCGCCGATCCGTGTCGCCCACCACGCCGCGTCGAGCCCGTCGAGCAGTTCGCGCGTCACGAAGCGGAGCGCGATCTCCGACGCGGGGCTCCAGAGGGCGGTGCCGAGCGGGCGGCCCTGCGGGTCGTGGACGCGAACCGCGCCGGCCGGGCCGTTGGGGGGCGTGATGAGATCGGAGCGGAAGATCCACGGGTGCCCACCCTGCCAGCGGCGGCTCCCCCGGGTCGAGATGACGGCGGACGGCATGCTGCAAGTTAGCCCGGTCGGGCGCGGGACCGCGTGCGGTGCCGATGCCGTCGGCGATGCCGTCGGCGATGGCGTCGGCGATGCCGGCTGCGCGGTGGACGAATCCCGTGCACGCCTGCATCTTCCCGCCGACGTGTCACCGCTCTCCTCTCCTCTGCGCAGCGTCCGCGGCATTCGCGGCGCCACGACCGTCACCGCCGACCAGCCGGCGCTGATCCGGATCGCCGTGCGCGAGCTGCTCGAGGCGATGCTCGACGAGAACGACGTTGCCCCGGCGGACGTGATTTCGGCCGTCTTCACCGCGACGCCGGATCTCGTGAGCGAGTTTCCGGCGTACGCCGCCCGGCAGCTGGGATGGACCGATATCCCGCTCCTCTGCGCGCAGGAGCTCCCCGTCGTCGATGCGCTGCCGCGGTGTCTGCGGGTGCTGCTGCACGTGGAGACACCGCGGCAGCGCGGAGAGATTCGGCACCTCTACCTGCGCGACGCGATCCTGCTCCGGTCGGACCTGCAGGGCGACTGACGCGCGCAACCGCCGGTCGCGCGCGTGCGCGAGGGGCGGGTCAGTGCGGGGACGTTCACGGCGGGTGGTGCGCGCTGTCGGCCCGCGCCACCGAATCCCGGGCCAGCGAGTCGGCGCGTGCGATCGAATCCTGCCGCGCGACCTCGCGGACCATCACGATCGCCTCGAGGTGCTCCTCGTAGGTGCGCCGGAACTCATGGTGCCCGTCGGGATGCGCGACGAAGAACCGATACGGCACCGTGGCGGGGAAGAGGGTGGCCTCGAGGCTCGCGCGTCCCGGCGCGGCGATCGGGCCCGGCGGGAGGCCGGGATACCGATAGGTGTTGTAGGGGGAATCGACCTTGAGATGACGCAGCAGCACGCGCCCCGGGCGCTGCCGCAGTGCATACTGCACCGTGGGGTCGGCCTGCAGCGCCATCCCGATGCGCAGCCGATTGCGGTACACCCCCGCGATGATTGGGCGCTCCTCGTCCTTGACCGCCTCCTTCTCGACGATCGACGCGAGCGTCACCACCTCGTGGCGGGTCTGCCCCAGTTCAGTGAGCCGTGCGTCCCACTTCGGGTCCCAGCGCGCCTCGAAGCGCTTCGCCATCAGCGCCACGGCCGCGCGCGCGGGGACCCCCTTCGGGAAGTCGTAGGTGTCGGGGAAGAGGTACCCCTCGGCCGTCTCCACACGGCGCGGGATGCCCAGTTGCGCGAGGAGGGCGGGGTCGCGCACGGCGGCCTCGAGGGAGTCGATTGGGAGGTCGAGGGTGCGCGCAAGGACTGGGAGGATCTCCCAGAGCGGCCACCCCTCCGGGATCGTCACACGGTTCATGATCCCTTCGCCGGTTTGCAGCGCGTGCAAGACGCCGTTCCAGCTCGAGCCCCGCCGGATCACGTAGGTCCCGTAGCGGGTGGAGCGGTCACGGCCGCGGCGCGCGGCGTAGAAGCCGAAGAGGCGCGGGAAGCGCACGACGCCGTGTGCGGCGAGGGAGTCGGCGGCCTCGCGGAAGCTCGAGCCGGGTCGGATGGTGAGGACGACCTCGGTGTGGTCGCCGGTGGCGCAGCCCGCGAGGAGGCACACGGCGAGGGCGGTGACGAACCCGCGGCGTCGGCCTGTGTGGGGCACCGGCGCGACGCGCCGATCGCGGCGTGCGATGTCTCTCAGGTCAGGCATCAGGGCTCCCGAGCGCCGTGACGTTCGCGGCGGTCACCTCCATGGCGGCGAAGGTGCGCAGCGCATGTTGTAGGAGGATCGTCGCCGCCATCGCGTCGACGTCACCCTTTCGCCCCCGCGTGGATCCTTCCATCGCCTGGATGGTGCGGAGCGCGGCGGCGGTGGTGAAGCGCTCGTCGACGAGCTCCGTGGGGTGCCCGGTGCGCGTCTGGAGCTCGTGCGCGAGGCGGCGTGCCTCCGCGGTGCGAGGGGTGTCCTCGCCCTGCGCGCCGAGCGGGAGCCCGACGACGAAGCCGTCGGCGCCGAGTTCGGTGGCGCGGGCGAGGAGGGCGGTGAGGGGCGGGCGCTTCCCGGGCCGTCGATCGAGGTGGCCCGCCGGCGAGGCGATGATGCCCAGTTCATCGCTCAGCGCGAGCCCGACGCGGCGGTCGCCGAGGTCGATCGCGAGCCAGCGGCGGCGCCAGGACGCGGTCACGCGCCCTCGGCCATGCGGGTGAAGAACTCCTCGTTCGTCGCCGTCTGCGCGAGGCGCCGGAGGATGAACTGCACCGCGTCGTCTGGCGCCATGCTCCCCACGAAGTGCCGGAGGAGGAAGATCCGGTTGCGCTCCTTCTCGGTGAGCAGGAGCTCCTCCTTCCGCGTGCCGGAGCGGTTGATCTCAAAGGCCGGGTAGATGCGACGGTTTGCGATGTCGCGATCGAGAACGATCTCCATGTTCCCCGTCCCCTTGAACTCCTCGAAAATCACCTCGTCCATCCGCGAGCCGGTCGAGACGAGCGCCGTGGCGACGATGGTGAGGGAGCCGCCGCCATCGATGCGCCGCGCCGCGCCGAAGAAGCGCTTGGGCCGCTCGAGCGCCTTCGCGTCCACGCCGCCCGAGAGGATCTTGCCCGACATCGGGATGATGGCGTTGTGGGCACGTGCGAGCCGCGTGATCGAGTCAAGGAGGATCACGACGTCGCGCCCCGCCTCGACGAGCCGCTTCGCCTTCTCGATCACCATCTCCGCCACCTGCACGTGGCGCTTCGGCGTCTCGTCGAACGTCGAGGCGACAACCTCCGCGCTCGGGCAGGTGGCGATGAAGTCGGTGACCTCCTCGGGGCGTTCGTCGATGAGGAGGACGATGAGCACGACCTCGGGATGGTTCTCCGCGATCGCGTTCGCCATCCGCTGCAGCAGGAGTGTCTTCCCCGCGCGCGGCGGTGCGACGATGAGCCCGCGCTGTCCCTTCCCCAGCGGGGCGATGAGGTCGGCGAGGCGCATCGAGAGCCCCCCCGTGGTGGACTCGAGGCGGAGGCGTTGGTCGGGATACTTCGGCTTGAGCGCGTCGAAGGTGACGCGGGTGAGCATCGCCTCAGGGGGCTGACCGTTCACCGACTCCAGCTGATGTAGCGCGAGGAACTGGTCGGGGCGCCGTGCCGGCCGCATCGAGCCGCGCAAGACGTCGCCCGTGCGGAGCGAGAAGCGGCGGATGAGCGCCTGACTGACGTAGATGTCGTCGGGGCTCGTGAGGTAGCTGTGATCGGGGCTCCGGAGGAAGCCGTGCCCCTGGGGGACGAGCTCGAGGGTTCCCTCGGCGATCAGCGCGTCCCCGCGCAGCAGGAGCGCACGCTGTACCTGGTCGAGGCACTCGGCGCGTGGCATCCGCGAGGGCTCGGGAATCCCGAGCGACTCGGCGAGGGCCTGCAGGTCGGTCGCGGCAAGGCGACGGAGGGACGGAGTGTCCACGCGATCAGGGGCCGTGGCGGGGGGGACTCGTCCAAGGGGCGCGGCGATGGCGCGCCGGGGGGGATGAGGCCCGGAACTGGGGGGTATGCGCAAGGCGGGATTCGAACCCACGACCTCTGCCTCCGGAGGGCAGCGCTCTATCCAGCTGAGCTACTCGCGCGAGAAGCGACACCGGAAAGCTAGTCCCTCACCGGGGGGCTTGGTAGGGTCGGAATCGGCTGGAGCGACGATCCGTTGGCGACGACCACCCGGTTCCGGCCCAGACGCTTCGCCTCGTAGAGATTGGCGTTCGGCGCGTTCGGCGCGTTCGGCGCGTTCGGCGCGTTCGGCGCGTTCGGCGGGATCGCCGGGCGCGGCGGCGTCGTTGAGGCGTCGTCGAGGCGTCGTAGAGGCTGCGCGTTATCTGGTGCGCGGATCGGCCCTGCGCGAACTTAGGCGAATATGGTCGTCCCGCCGCCCGAGCCTTCTCGCCCCCGCGCGCGTCCGACGCGGCCCATCCGCTGGGTGCGGAGCGCCATCGGCGGGCCGCGCGTGGTCGGCAGCGCCTCCATCGACGGGGCCACCTGGCTCGTGCGGTTGCGGGGGCTCGCGGAACAGTTCGACGAGGAGGCGGTGCTGGAGGCGCTCGATCCGGTCGAGCGCGCCGAGGTGCGGGCGCAGGTCCAGCGGGAGACCGCCGCGTCGATCGTCGCGCTGGGGTGGTTGGCCTTCCCCATCTTCGTGCTGTTGCTGCGGATGGATCTGCTCCGGTACGCCGAGGGGTTGCTGACCGGGGCGGGGCTCGAGGTCTGGTCCTACCGGGCGCTCGTGCTCGCGCACGTGCTGGTCGGCCTCGCGGCGGTCCCGGCGTTCCTCATCGCGCGCCGCCGTCGCCGCGCGCCGCTCGATGCCTCGCTCGGCCTGCAGGCCGTGCACGTGACGCTGATCCTGACGGCCGCGACGCTAATGTCTGTCCTCGGGTTGGTGGCGCGCGGGTCGACCTATGGGTTCGCCATCGCGATGATCGTCGGGAACCTGATCTACCACCTCCCGCACCTTGGCCGCTGGATCTTCAACACGCTGGCTGTGACGATCGCTGCGCTCTGGACGGTGGGCGTCGACCATGTGGTCCTCGGGGACGTCGCGGATACACCGCTGACCGACGTCACGCGGCTCGTCGAGATCATCGTCGTGCTCCTCCTCACGATCCTCACCGGGAGCATGGTCCGGCGGCAGCGCCTGCGGTCGGTCGCGGTCGAACAGCGGCTCTCACGGCTCGCCCTCGTCGACGGGCTGACGGGCATCGCGAGCCGTCGGCGCACCGAGGAGGTGCTGGCGGACGAGCTCGCGGCGGCGGAGCCGACCACGCCGCTCTCGGTAATCCTCGTCGACCTCGACGAGTTCAAGCAGGTGAACGACGCCCACGGTCACAATGCGGGAGACGACGTGCTCCGCGGCGTGGCGCGGCTGCTGCAGCAGCGCGGTCGGTTGAGCGACACCGTCGGGCGGTGGGGCGGGGAGGAGTTCGTGGTGATCTGCCCCGACACGCCGGTGACCGGCGCCCTCGGGCTCGCCGAGCAACTGCGGGATCGCATCGCGCGGCAGGCGTTCGTCGGGCTGGGCCAGCAGACGGCGAGCTTCGGCGTCGCGCAGGCGGCGCCGGGCGACACCGTCGACGACGTGATCGCGCGCGCCGACGCCGCGCTCTACGAGGCCAAGGGGGCCGGCCGGAACCGCGTCCGCGAGGCGGCGCGGCCCTGATCAGGGCGCGAGCAGTCGCGCCACCTCGAAGACCCGGCCGTTGGCAATCGTCCACCGCACCTTCGTCGTCGCGGTGATGTCGGTGAGCGGGTCGCCGTCGACGATCGCGAGGTCGGCGAGCTTTCCGGGCGCGATCACGCCGGCATCGATCCCGAGTTGGGTCGCCGCATCGCGCGTCGCGGTCCGCAGCGCCTCCGCCGGCGTCATCCCCGCCATCACGTAACTCAGGAGCTCCCCGTGGAGCGTCGCGGCGTTCGGGGTGTCGGTCCCCGCGACGACGCGCGTCCCCGCGCGGAAGAGGCCCATCACCATCTGTCCGCCTGCACCGGCCCCGCCCGCCGCCATCGCGGTCATCGCGGCGGCGCTCGCGGCGGACGGGGCCGCGCCCGCGCCCGGCGTCTGCCGCATCCACGCCGGATACAGCCCGAAGCGCGGGTCGTCGGAGAGCCCGGGGACCTGCGCATAGAGCGCGCGGAGCCCGCCCCCGCTCAGCGCAAGCGTCGGCGTGATCGGCATTCCTGACGCGGCGAAGAGCTGCGCGACATCGCGGTACGAGCGCTGCAGCGACGCCGCCTTGGGCGAGTAGCCACGCCGACTCGTCCCCGTGGTGTGTTCCGTGCCGTCCATCCCGTTGCGGGCGGCGGGGTAGATCTCGTGCGATGCCGCCGGCACCCCCATCGCGTGCGCGAACTCGATGATCCGGCGCTGCTGCGTGTCGGGCATGCGCACGTAGCTCTTGAAGAGGTCGAAGCCGAGCGCGCGCCCACGCTCCAGCTCGCGCGTCAAGTGCGCGGGGGAGGAGACGGCGACGGCCATCTTGTAGTAGACCCGCTGCCACTCCATCAGGTAGCCGGTGACGAAGAGGCGTGGGCCGGGCCGCGTCCCCGCCTCGACCGCCTCACGGTCCTCTATTGCCTCGTACGGGGTGCTCCCGGGACTCCGCACCGACGTGATGCCGAAGGCGAGGTAGGCGCGGTTGGCGTTGGCGCCGAAGTCCTTCTGCAGATGGGTGTGGAACTCGATGAGGCCCGGCATCACGGTGAGCCGTGACGCGTCGACGACGCGCACGCCGGCGGGATGCGCCGCGTGCGGCGTCACGCGCGTGATGCGGTTCCCTTCGAGGAGGATGTCGACGTCGGTGCGCGCGGGACCGCCCGTCCCGTCGACGAGGCGTCCCGCGTGGACGAGCGTGCGTGCGGTGGGCACCTGCGGGGTGTAGCGCAGGGGGAGCGGGACGTCGGCGGTCTCGCCCGTGGCGACCTCGAGGACGCGGAGCGTCGTGTTCGACTGATACAGGATGCGCCCGTGGTCGGCCCAGCTCGGCGCGTGCGCGATCTCCGTGGTCACGCGGCGCGGCGGACCGAGTGGGGTGCCGTCGGGCGCGATCGGCAGGAGGGCGAGCTGCCCCTCGTATACGAGCGCCATCGTGGTACCGTCCGGCGAGATCGCCGGACCGGCGCCCACGCGTGAGTCGATCGAGAGGTGCTCGACCGGCACGTGCCAGATCGGGGCGCCGCCGTCGGTGGCGATCGAGAGGAGCTGGTTGGTCCCTTCGCGGAAGCGCGCCGCGTACCGCTTGAGGGCCGTGATGAGGACGCGGCGGCCGTCGGGGGACCAGGCGGGGGCGCCCGGGCCGAAGAGCTGCTCGTGCAGCTTCGTCACGCGGCCGCTCGCGACCTCGACCATCGCGACACTCGCGGCGCGCCAGATGCCGTCGACATCGAGGAAGGCGAGGCGCGTGCCGTCCGGCGACCACGCGGGACTCATCGCCGAGGTCGGCTCGGTGGTGAGGCGACGCATCGTGCCGTCACGCGTGTCGAGGATCCAGAGGTCGAGGAGCGCGTCGCCCGCGCGATCGCTCGCCCAGGCGAGGTAGCGCCCGTCGGGGGACCAGGCGGGATCGGCGTCGAGCGCCGCATCGCGCGTGACGTTGCGGGGGACACCGCCGCGCGGCATCAGGTAGAGGTCGCCGAGCGCGACGAAGGCGATCTGCGACCCGTTCGGGGAGATCGCCGGCCCGACAATCCCGCGCGCCGGCTGTGGGGCGCGGCTCGAGACGTCGCGCCGACGTGCCGTGTAGGTGGGCCGCGTGACGTCGAGCGTGGCGCGGAAGGGGATCTCGCGCGCGGTGGTCGCGGCGCCACCTGAGGTGCCCCTGGAGGCATCGCCGCCGATGCGCTGCCGTCGGATGCGGCCGTCGGCGACGTAGACGATCTCGTCCGAGCCGAGCCAGCCGGCGCGGAAGGGGAAGGCGTTCGCGTCGCCGGTGAGCGCGACGGCACCACGCATCAGGCGGCTCGACGTCGCCGTCCCCTCGACGTGCACCACGCCGCCCGGGCCCCACGAGGCGGCATCGACGCGCGCGCCGCCGGTGGAGAGCGTGCGCTCCGCGCCCGTCGCGAGGGTGATGACCTGTACGCCCAGCGCGCCGTTGCGCGTGCCGATGAAGGCGAGCTCGCGGCCGTCGGGGGAGAAGCTCGGGAGGTAGTCCTCGCCCGCATCGCGCGTGATCTGGCGTAGCGTGCCGGTGGCGAGCTCGAGCGTCCAGAGGTCGGTGTTCCCCGAGCGGTCGGAGCTGAAGGCGACGAATCGGCCGTCGGGCGAGACCACAGGCTCGCGGTCATCGTACGGGCCCCAGGTGAGGCGACGCATCGGCCCCCCCTCGCGCGATACCATCCAGAGCGCGAAGCCGTCCTCGTCGTAGCCTTGGAAGACGATCGCGCGCCCGTCGGGGGTCCAGTGCGGTTGCCGCGCATCGTACTCGACGTCGGTGAGCCGTGTCGCGGTGCCACCCTCGACCGGAAGGGTCCAGATCGCGCCCTGTAGGTCGATCGCGAGCGTGCGGCCGTCGGGCGACGCGGTGACGCTCATCGAGGTGCCCTCCTCGACGGTGACGGTGCGTCGCGCGCCCTGCATCGGGAGCGCACCGGTGAGCGCGGCGATGAGACCGAGGGAGAGCGTGACCGCCGCCCCGCCCCACGCGAACACGGCGAGGGGGGAGCGCAGCGGGCGCGTGGACGGGACGTGGGGGCGACGGCGGGGCATCGAGGTCTCCGGAGGGGACAGGGCCAGCCTCGAAGATGCCGCCCCCGCCGCCAGCCGCCAGTCGGTCTCGCTACGACCTGAGGCGCCCCAGCCGAAACGGGGAGAGGTCGCAGGCGGGGGTCACGTCGGTCACGAGGTCGGCGAGCGCCTCGCCAATCGCACTGGCGAACTTGAACCCGTGCCCAGAGCAGGGCGAAGCGAGCCAGACGCGGTCGGTGTCGGGCGCGCGGTCGATGAGGAAATGCTCGTCCGGCGTGGTGGTGTAGGTGCAGACGGCGCTCTGCCGGAGGAATCCATCGGCCCACGGCAGGTGCGTCGCCAGGTGGGCGCGCATCGACGCGACCTCGTGCGCGGCCACCGTCCGATCGACGCGTGGCGCGCCCTCCGGGCCCATCGCGAGGGCGGTCGCGGGCCCGTCCGGCCCCGCGTGGTGCCACGCGACCTTCACCCCGTCCCCGACATCCGGGAACCCATACCAGATCCGGCCCGGGGTGACTTCCGAGAGGAAGACCGGGAACCGCGTGGGCGCGAACGCCTCCGGGGCTGCCTCGATGCGTGGCGCGAACCAGAAGAGGACCTGACGCGACACCGTGAGGTGCGCGCGCAGCATGGGCACGAGGCCGGCCATCCACATCCCGGCGCTGACGACGAGCCGGTCGGCGAGGAGGGTGCGACGGTCGGTGCGCACCTCCACGTGATTCGCGTGCACGGTCCACCCCGTGACGGCTTCGCCCAGATGGAGTGTCGCGCCGTGGTGCCTCGCCAGGTGCAGGGCGGTGGCGATGCATCGCTCGGGGTCGAGGATGCCGGCCCGCGGCTCGAGGATGCCAACCCACTCGTCGGGGACCCGATGCGCCGGGAAGCGCCGGCGGAGCTCATCCGCCTCGAGGCGCTCGTACGGGAGGCGATGCTGTCTGGCGCTGGTGAGGGCGCCCGTGACGAGGCGAGACGAGGTCGGGCCGAGACAGAGCCCGCCGGTGACGTGGAGTAATTGGGCATCGCCCTCGGCCTCGAGATCACGCCACCGGGCGAAGGCCCGCTGGACGAGGGGCACATAGAGCGGGTCCTCGAAGTAGGCCTCCCGGATGATGCGGGAGCGCCCGTGACTCGATCCGAGGTCGTGCGGGGGATGGGCGCGGTCGATGCCGACGACGCGGACACCGCGACGGGCGAGTTCGAGGAGGGTCTGACTCCCCATCGCGCCGAGGCCGATGACGAGGACGTCGGGGCGCAACGCTGCGGACATCTGACGATCGTACTACAGAACAATACCAAGCTCAAATCAGGTGCTCGCACCGCTGGCGTGGCGGAGCACATTCCCGTATCGTGGACGATGATAGGACCGCCTCCCGCGATTCTCGCCAACGCTGGACCTCCCGATGCGGATCGAACAACGCCGTTGGACATCGACGGAGGGCTGGACCCCCATCGCCGGCGAAGCGGCCCGCGATGCCCAGCTTGTCCTCGTCTTCGGGGGTGGCGCCGCCCTCGGCGATGCGGCCCGGGGTGAGGAGATCCGCGCCGCCTTCCCGGCGGCACGGATGATTGGATGCTCCACCGCTGGCGAGATTGCCGGCACGGAGGTGCTCGACGACGCCATCGTCGCCACCGCCATTCGCTTCGAGCGCACCACGATTCGCACCGCACTAGAGCCCCTGCCGTCCGCCGCCGACAGCCAGCTCGTCGGCGAACGCCTCGCCCAGGCGCTGCTCGGCGAGGGTCTCCGCCACATTCTCGTGATCGCCGAAGGGGTCCGCATCAACGGATCCGAGCTGCTCGCCGGCATGCGCCCCGTGCTTCCGGCGGGCGTCACTGTCTCCGGTGGCCTCGCCGGTGACGCCGCGCGCTTCGAGAAGACCTGCGTCTGTGTCGACGGGGTCGGCTACGACCACCACGTCGCGGCCGTCGGCTTCTACGGCGACCGACTCGTGGTCGGCCACGGCTCGATGGGGGGGTGGGACCCCTTCGGTCCGGAGCGTCGTATCACGCGCTCGGAGGGCAACGTGCTCTACGAACTCGACGGGGGGTCGGCGCTCGCGTTGTACAAGGAATACCTCGGCCCGCACGCGGCCGATCTCCCTGCGAGCGGCCTGCTCTTCCCGCTCGACCTCATCCTTGCGGACGGCACTCGGTTGGTGCGGACGATTCTCGGGGTCGATGAGACGGCAGGGAGCCTGACCTTCGCCGGTGACGTCCCGGAGGGGGCGAGGGCGCAGTTGATGAAGGCCAACTTCGACCGGTTGATCGATGGGGCGCAGGGGGCCGCCGAGGGTGCGTATGCCACGCTCGGACGCCGCGCGCCGGCGCTCGCCGTCCTCATCTCCTGCGTCGGCCGTAAGCTCGTGCTCGGCCAGCGGATCGAGGAGGAGGTGGAGGCGGTGCGGGAGGTGCTCGGCCCGTCGGCGGTGCTGGCCGGCTTCTACTCGTACGGCGAGATCGCGCCGACGGGGGTGACGACGCGCTGCGAGCTGCACAACCAGACGATGACGATCACCACCTTCGATGAACGCTGACGGGCGTCACAAGCTCCTGGCGCGTCAGCTGCGCCGGCACTTCGGGTCGCTCGATGCCGTCCCGGAAGGCCTGGGGTCGCTGGTCGAGGCGATCGAGCTCGCGTACCGCCAGGCCGATGCCGACCGGGCCCTCCTCGAGCGGGCCGTCGACACCGTGTCGCGGGAGCTGGAGGCGCGTCTCACGGCACTCCGCGACACGATTGGGGAGCGGGACGAGGTCCGGCACGCGCTCTCCCTGCTGGAGGCCGCGGTCGAGGGGGACGCGTTCGGAGTGCTGATCGTCGACCTCTCCGCGCGGGTGGTGCGGTGGAACGCGCGATTTGCCGCGATGTGGCCCGAGGCGGCCATCTCCCTCGCGGCGCATGACGAGGTGACGCTCTGGGACGTGGTCGGCGCCGCGCTCGAAGACCCCGCTGCCTTGGCGGGCATCCGCGAGACGGCCGAGCAGGGCGGTAACTCGGTCGAGGCCCTCCGCCTGCGTGACGGTCGGCGCATCGAGCTGACGGCGCACCCGCATCGGCTCGACGGCGCGACCGTCGGCTGGGTCTGGCGCTTCCGCGACGTCACGGAACGACACCTCCTCGAGGAGCAGCTGCGGCAGTCGCAGAAAATGGAGGCCGTCGGACAGCTGGCCGGCGGCATCGCGCACGACTTCAACAACCTCCTCACGATCGTTCGCGGGAACCTTGATCTGGTACGCGATGACCGGGCGCTCTCCGCGGACGCCCGCGAGTTGATCGACGAGGTCGCGCGCGCGGCGGGTCGCGCCGCCGACCTCACCCGGCAGCTCCTGGCCTTCGGACGCAAGCAGACGCTGCGCGTGAGCGTCTTCGCCCTCGGCGAGACCGTCACTGGGCTCGAGCCGATGCTGCGCCGCGTCGTCGGCCCCGCCATCGTCCTCCGGACCGAGACGGGAGAGGGGGCCATCGCCGTCCGAGCGGACCGCGGGCAGCTCGATCAGGTGGTGATGAACCTCGTCCTGAACGCGCGTGACGCGATGTCCAATGGCGGGGAGATCCTCCTGACCGCGCGCCTCCGGCGCGTCCCCGAGCCACGCACCGTCGCGCTCGGCGACGTCATGCCCGCCGGCACCTACGCCGAGCTCGCGGTCGCCGACACTGGCGAAGGCATCGCCGCCGACGACCTCAATCGCATCTTCGAGCCGTTCTACACGACGAAGCCCGTCGGTCAGGGCACCGGACTCGGCCTCGCGATGGTCCACGGGATCGTCCGGCAGTCGCACGGATTCGTCGACGTGGAGAGCGCGCGTGGTATCGGCACCACCATGCGCCTCCTCTTCCCGGTGGCGACGGAGGGGGCGGCGCCTCGGACCCACGAGCCCGCGCCCGCGGCCCACGCGCCGGCGAGCAACAATCGAACGATCCTCGTGGCCGAGGATGAGACCGCGGTTCGTCGCCTGATCCGGACGCTGCTCCATCGCGAGGGCTACACCATCCTCGAGGCGGCGAACGGCCGCGAGGCACTCGAGATCATCGCGTCGTACCAGGGACCGATCCATCTGGTCGTCAGCGACGTGATGATGCCGGAGCTCACCGGTACCGCGCTCACGAAGGAGCTGCACAAGGCGCACCCGCAGCTCCCGGTCCTCCTCATCTCGGGCTACACGACCTCCGAGGGGGTGGGGGAGATTGATGGGACCGGCACCCGCTTCCTCGGCAAGCCGTTCACCACCGATGCGCTGACCGAGGCGGTTCGCACCGCCCTCGCGTCGGCGGAGCCCGGGGTCGGGTGACCGCCTTTCACGGCCTCGTCGCCGCGCACATCGCGACGGGCGCCTGGGGCCTCGTCCTCTTCTGGGTGGCGGTCCTCTCGCGGAAGGGGGGGCGTGCGCATCGGCGCGCCGGGTTCGTCTTCGCCTACAGCATGCTGGTGACAGGAACCATCGCCGCGGTGATGGGCGTCGCGACGCTCCGCGACCCCCTCGGCACGCATCCCCATCTCGACGACGCACGCCTCGTCTCCGGCATCTTCGGCTGGATGATGGTCTACCTCGCCATCCTCACGATCAGCCTGGCGTGGCACGGGCTTGTCGTCGTGCGGAACAAGCGGGAGCACGCCCGTAATCGCGCGCCGCGCGAGGTCGCGCTCCAAGGGCTCGTGATCCTCGCCGCGATCAACTGCGCGGTCCAGGGCTGGCTCCGCGATCTGCCCCTGATGATGGGCATCAGTCTCGTCGGCGTGGCGTCCGGCGCCACCAACCTCGTCTTCGCCTTCCGCCGCACGCCCACGCGCTGGGCGTATCTCATCGAGCATATGAAGGCGCTCGTCGGCGCCGGCATCTCGGTGTACACGGCGTTCATGACCTTCGGGCTCGTCCGCTTCCTGCCGCGGACGGGGCCCGCCGAGTCCCACGCGGCGCTGAATCCGGCGCTCTGGGCCGTGCCGCTGACCATCGGGCTCGCGATCATCATCTATCATCGCATCAAGATCGGGCGGTGGGGCCAGCGCGCGGCGAGCCCGCGCGTCCAGGTGGCGGAGTGAGCGGCGGGGCGCGCGGTGGGACGCGCGGCGGGGCGTCGTCGCGCGTCGACGCGGCACCCGGCGGGCGTCGGGATCGTCGGCCGGGGTCGCGTGCGGGGCGCAGCCTCACTGCGTTCGGTGTGTATGCCCTCCTGATGGGGTGCGGCCTCTTCGCCGCCCCCGACCTGACCCTCGACCTCCTGCGCACCGCGCGGACCACGGAGCATTGGGTGCGGCTCCTCGGCGCGACCGCGATGCTGCTGGGCTCCTACTACATCGTCGCGGGTCGCGCCGAGGTGCGCGTGCTTATCCGCGCGTCGCTCTGGGGACGGATCGCGCTCGCGACCGCCTTCGGTGTCCTCGTCGTCGCTGGCATCGCACCGATGCTGCTGCTCGGCATCGCCGGCAACGAGATGCTTGGCGTGCTCTGGACGACGCTCGCCCTGCGCGCCGATGCGGTCGCGGATGCAGTCGCGGACACGCACGCCTCCGCCCGTGAGGGTGCCGCGCGATGACCACCGCGTATCGCCCGCCCGCGCCGCATCCGCTTCCCCCCGTCCGGTCGCTCTTGCGCGTAATCCTGCAGGGGGAGGGGGACCTTCTCTCGCTGATCCCCGACCTCGCGTATCAGGAGCGGCTCCTCCCGCTCGGCATCACGCGCCGCGGGATCCTGTATGTGAACGACCCGCAGCTCGTGGCACAGGTCCTCACCGATCCGCAGGGGATCTTCCCGAAGAACGACCTGATGGTGGACGCCGTCGCGCCGCTGATCGGGAACGCGATGTTCGTGTCGAGCGGGGCGACGTGGCGGCGGCAGCGGCGGATGATCGAACCGGCGTTCTCGCATATGCGGCTCGCCCGCGCCTTCGGCCAGATGGTCGGCGCCGTCGACGAGCACGAGCAGTGGCTCGAGCGGAAGCGCGCGGCGGGGGCGGCCTTCTCGCTCGACGCCGCGATGGGGCACCTCACCGCCGACGTGATCACGCGAACCATCTTCTCGACGCCGCTCGCCGAGGGCGCCGCGCGCGACGTCTTCGAGGCCTTCACCGTCTTTGAACGGCAGGTCGCGAGCGTGAATGTGAAGGCGCTCCTCTTTGACAAGCCGTGGCGCCACACGCCGCAGCCGGCGCGCGTGCTCGAGGCGTGCCGGCGCATCCGGGCCCTCATCGGCGCGATGGTCGCGCCGCGCTTCGCCCCGGACGCCGCGCCGGCGGATGACATCTGCGCCGCGGCGATCGCCGCCGTCGATCCCGAGACCGGGGCCCATTTCACCCGCGAGGAGCTCATCGACGAGCTCGGGGTCTTCTTCCTCGCCGGCCACGAGACCAGCGCCAGCGCGCTGACCTGGGTCTTCTTTCTCCTGTCGCAGCGTCCGGACGTGGTGGCGCGCATCCGTGCCGAGGTGGACGCCGCGTGTGGCGACGGGGAGATCACCATCGAGCACGCCAAGCGCTTCCCGTACATCAAGGCGGTCTTCAAGGAGACGCTGCGGCTCTACCCGCCGATCACCTTCCTGCCGCGTGTCGCGGCCGAGGACACCACGCTCGGCGGCCGCCGGGTGCGTCGTGGCACGATGGTGCTGGTCGCGCCGTGGACCATCCATCGCCATCGCGAGCTCTGGAAGGACCCCGAGCTGTTCGATCCGGCCCGATTCCTCGACGGACGGGAGGAGGAGATCATCCCCGGCGCCTACGTCCCCTTCGGGCTCGGGCCGCGCGTCTGTGTGGGAGCGGCGTTCGCCAACCTCGAGGCGGCGCTCTTCATCGCACGGCTCACGCGGCGGTTCGACTTCGAGGCGGTGGAGCCGGCGGCGGTGCGCCCGGTCGCGCGCCTGACGACGCGGCCACGGCGGGAGATCCTGATGCGCGTCCGCGCCCGCGGCGCGAACTGACCACGGCGTCGAGGCTCAGCGGCCCCAGAGCAGGACGACGTGCCAGGCGTGGAAGGCGAGCGCCGAGAGCAGCGCGAAGGCGAAGGCGAGCGGGCGCTGTTCCACCCGGCGCACGAAGTACATCGAGACCATCAGGCTCCCGCCGGCCCCGAGAAAGGAGAGCAGTTCGACCGGGGCCGGTCCGTGGCCCGTCTGTCGATGCCAGAGCACGAGCACCGTCGCCTCCACGAAGACAACGGCGAGCATGAATCCGATCATCCCGTCCGAGGCGAGCGTTCGCGTCATCTGCCGCATGGCGCGGCGGAAGGCGGTGGTCGGGGGCATCGGTGTCGGGCTCACAGGGTGCGACCCTTGAGTGAGGCGCCGCGTGATGCGGCACGGTGGATCGAATCGGACATCAGGCGACGCCGTCGCGCGGAGCGCGCCACGCGAGCGCGAGCGGGATCCCCATCGCGACGATCCCGACGAGGCCGGCGGAGACCATCCCCCACCGGAGGCAGATGAGCACCGGGAGGATGCCGTTCGCGGCGTACAGGATGCTCGGGAAGGCATGCGGTCGCACCGCCTGCGCCCATTGGGACGGCGGGATCACGGCCAGCATCGCTCGCGTCACGAGGGTGCCGGTGAGGATCCAGCCGAGGAAGTTCGCGACGGGGATGCCGTGGTAGCCGTCGTACCCGAGCCAGCGCACCCAGGCCGGGGACGTCGAGAGGTCCGGCACGAACCAGAGCCAGTGCTCGGTGCGGTACATCGCCGGATCCATCACGAGATCGTAGCCCGTGAGGATGAGGGCCGCCACGAAGGCCCACCACCAACGAGTGGTCCCATCATCTCGGGCGGGGAGGAAGCGCGAGCCGATCCCCAGCGCCGCGACCGCCATGTAGAACCACGAGGTCGGGATGTTGAACGGAACCAACCCGCCGACGAGAAACCCGAGTCGCGTGGTGTAGTCGTACGGACCGAAGGGGATGTCCGTCGCGGCACCGAGGGCCTCGGCGCCGAGCGAGAGGACGAAGCAGACCGCGAGCGCGCGGAGCGCGGAGCGGGTGCCGACCGCGTGCGCGAGGAACGCGAATCCGGCGATCGCCCCGAGGACGACGGTGATCTGGCCGCCGAACTGGTAGCCCACTCGCATCGCCACGTCGTTGGGTGGCTGCGTGAAGAAGGCGGGGATGGGCGGCAACAAGAAGGTCGCGAAGGCCAGACCGGAAAACGCGCTGAGGGCCACATGGGCCCTCAGCGCGAGGCCAGCGGTCCGATGGAGCCGCTGGGACACCGGGATCAGAACTGGAGGCGCAGCGTGATCGGGATGATGCGGGTCGACGCGTTCGTCACCTCGCCGTTGTCACCCTTGAGGAGCACCACGCGCGCGTCGGCGGAGAGGGCGCCGAAGAGGTGCACCATGATGCCCCCGTGCACGCCGATGCTCGCCGGCTCCGCGGTCCCATCGAAGCGGAGGTTGTACTTGCCCATGCCGGCGTAGAGGTTCACGCGCTCCTTCTTGCTGCCGAGGATCGCCGAGGCGGCGTAGTTCAGGCTCGTGACCTTGTCGCCCCCTTCATCCGGGAACGCGTAGTACGAGCCGTCCACGGCGATGTCGAAGATCGGCAGGATGCCGGTGCGCAGGCCGACGCCACCGCCGGTGCCGGTGTAGGTCGAGCCGCCGTCGTAGGTCCAGGTCTGCTGGCCGCCGAAGATGGCGAGCTGCGCCTGAGCGGCGGCCGGGGCGAGGAACAGGGCGACGAGGGCGAGCATCGAGATCGAACGCTTCACGGGTCTCTCCGGAAAGTGTGGTCGGAGCGCAACGCGCCCCGCACAGAGCATACGATTGGCCGGGGCCGTCGGCAACGTGCGCCAGGTCACCTCAGGGACCCGGTGACCGCGAGCGCCGGGAGGCGCACATCCCAGATCGGACGGCGTTCGTGCGCGAGGCGTCAGAGCGCGAGACGGAGGAAGATCGGAATCATCCGAACCCGGACATTCGCGTCGCTTCCATTGTCGTCGTAGCCGGCGTACCGCGCATTCACGAATCGCACCTCGAGGGCCATCCGGGACGCGACGCGATACCCGACGCCGAGGTGGTAGCCCACCGAGCGGTCCGAGCCTCGCTGCGTGAGCCCCTCGTTGTCGGCGAAGTCGTAGACCCACCAATAGGTGCCGGCCCCGCCGAGCAGTTGGAGGCGCGATCCTGGCCGTTGCACGATCACCGTCGCGCTGAGTGCCACGTACGATTGGTCGAGCTGCGACTCGTACCCGCTTTCCTTCATGCGAACCGGTGGGAACCGGTAGACGGCGCCGTCGAAGGCGAGATCGAACGGGGCGTTCTCGCGTGCGAGGCGCGCAGAGAGGCCGCCGCCCGCCGAGACCCCGTCGATCGACTCGACGCCGAGGGCGCCGGCGAACGCCGACCAGCGGAGATGCGTCTCGGCGGGCAGCTGCGCCTGCGCGCGTCCCGTGAGGAGGGCGAGCAGCAGCAGCGCGCGGAGGGCACGGGTCATGGGATGAGCCGGTAGGAGGGATCGCCCCAGACCTGCGGCGACTGGTCGCGGCCGTGGAGTCGGCGTGCCTCGTAGGGCAGGCCGCGCACCGGATCCGTCAGCCACTGCCGGAGCTCACCCACCGTCAGGCGGCCGTCGCGGTCGCCGTCAGCGCTGCCCTGGAGCCCGCGCAGGAGGAGGTAGGTCAGGAGCCCGTGCCGTTGCTCCGGGTGCCAGCTCGCGAGCTGCTGGCCCTCGGCGGCCGTGATGATCGTTGCACCGCCGCCGCCGGCGAAGCGCGCGGCGGGGTCGGTGACGCGGATGCCGATGGGCGAGGCCTGGGCGATGAGCATCTCGCCGCTCCCGGTGGCGCCGGAGAAGCAGGCATCGAGAACCACGGTGACGTGCCGGGCACCGAGCGCGGCGAGGTTGTCGTAGAGCACGTCCACGGGGAGCGCGGTCAGCGCGAGGCGGTCGGCGTCCCCGTCGACCGGCATCAGGTAGGCGCGGTTCGCCGTCGGGTCGGGCGCGCCGTGCCCGGAGTAGAAGACGAAGACCTCGCTGACGCCGGGCTTCACCAGGTCGCGGAGCCGTCCCGTGGGTGCCTCGCGATCCCCGAAGAGTCCCTTGAGGTCGGAGAGGGTCGCGTCCTCGACGGTCAGGATGTTGCCCGGCCGGATGCCGAGCATCCGCTCGGCGTGCAGCCGAATCGCGGCGGCGTCGTTCGCCGCGTATGCGACCGCGGGGGCGCGACGGTAGGTGCGGTTGCCGATGATCACCGCGATCGCATCCGGTCGATCGGCGGCCGACCGGGGGGCGAAGCGCATCAGGTCGGTGGGGCCGAGCGCGTCGGGTGGCGGGGCAACCGGCGGGCCGACCAGTGGGTTGATGACCGGTCCGGCCGCGACGATCGGCGCCGGCGCACCGGCGATGGTGAGCCCGAGGTCGATGGGTGCGGTGGTGGGGTGCCGACGCGCCGCGAACGCGACGCGGACCGGGACGACCCCTTCCACGGGTATCAATCGCTCGATAGCGACGATGCGGAACGGCACCGTGACCGTGGCGCCGGGCGCGAGGATGCCGACCTTGACGCGGTGCCGTCGCTCGAAGGTGGTGCCGAGGGCGGAGATGTACCGAACGCGCGCGGCCTCGCCGGTGCGGATGTCCACGGTCACCGCCGCGAGGGGGCGCGCGGAGACATTGCGGAGTTGCAGCCGGACCTCGACCGTCTCGTCGGGGGGGATCGTCGCGCCGCCGGCGCCGTTGAGGATGCGGACGCCGGTGATGACGATCGGGTCCGACGGATCGCCCGCCCACTGGGCGGCGAGCGGCAGTGGCGCGAGGGCGAGGAGGGTGCTGAGCAGGGATGCGAGGGGGCGTCGGTGCGACGTCGTCCGAATCGGCATGGGAGGAGGGTAGAGCCACCGCCGCGGGGCGGCAACGGCCGGTGCGCGCTCTGACCGATGGTCTGGGCGCTGGGGGAGCGCCTCGTGCCGGTCGGGGCGCGTGCCGTTCGCACGCGTCGGTCGTCTTCATCATATGCGCACCTCGGGGAGCCAATGCCTCGCGTGACCTGTGCCGCCTGCGGCGCGCCTTCGGTTCTCGGGGCGTCGCGATGCCCCAAGTGTCTCGCGCCGTTCGGCGGCGAGTCGCCGACGAGTGGTGTCGTCCTCGTCGAGTCGCCGCCGCGCGCCGGTGGCGCGTCCGACGCCCGCCGCTGGCGCTCGATGGCGTTGGCCGCTCTCGGGCTCGTTGGTATCGGGGGGCTTCTGTGGTCGATGCGGGACCGGGGGCGGGTGGAGCCCTCCGCGTCGCCCGCGCCGGCGGAGCCCGTCCCGATCGATCCGGCGCCGCCGGTGCTCGGGCCCACGGTGCCTGGTCCCACGGTGCCTGGGCCCACGGCGTCCGGCGCCGACGTGTCCGGTGCTGACGCTGGCGTGGGTGGTCCCGTGCGCGCACCGCGCGACACGTCGGGGGCGCCCGGCGCGGTGTCGCGGGGCTCCGCTGGCTCGTCGGTGCGCGTCGGCACAGGCGTCGCCGACGATTCGGTGCGGACCTTCACGTACGAGACCCTGACCTGGGTGCGGGTCCGGTCGGCCCCGGCCGTCGACGCGGAGGTGCTCGCGACGCTCGCCCCGGGGACGCGGGTGGAGGTGGCGTCCATCGGGCGCGGCTGGCTGTCCCTCCGCTGGGAGGGACGCCCGGGGTGGGTGGGCGCGTCGCTCTTGACGCGCGTGCGATAGTATATAATCATATACGCATATATAGGCGTCGCGAGATGGCACCGTCCGGTGCGCTCGCGCCCGTCCCCTACCCACGAGGTCCCGATGTCCTTCTTCGCCGCGCTCCGCCAGCTCCTCCCCACCGCCTTCGACGCCGAGGCGCTCGACGCGCTGCGGGCCGACCACCCGCGGACCGTGCTCCTCGACGTCCGTGAGCCCGATGAGTTCGCGGACGGCCATCTCGCGGGATCCGTCCTCGTGCCGCTCGGCAAGGTCGCGCATCATGCGGGGATGATCGCCGAGGCGGGGGTGCCGGTGGTCGTGATCTGCCGCGCCGGCGCGCGCGCCGCGTCGGCCGCCGGCACGCTGCGGGGCGCCGGCGCCGCCGACGTGCACGTTCTCTCCGGTGGGGTGCTCGCCTGGCAGGCCGCGGGGCGGTCGCTGGAGCGCGGTGCGCGCTCCCCCTCGCTCGTCAACGCGCTCGCGGGACGCGCCTGACGCGCAGGTAAGGGCGACCGGCGACGCCGCACCCACCGCGACGTCAGGGTCCCACGGACCCGGTGTGACCGAGACGGGGGCGACCAGGCGGTCGCCCCCGTCGTGCGTGTTCGAGGTCTGTACGACGTCCGGCACATCCGCCTGTCGTGTCGGGCATTCATCCGTCGGCAGGCGAGCCGCGCGCTGACGCGCGAACGCCCACGACAGCTCAGGGAACCGCCGCTGTTTCCACTTCGAGGGGAACGCCATCCTGCCTGCGTCGTCGCGAACCGCGCGGCGACGTCACTTCATCTCCTTCGGAGGCAGTCATGCGGTCCCTTATCCACGCCATCCGGCGCTTCGGCGCGTCGGAGGACGGCGCAGCGCTCGCGGAGTACGGACTCCTCGTCGCGCTCATCGCCGCCATCTGCATCATCTCCATCAAGTCGATCGGCGGGAAGGTGAGCACGGCCTTCAAGACCGTCGACACCAACCTCCCCTGATCGTGGCCCCCGACGCCACGCCGCTCCTCGTCGGCGGTCTCGCGGTCGCGTGTCTCACGGACCTCCGGGATCGACGGATCCCCAATGCCCTCGTCGTCGCACTCGGGACGATGGGGGTGGGCGGCGCGGCGCTCGGGTGGGCGCCCGGCCTCTCGGGGCTCGACGCCGTCATCGGCCTCGGTCTCGGCTTCCTCCTCTGGCTCCCCTTTCATCTCGCCGGCCTGCTCGGCGCCGGTGATGTGAAACTCTTCGCCGCTGCGGCCGCCTGGCTCGGCCCACACGGCGCCCTCGACGCGGCCCTGCTCACGGCGCTCCTCGGCGGTGTCCTCGCCGGCGGCATCCTCCTGCACGAGGCCGGGCTCCGCGGCGGCGCACTCCGCCTCGCGCTCGCCTGGCGTGCGCCGCAGCTCCTCCGCCTCGCCGCACGCCCCAGCGCCACGCGACTGCCCTATGCGCTCGCGATCGCCGGTGGTGTGCTCGGCGCCCGATGGATGCCGGGGGTGCTCTCATGATGACGCAGTCCCCGACGCCGCGACGTGTCGCCGACTGGTATCGCCGCCTCGCGGATGCGACCGGCAGTGCTCTGCTCGAGTTCGCCCTCGTCCTCGTGCTCCTGCTGACCTTGCTCTTCGGCCTCGTCGACTTCGGGCGCGCGTTGTACACGGCGAACACGCTCAATCTCGCCGTGCGAGAGGCGGCGCGGTACGCGGCCGTCGCGCCGGATCCCGAAGGGAGCATCGCCGCGATCAAGGACACCGCGGTCGCACGCCTCTCGCCGTTCGGCGGCCCGCCGCTGACCCCCGAGCAGGTCAGCGTGACCTACCACTACGCCGCGAGCACGCCGGCCACGCTCCAGTCCACGACCGTGAGCGTCGCCTACCCGTTCACGATGCTCACCCCGATCCGTCCCCTCCTCGGCCTCCCGCCGCTCACGCTCCATGCGTCCGCGCGGTACCGCTGGGAACTCGGCGGCTGAGCGTCGCGCCTGCGCGTCGCGCCTGCGCGTCGCCTTCCTCACACCTCGCCCCCCACTCGATGCCGGCTCGCCGATATACCATCCTGCTCTGGTCCGCCGTCGCCACGGCCGCCGTCGCCACCGTCGGCGTCTACCAGGCCCTGCAGCGCACCAAGGCGCGCAGCATGATCCCGATGCGCAGCGTCGTCGTCGCCGCCAAGGATCTTCCTGAAGGCACGAGTCTCGGTGCCGATGTCCTCACTGTCCGTGAGTGGCCCGCCGCCGAGGTCCCCGAGGGCGCATTTTCGCGGCGCGACTCCGTGCTCGGCCGCGTCCTCGTCACCCCGCTCTTCACCGGCGATGTCCTCTTGCCCGGCAAGCTCGCGCCGATCGGCGTGGGACCGGGCCTCGAGGTGAAGGTGCCGCGCGGCAAGCGCGCGATGGCGGTCCGCATCAACGACGTCGCGGGTATCAGCGGTCTGATTCAGCCCAACAGCCGCGTCGACGTCGTCGTGATGATGCGTCAGGGGTCGGGCACCCCCACGCCCGTCGCGAAGGTCTTCATGGAAGACCTCCGCGTCCTGTCAGTGGGGACGACGGTGCAGCGCGATGCCGCCGGGCGATCGATCGATGCCACCACCGCCGCGCTCGAGGTGACGCCGGAGCAGGCGGAGCGGCTCGCGTTCGCCGCGACCGAGGGGAGCATCCAGTTGGTGCTCCGGGGGTTCGGCGACTCCGAGTCGGTGCGCACGGAGGGCGCCGACGCGCGCGATGTCGTCGGTGTCACGCTCGTTTCCTTCAGCGAGACGACGGCGCCCGACGCCGCCACCACTACGCCCCGCCGCACCCGGGCCGCGGTCCGTCGCCGGACGCCACCACCGGAGCCCGCACCGCCACCCTCGCCTCCGGTGCCGGTCGCCCCCCCGCGCCCCGCGCCGGAGACGCTCACCGTCACGATCCATCGCGGCGATCGCACCGAGACCCGCGCCTTCCTCAAGCCCGACTCGTCCACGCCCCCCGCGCGGAGGAACCCATGATCGCCGCCCACCTGGATCTGCGGAGCCGTACGCTCCGTCTCCTCGCCCTCTCGCTGCTCCTCCTCCCGGCCCTCGTCGACGCGCAGGAGCCGACCACCGCCCCCGAGGCCACGGCCGCGCCGATCGCCATCGCGCCGATTGCCATCGCGCCGACCATCCAGAAGGTCGATCTCCCGATTGGTCGCTCGTATGCCATCAGCACTACGGTCGATGTCATCCGCGTCTCGGTGGCGGCCGATGCCATCGCCGACGTCATCGCGATCTCGCCGCGCGAACTCGTCGTGAACGCCAAGGCGCTCGGCGAGACCGACCTGCTCCTCTGGGGCGCTGACGGGACGCGGGCGCACTATCGCGTGCTCGTCCACTCCCCGGCGGACCGGATGCAGGTCCTCGTGTCGGTGAAGTTCGCCGAGGTGCGGCGTGACGTGCTTACCGAGTTCGGGCTCTCGGGGCTGTATCGGCGCGGGGAGACCCGCATCGGCACCGGCGTGCTGCGCGACGGCCGCCAGGTGGATCCGACGACCGGTGCCGTCTCGGTGCCCGCCGATGCCCGCTTCCTCACGCTCCTCTCCTCATTCGGCACGGCGGACTTCATGGCCCTCCTCCAGGCGCAGGAAGAGCAGGGCAAGGTGCGCACGCTCGCCGAGCCGAACATCATGGCGGGGAACAAGGAGGACGCCAGCTTCCTCGCCGGCGGCGAGATCCCGGTGCCGATCGCGCAGAACGCGGTCCCGGGCCAGGTCGCCGCGGTGACGATTCAATTCCGCGAGTTCGGTATCCGCCTCGCCTTCAACGGCGAGATCGTCAGCGACAGCCTGATCCGGCTCAAGATCACCCCCGAGGTCTCGACCCTCGATTACGCGAACGCCGTCGTCCTCTCCGGCTTCCGCATCCCTGCGCTCCGGACGCGCCGAGTGGAGAGCACGCTCGACGTGAAGCGAGACCAGAGTCTCGTCATCTCCGGGCTCTTCAACGATGAGCGGCAGCAGGTGCGCAGCGGCATCCCGGGGCTGAAGGATCTCCCCATCCTCGGCGCGCTCTTCTCGAGTCGCTCCTGGCAGCGGAACGAGACGGAACTGGTGGTGATCGTGACTCCCATCGTGGTGGACCCGATGCGGCCGCGCGATCGTGATGTGCTGCGCTTCCCGGCGGATACGCTGACCCCGGCCACCGGGGTCCTCGCCCCGCGCACGGGTGTCATCCCGCCCGGAGGGCGCTGACATGGCCCGGCGCACTGTCCTCACCATCACGGGGGCCACCGGCCCCGACGCCGAGCTCGACGCCGTCCTCGCCCCATTCAATTTCGCGCCCGCCGATGTGGTGGCCGGCGTGCCGGAGGCGCTCGAGCATCTCCGGCAGACGCACTACGACCTGCTCCTCCTCCCGATGGAGGCGGTCACCGGCGCGGTGATCGGCGACTTCGAGGCCGCCCTCCACGCGGACCCGGCGATGCTGGTCATCGGCACCGCCCCGACCGCCGATCCCGACTTGATCCTGCGCGGGCTCCGCACCGGCGCGCACGAGTTCCTGGTTCGGCCCGCGGTGGGCGCGGACATCGCCGCGGCACTCGAGCGGGCCCAGCGGCGCGCCACACCCGAAGGGCGTCACGGGCGCGTGGTGGCGGTCTACAGCCCCAAGGGCGGGATGGGAGTCACCACCGTCGCGATTAACCTCGCCTTCGCCTGTGCCGCGCGCGTCCCGACCCCCCGGGTCGTACTGGTCGACCTCACCGAGGATGACCCGGATGTGCGCCTCTTCCTGAACCTCGCGCCCACGTACGACGTCTCCGACCTGATCGCGCGCCGCGACGATGTGGACGCGAGTGTGCTGAGTTCCATCCTCACCGAGCATCCGGGCGGCGTCTGGGTGCTGCCGGCGGCGGAACGCGTGGGGCGGGCCAGCCTCGATGCGGCGACGACCACGACGCTCCTCGGCCATCTCCGGGCGCACTTCGACGTGGTGATCATCGATGCCGACAGCAGCCGTCGGGATCACGTGGTCTCGGCACTGGACGCCGCGCAGATGGTGGTGCTGGTCACTCAGCTGAGCCTCCCCGCGCTGCGCAGCGCCCAGCAGGCGAGTCAGCTCTTCCGGGAGCGAGGCTACCCAGACGACAAGGTCCGTGTGGTCGTGAACCGCGTCACGGGCAGCGACGCGGTGTCTCTCGCCGACGCGGGAGAGGTGCTCGAGCGGTCCGTCGCCTTCACGCTTCCGAACGACCACCGCAACTGCACGACGGCGGTGGCCCGTGGCAAGCCGTTGTTGGAGATCGCGCCGGTGTCCCGCCTCGCCAAGCGCTATGCGGAGCTCGCCGAACAGCTCCTCCCGGCGGGGATCGTCCCCCCCGCATCGGCCACGCTGCCCGTCTCGACCCGTCCGGCCGGGGCGTTCAGCCGCTTCTTCCACCTCGGGGGCTGAGTTGTGACGCCCACGCTGCGTGACCGCCTCACCCGGCGACCGTCTCCGCCCGTCGGCGTGCTGCCGGCGACACCCACCGGTACGGGGGGGGCGCCGGGGACGGAGACGTCCCGCGGCCTCGGGGATGCCTCCGTCGAACAACTGAAGGTGAAGGTCCATCGCCGGCTGATCGAGCGGCTCGACCTCGAGGCCCTCGAGCGGATCCGCGAACCACGACTCCTCCTCGAGCAGATCCGGGCCGTCGTCAGCGGGTTCCTGCGTAGCGAGGCCGTCCCTCTCTCGCAGACGGAGCGAGAGGAGGTGATCGAGCAGATCGTCTACGAGATTACGGGGCTCGGGCCGCTGGAGCCGCTCATCCGGGACCCGTCAATCAGCGACATCCTCGTGAACGGGGCGCAAGACGTCTACGTCGAGCGTGATGGGAGGCTCGAACGGGTGCGCGTCACCTTCCGCGACGACGCGCATCTCCTCGCGATCATCGATCGCATCGTGAGCCGCGTCGGGCGTCGGATCGACGAGTCCTCGCCAATGGTCGACGCGCGCCTCCCGGACGGGTCACGCGTCAACGCCATCATCCCCCCGCTGGCATTGAACGGGCCCGTACTCTCCATCCGGCGGTTCGGGGCGGAGCTCGCGATGCAGCAGCTCATCGAGCGCGGGATGCTCACCGCGCGGATGGCGGCGGTGCTCGCCGGCGGCGTCGAGGCCCGGCTCAGCATCCTGATCTCCGGCGGGACGGGCTCGGGGAAGACGACGCTCCTCAACGCGCTCAGCGAGGCCATCCCGAACGCGGAACGCCTCATCACGATCGAGGATGCCGCGGAGCTCAAGCTGCACAACGAGCACGTCGTCCGCCTCGAGGTCCGGCCGCCCAACGCCGAGGGGCGCGGCGAGGTCGTCGCCCGCGACCTCGTGAAGAACGCCCTGCGGATGCGCCCCGACCGCATCCTCATCGGCGAGGTCCGTGGCGCGGAGGCGCTCGACATGCTGCAGGCGATGAACACGGGCCATGAGGGCTCCCTCACGACCATCCACGCCAACTCCCCGCGCGACGCCCTCGCGCGGCTGGAGACGATGGTGCAGTTCGCGCAGATGGGGCTCCCGGCCCGCGCCATCCGCGAGCAGATGGCGAGTGCGATCAACCTGATCCTCCAGGTCGCGCGGCTCTCCGATGGCACCCGGCGCGTCATCAGCGTCACCGAGGTGCGTGGGATGGAGGGCGATGTAATCATCCTGCAGGAGATCTATCGCTTCGACCGTCGCGGCATCGGGCCCGACGGCACAGTTCTCGGGGAGTTCGCCGCCACGGGGACGCGCCCCGCCTTCGCGGAACGCCTGCGCCTGCACGGCATCGCCCTCGGCGACCTCCTCACCGTCGGGTCGTGACGATGGAGCTCCTCATCCTCGCCATCGTCTTCGTCGCGGCGGGCCTCCTCGTGCTCGCGCTGTACGTCGCCGTCAACCGCCGTCGCCTCACGGAGGCGCAGGAGGAGCGGGCGCGGCTCTGGGCACTCCGAGAGGGGCCCACCGAGCAGGCGGGCATCCTGCGGGATCGGCGCCGCAGCTCGATGCCGCTCTTCGACGAGCTCCTCCACGGGCTCCCCGGCGTGACGCGCCTCGATGCGCTGCTCCCGCGCGCGTCACTCTCGTGGTCCGTCGGGGAGCTCCTGCTCGGCTGGGCGCTCGGGGTCGTCGTCGCCGTCGCGGTCGGCCAGTGGTGGGGGCGCACCGTCGGGGCGATTGCGGTGCTCCTCGCGGCCGTGCTCCCCGCCCTCTTCCTTCGGCATCGGGTCCGCCGTCGCGCCGAACGACTCGAGGCTCAGCTCCCGGAAGCGATCGACATGATCGTCAACGCGATCCGGGCCGGGTTCTCGCTCCCGGCCGCGATGCAGTTCGTCGCCGATGAGCTCGCGGCCCCGATGGGGACCGAGTTCGTGCGCCTCGCGGAGGAGCAGCGTCTCGGCGTCGACCTGCGCGACGCGCTCATGGACTTCGAGCGCCGCGTCGGCACCATCGACGCGAAGCTCTTCGTGACCGCGGTCCTCGTGCAGCGGGAGTCCGGCGGATCGCTCAGCGAGGTCCTGCTCGGGCTCGCCGGGGTGGTGCGCGACCGCGCCGTCCTCCGCGACCGCGTGGCGGTCCTGACCGCCGAGCCCCGCGCCTCCGCCCGGGTCCTCGGCATCCTCCCGCTGGTCACCTTCGGCGTCCTCGCGCTGCTCGACCCGACCTTCGTCCGCCCGATGCTGGCCCCGGGGCTGGGTCGCGTGCTCCTCGCGTACGCCACGCTCTCCGTCGTCGTCGGCTACCTGCTGCTCGCGCGCATCGCGCGCATCGCCTACTGAGCCCACCCGATGTCCCTTGCCCTCGTCGCCTCCCTCACGCTCCTCGTGCTCGCGGTCACCGCCGTGGTCTGGGCCCGACTCGCCCAGATCCGGCCCCTCGCCCTCGCGGCGCGGGTTCGGGGTGCCTCCCGTCCGACGGTCGGTCGCGATGTCCTCTTCCTCGCGGAACCCTCGCACTCGGGGATCGAGCGTCTCGGCGATGCCATCGCGCGGCTTCTCCCCGAGGCGTGGCGACTCGGCCGCACGCAGGAACGCCTGGCGCAGGCCGGGTTCCGCACCGCGTCCGCGCTCTCCATCTACCTCGCGGCGGTCGTCGGTCTCGCCGCGCTCGGTGCGGTCAGCGGTGCCGCCCTGCTCGTCGGGCAGGGCGGATGGACGCTGATCGGCGCGGCGCTCGGCCTCGTGATCGGCGCGCTGCTGCCGGTGTCGCTCGTCGCCCGGCGTCGCGAGGCGCGGCAGCGCGCCATCCGCGATGGGCTCGCCGACATGCTCGACCTCCTCCTCATCTGCGTCGAGGCGGGGATCAGCCTCGACGCCGCGATCCAACGCGTCGGGCGCGAGCTCGCGCACGTCCACGCCGCCCTCTCCGAGGAGCTCACCCTGCTCGGTCGACGCCAGGCCGCCGGCGTGCCCCGCGAGGATGCGCTGCGCGGGCTCTGGCACCGGACCGGGCTCACCGAGGTGCGCACGCTCGCGGCGAACATCATCCAGAGCGAACGGTGGGGCACCTCGATCGCCCGCGTGCTCCGCGTGAACGCCGAGGTGATCCGGGGGGCACGCCGCGCCCGCGCGGAGCGCCGCGCCGCGGTCGCCAGCACCAAGATGCTCTTCCCCCTCGCGCTGCTGATCCTGCCGGCGCTCTTCATCGTCATCGGCGGCCCGGTGATGCTCCAGCTCTCGACGGTGTTCGATGCGCTCGGTCGCTGACGCCCGCCGGGGCATCACCCTCCCGATCATCGCCGTCCTCCTCACGGCGCTGCTCGGGATCGGGGCGTTCGCGGTCGACCTCTCCCGCTGGTACCTGATGCGCGCGCAGCTGCAGACGGCGGCGGAGGCCGGGGCCCTCGCCGGCGTCACTCGCCTGCTCAACGACGACGCCGCACACGCCGCCGACAGTGCGCTCACGTACGTCGAGGGGAACCCGGTCGACGGGGCGGCGCCCGCCCTCGGCCCCACGGGGATCACCCCCGGTCGATGGAACGGCGCCTTTCAACCGACGGGAGGCTGGTCGGATCCCGCCACCGATGCCGTTCGCGTCGAGACCGAGCATGTGGGGCGGTACCTCTTCGGGCGGATCTTCGGCGACAGCACACGCACCCTCCGCGCGACGGCGGTCGCCTCCATCGTCTGGGTGACGCGCGCCCGCTGCATCCGCCCCTTGGCGATCCCGTATGCCTCGCTGCTCCGCACCCTCTATCCGACCGCGACGCCCGACGTCACGTACGATCTCTCGGTGGCCGATGTCGCCCGCCTGCGCACGATGACGCGCGCCGACGCCATCCCCCTCAAGCTCGCCTCCGCCGATGGCGAGGACACACCGCCGGGTTTCTTCTATCCCGTCCGGCTTCCTCCGGTGCGCTTCGCGAACGGCGAGCTCGGCGATCCCAAGGGTGGCGGTGACGCCTATCGCGAGGCGCTGGCGGCCACCTGCACCGGCGCCGAGGGCTCGGTCGGTATCGGCGATTGGCTCGCGGGCGAGTCGGGGAACATGGTCGGCCCCACGCGATCCGGGGTGAGTCAGGCCTGCGGCGTGAACGGCGGCGCGAGCTTCACCTGCGATCCCGCCGTACCCTTCCTGCTGCCCATCTGGGATGTCGTCGACAAGTCGATCGCCTCGCCCCGGGCGTTCCGGGTCAAGTACGTCGGCGTCTTCTTCGTCACCTCGTACGATCACCAGCAAGGCGTCCTCGGATACTTCAACGGCCTGACGGTGCACGGCCAGGCTGACACCATCCCGAGCCCGCTGCGGAGTGCGATCCTCCGCCGCTGAGCGCGCCGTCGCGCGTCCCCTCACGGAGCCGGCGCTCCCGGACATCGTCTTCCTCGCGCTGCTCGGCGTCCTGATCCTCGGCGCGGCGGTGCCGCTCACCCAGAGCGACGGCGATCT
>DAISWY010000006.1:17676-36921 GCA_036826135.1 Gemmatimonadaceae bacterium | reverse complement strand
CTGGTCCCCCCTCATGTAGTACGAATGTAGTACGAATTGTAACGACCCAAAATCTCGTAAGTCGTTGATTTACAATGGCTGGGGCCAGAATCGAACTGGCGACACGCGGATTTTCAGTCCGCTGCTCTACCAACTGAGCTACCCAGCCGTGCCTCTATATTAGTCGCCCCCTCTCTACGAGCCAACCCCGCCCCAACCGGGGTCCCGAAGGGGCCAAGGCCGCCCCTACCCCCCTACCCCAGCGCCTCAACGTGGCGTCCGAAACTGTCGAGGATCGCCTGCCACCCCGCCTGCTGTTGCTCAATGGGGTGCTCGGTCTCGGCGTCGAAGGTCACCGTTACCGTCACCCCATCACCCCCCTCGGCGAACTCGACCCGGGCGGTCCGGTCCCCGAAGGTGTAGGCGAGCAGACGATGCGGTTCGACCGCCGTGTAGGTCCCGGCGAAGTCGAATCCGAAGCTGCCATCCTTCGCCTCCATCCGCGACGAGAAGGTGCCCCCCGCCCGGAGGTCGACCGTCGCCGTGGTGGTGTGCCAATCCGATGAGGCGGCATTCCACTGGACGATGTCGGTCGGGGTGGTGTACGCGCGCCAGACGGTGGCCAGCGGGGCGCGAACCGAGGTACGGACGGTGACTTTCATAAATACGGTCGGGGTCAGGGTCCCTGAATGCTATCCCACCCACCGCGTTGCCGCGGCCCCGCCCGGCACGTACGATTCGCGCACCCGCCACCCAACCTGCATGCGACGCCTCCCTCGCCTTCTGCTCCTCGCTCTCCTCGCCTGCCGCCTCGGCGCCCAAGGCACCCCCCTCCGCGTCCCTGTCACCGTCGACACCCTCCCCAACGGACTCACCCTCATCGTCCACGAGGATCGGTCCGTCCCCGTCGTCACCACGAACGTGTGGTACCACGTCGGCTCCGGCGATGAACGCCCGGGACGCACCGGATTCGCCCATCTCTTCGAACACCTGATGTTCATGGGCTCTCGGCACGCCCCATACCCGCAGTTCGACCGTCTCCTCGAGGCTGCGGGCGCGAGCAACAACGGCTCGACGACCACCGATCGCACCAACTACTACGAGTCCGGCCCCGCCAACAGCCTCCCCCTGATGCTCTGGCTCGAGGCCGATCGCCTGGGCTGGATGCTCGAGACGATGGACAGCGCGAAGGTCGACCTCCAGCGCGACGTCGTGAAGAACGAACGCCGCCAGAGCTACGAGAACCAACCCTACGGACTCGCCTTCGAGGCACTCGCGAGCGCCATCTATCCCGCCGGCCACCCCTACTCGTGGACGACCATCGGATCGATGGCCGACCTCTCCGCGGCCTCACTCGAGGACGTGAAATCGTTCTTCCGCACCTACTACGCGCCGAACAACGCCACCCTCGTCGTCGCCGGTGATGTGCGCGCCGACTCGGTGCGCACCATGGTGCGCACGATGTTCGCCGAGATCCCACGTGGCCCGGCCTTCACGCGGCCGCGCGTCACCCCCTTCGCGATCCGCGACACCGTCATCACCCTCGAAGACCGCGTCCAGCTCCCGCGCCTCTACCTCGCCTGGCACGGCGTCCGCGAGTTCCACGCCGACGACGCCGCCCTCGACCTCGCGAGCTACATCCTCGCCGGCGCCCGCAACAGCCGACTGACCAAGGCGCTGGTGCAGGATCGCCCGCTCGCCACGAGCGTCAACGCCTTCAATTCGAGCAAGCGCCTCGACGGCGATGTCCAGGTCGTCGCGACCGCCCGGCCGGGCGTCCACCTCGACACCCTCCAGCGGGTGATCGACACGGAGCTGACGCGTCTCGCCACCGACGGACCGACGGCCCGCGAGCTCCGGCAGGCGCTGAACAGCATCGAGGCGAGCTTCCTGAGCCGCCTCGAGTTCTCGAGCGGCAAGGCCGACCAGCTCAACGCCTACTACTACGCGACGGGGACCCCCGACTTCTTCCAGAAGGACCTCGACCGCTACCGCGCCGTCCGCGCGCGCGACGTCCAGCGCGTCGTCCGCACCTACCTCCGCAATGGGCGCGTCACCCTGAGCGTCGTCCCGCAGGGCCGCACCACGCTCGCCGCCACCGCGAGGGCCGCCCGATGATCCGCCCGCACACCCGCACTATCACCCACCGGACCGTGCGCCACTTTCCGATTGGCCTCGCGCTGCTCGCGACGCTCCACTCACTTCTCGCACCGACCGAGAGCGCCGCGCAGGGTGCACCGGCCGCGTTCGATCGCACCACGCCACCAACACTCGGCCCTGCCCCGACCCTCACGGTGCCGCGCGTGCAGTCGGCCGCGCTCGCCAACGGGCCGGCGCTCCGACTGGTCGAACAGCGGGAACTCCCGCTCGTCCAGGTCATCCTCTCCGTCGCCGGCGGCGCCCGCCTCGATCGTGACGACCCGGGCCTCATCTCCTTCGTCGCGAACCTACTCGACGAGGGCGCCGGCACCCGCGACGCCAATGCGCTGCAGGGCGAACTCGCCTTCCTCGGCGCCTCCCTCTCCACCGGCGCCTCGTGGGACGCGACGACCATCTCGCTCAAGGTCTCGCGCCGAAACCTCGACGCCGCCCTCGATCTGATGGCCGACGTCGTGCTGCGACCCACCTTCGCCGCGAACGAGGTCACGCGTCAGCGCGACCTGCGACTCGCCTCGCTCCTGCAGCAGAAGGACCAGCCCGCAGCGCTCGCGAGCCTCGCGACGGCGCAGACCCTCTTCCCCGCGGGCCATCCGTACCACCGCAGCGCCGCCGGTGATTCCACCACCACGGCGCGGCTCGATTCCGCCACGGTACGCGCGGCGTATCACGGCGCGATCCGCCCGGAGCGCGCCACCTTCTATGTGGTCGGTGACATTACCCTCGATGAGGCGCGCACCGCGCTTGACCGCCGCTTCGGTGGCTGGCGAGCCGCAGGCACCGAGCGGCGCCCTGCGCCAGTCCTCGGCAACGCACGCCGCGCTTCAGGCGTGCAGCTCATCCTCGTCGACAAGCCCGGCGCCGCCCAGTCCGTCATCAACATCGTCGCCCCGGGCGTCGAACGTACCACCGGCGACTTCGCCGCCATCGAGGTGATGAACACCATCCTCGGTGGCTCCTTCTCCTCGCGCCTCAACACCCTCCTTCGCGAGACGAAGGGCTACACCTACGGCATTTCGTCGGGCTTCAGCTACCGACCGTTGCCGGGCCCCTTCACCGTCTCCACCGCGGTGCGCACCGACGTCACCGATAGCGCGCTCGTCGACATCTTCCGCGAGCTGCGCACCATCCGCGAGACACCGGTGACCAACGCCGAGCTCGAGCGTGCGAAGGCATATCTCGGTCTCGCCGTCCCGGGAGATCTCGAAACCATCGGCCAGGTGGCCTCCGAGGTCGCGACACTCGCGCTCTGGAACCTGCCGATCGACTATCTCACGGAGTACGTGCAGCGCGTGGGTCAGGTCACCGCGGCGGATGTGCAACGCGTCGCGCGCGCCTTCGTACCAGCGGAGAACGCCTGGGTGATCGTCGTCGGGGATCTCGCGAAGGTTCGCGCACCGATCGAGCGACTCGGTCTCGGGACCATCACCGTGCGCGAGGTGGGGTCGCTGACGCGCTGAGCACGGCACTTTCGCGCGACCGGACCTCAGCACAATGAACGGGGCGGGACCCTCTCAAGGGTCCCGCCCCGTCGTCGTCACGCCGGCTTCTTGTACTCCGCCGAGATGATCGACTTCAACCCGCCGCGCACATTGAAATCCCCCACGATCTTCATCGACCGCGGCTGTGCCTTCGCCACCAGATCATCGAGGATCCGGTTCACCACCCGCTCGTAGAAGATCCCGTCGTTGCGGAAGCTCCAGAGATAGAGCTTGAGGCTCTTCAGCTCGAGGCAGACGACATCGGGCACATACGTGATGTTGATCGTCGCGAAGTCCGGTGCCCCCCCCTTGAGCAGGGCGAGCTCCGCCGCGTCGGTCTCGATCCCGCCGAGCGGGCAGAGCGACGTGAACTCCGGCGTCGTCATGAAGATCTCATAGTCCCGGTCCGCGTACGGGTTCGGGAAGGTCTCGAGCAGTTCGGGTTGTGGCATTGGTAGGGACTCAGCGGTCGCGCAGTCGGCGCGAGTGATCGTCGAGGACGCGGCGCTCCTCGTCGGTGAGATGATCGATCCCCTCAGCGGAGATCTTGTCGAGGATCGCGTCGATGCTCGGCGGGGCCGGGCGCGGCGGTTCCGCGACGGGTCGCTCGACCTGCGCGGCGGTCGCACGGGCGGCCTGCTGCGGGGCAGCCCGTCGGTCCGGTGACGGCGCGACCCGCTCGATCGGCTCCGCCGCCTCAGGCTCCGTTGGACGGGGCGGCACCACGCGACGCCCGCCACGCGGCATCAGGAACCAGACGGCGGCGAGCCCGCCGAGATGCGCGAGGAATCCCGGTCCCGTCTCCAGGCCGGTCAAGGTGAGGATCCCCGCGACGATAGCAGTGAGCCACCGCCCCCGAAGCGGAAAACGCCCGAAGAGGAGATGAGCGTCATCCCCCCAGCGCATCGTGTATGCGCCGAGCACCCCGTACGCCGCGGACGACGCACCGAGCCACGCCGCGCTCGATCCCGTGAGGAGATGCGCGCTCCACCCGGTCAGCGTCGCGAGCGCGAGGAGCCGACCATACCGCATCGCGGTGAATGCCCGCTCCAACCGGAGACCGAAGAGCCCGATCACATAGAGGTTGAGCAGCAGGAGCGCGAGGTCCGGCTGCACGAACGGATGCGTGAACAGCGTCCACCACCGTCCCTGCACCGGCGCGTCCTTTGTGAACGCCGCCCACGCCTGCAGGTCGGCCGGCATCACGGCCGTCCACTGCATCACCTGCACGAAGGCGAGCGCGAGGAGGAGACGGAGCGTCATCGATGGTATTACCGCGCGGCGGCCAGCGCGATCCGCTCGCAGAGCGTCGGGAAGTCCATCCCCATCGCCGCGGCGGCCTGCGGCACGAGACTTGTCCCCGTCATCCCCGGGAGCGTGTTCGCCTCGAGACAGAAGAGGCCGTCGGTTGGATGCAGGCGGAAGTCGATGCGCGCGCAGCCGGCGAGCTTGAGCGCGTGGTACGCCGCCATCGCCTGCCGCTGCGCTTCGTCCCGCACGGCATCGGGAATCGCCGCCGGGAAGATCTCCTCGGCCATTCCCGGGGTGTACTTGCACTCGTAGTCGTAGAGCTCGTGCTTGGGGATGATCTCGCCGACCGGCATTGCGGCCTCGTCGAGCACGCCGACGGTGAGCTCACGCCCCGGCACGAAGGCCTCGAGCATCACTTCGTCATCGTGCCGGAAGGCCTCGGTGACGGCGGGCGCGAGCTCGGCGGCCGCCTTCACCACGGTGAGGCCGACGGTGCTGCCCTGCTTGGAGGGCTTCACGACGAGCGGGAGTCCGAGCGCGGCGATCATCTCCTCGGTGAACGCGGGGACGGTCCAGTCCGTGCCGTCCCCGGTGCGGACCATCCGCCAGTGTGCGGTCGGGACGCCCGCCGCCCGGAAGAGCTGCTTCGAGAGGTCCTTGTCCATCGCGAGCGCGCTCGCGAGGTGTCCGCTTCCCGTGTACCGCACGCCGGCCAAGTCGAAGAGCGCTTGGATGGTGCCGTCCTCGCCCGCGCCCCCGTGCAGCGCCATCCACACCACCTCGGCGGCCCGCGCTTCGGGGAGGATTGCGAGCGGGTCGTCGCCGGGATCGGCGGTGGTGACGTCGTGCCCCTTGGCGCGGAGCGCCTCGGCCACGCGCGCGCCGCTCGCGAGCGAGACCTCGCGTTCCGCGGACGCGCCGCCGAGGAGGACGAGAATTCGCATTGTCACCGCGCCATCAGGAACTGCAGGAGGTCGCTGCGCGTGATGATTCCCTGCACGGTGCCGTGGTCGCGCACGAGGAGGGCGGGGTTGTTGCGACCGAGGAGCTTGACCGCGGCATCGGCAGGCATCCCCGCGTCCACCATGGGGAAAGGCGCGTCCATCACGTCGGCCACGGTGCGCTCGAGCACCTTACTGTCCTCGAGACCGCGCACGCTGAGCACGTGCTCGCTCACCGAGCCGACGCAGTTGCTGCCATCCATCACAGGGAGCTGCGAGATGTCGTGCAGGCTCATGAGGCCGAGGGCCTGGCGCACCGAGGCGCCGGGCGCGGTGCTGACGATGGCCGGCGCCGACCCGGTCTTGGCCCCGAGGAGCTGGCCGAGCGTCGCCTTCTCGGGCTCGAGGAGCTGGTTCTCGCGCATCCACTCGTCGTTGAAGACCTTCGAGAGGTAGCGCTCGCCGGTATCGCAGAGCACCGTGACCACACAGGCGTCGGGATCATTGATGCGGCGCGCCACGGAGAGTGCGGCGTGGGCAATGAGGCCGGCGGAGCCGCCGACGAAGATCCCTTCCTCGCGGGTGAGCCGGCGCGCCATCGTGAAGGCGTCGCGGTCGCTGACCGTGATGTAGTCGTCGATGACACCGAGGTCGAGCGCTCCTGGGACTTTATCCTGGCCGATTCCTTCGACCTTATAAGGCGCCCCTTGAGGCTTATTCGCGCCATTAGAGCGCCACACTTCGGCCAGAATAGAGCCAACTGGGTCAGCTCCGACGATCTGGATATTCGGATTTTTCTCCTTCAGGTACTTCCCGGTCCCGCTGATCGTCCCACCCGTCCCCGCCCCCGCCACGAAGTGCGTGATCCGCCCCTCGGTCTGCTCCCAGAGCTCGGGACCGGTGCTCGCGTAGTGCGCCGCCGGGTTCGTCAGGTTGTAGAACTGGTTCGCGAGCACCGCGTTCGGTGTCTCAGTCGCGATCCGCTTGGCCATCGACGTGTAGCTGTCAGGATGCTCGGGCGGCACGGCCGTCGGCGTGATGATCACCTCGGCGCCGAACGCCTTGAGGAGCCGCACCTTCTCCTGCGACATCTTGTCCGGCATCGTGAAGATGCACTTGTAGCCCTTGAGCGCCGCCGCGATTGCGAGCCCCACGCCGGTGTTGCCACTCGTCCCCTCGACGATCGTCCCGCCCGGCTTCAGCTCCCCCGACCGCTCGAAGGCCTCAATCATCGGCAGCCCGATGCGGTCCTTCACACTCCCGCCGGGATTGAAGAACTCCGCCTTGCCGTAGACCGGGGTGCGAATCCCCTGCGCCACGCGGGTGAGCCGGATGAGCGGGGTCCACGCGATCGTCTCGAGGACGTTCGCATAGGGGCGGCGATGCCGGAGATGGTCGGTCATGAAGGGTCTCGACTGGGGGGAGATGGCGAAAGCTAGCCGCGCCCTCCCTCGCGCGCGGCGGCGGTGAGCTCGGCCAGCAGGCCGAGCGCCTGCATCGGCGTCAGAGTGTCGGGATCGAGCGCGCGGAGGCGCGCCCGCAGGGCTTCCGCCGCAGGGTCGGGGGCCGCAGTGAAAAAGGCGAGTTGATCCGCGGCCGCGCTCGGCTCCGCGGCCGCGGGTCGCACCGCGGGTCGCACCGCGCGGCGCGCAGTGCCCGCACGCGTCACGTCAGGCTCGGTCGCACCATCCTCCACGGTAGGTGCCACCGACTCCTGCTCCAGGTGCCGCAGCAGTTCGCGCGCCCGTGTGATCACCGGTGAGGGCAACCCCGCGAGACGCCCCACCTCGATGCCGTACGACCGGTCCGCCCCGCCCGGCTGCAACCGATGCAGGAAGAGGATCTGCTCCCCCACCTCGCGCACCGCGACGTTCGCGTTACGCACCGCCGGCAACCGCTCGGCGAGCTGCGTGAGCTCGTGATAGTGCGTCGCGAACATCGTGCAGCACCCCACCTGATCATGCAGGTGCTCCGTCACCGCCCAGGCAATCGACAGGCCGTCCCAGGTCGCGGTGCCGCGGCCGATCTCGTCGAGGAGCACAAGGCTCCGCGCCGTCGCCGTGTGCAGGATGGCGCTCGTCTCCGCCATCTCCACCATGAAGGTCGACTGGCCGCGCACGAGGTTGTCGCTTGCCCCGACGCGCGTGAAGACGCGGTCCGTCACCCCCACGCGCGCCGCGCTCGCGGGGACGAAGCTCCCCATCTGGGCCATCAGCACAAGGAGCCCGATCTGCCGGAGAATGGTGCTCTTCCCCGCCATATTCGGCCCGGTGAGGATGATCATCCGCGCCTCGGGCGAGAAGGTGACGTCGTTCGGCACGAACTGGTCGCGCGGCATCATCCGCTCCACCACGGGATGCCGCCCGCGCACGATCTCGAGCCCGGGCGCGTCATCCACCACCGGCCGCACGTACCCCTCCTGCGCCGCCACCTCCGCGAGCGCGGCGAGGACGTCGAGCTGGGCGCACCGCCGCGCGATCCCCTGCAAGCGCGCCACCTGCGCACCCACCCGTGCGCGCAGCCCCTCCACCAGCTCGCGCTCGAGCGTCTCCATCCGCTCGGTGGCGTGCAGCACCTTCTCCTCGAACTCCTTCAGCGCCGGGGTGATGTACCGCTCGGCACCGGTCAACGTCTGCCGCCGCTGGTAGTCCGCGGGGACGAGGTCCTTGTTCGCGTTCGTGATCTCGATGAAATATCCGAACACGCGGTTGTAGCCGACCTTGAGCGAGGCGATCCCGGTGCGCGCGCGCTCCTCCGCCTGTAGCGCGGCGATCGCGTCCTTGCCCCCCGCGGCAATGGCACGGAGCTCGTCGAGCGTCGCATCGACGCCGGGCGCGACGGTCTCCCCATCGCCGTACGCGAGGGGGGGCCGCGCGACGATGGTCCGCTGCACCTCGGCCGCGAGCTCCGTCGCGTCATCCCACGCGTCGAGCACCTCGGTCAGCACGCCCGTCGGCACCGTGGCCGTCGACGTCGGCACCGCGCCCCGCACGGCGGGGAGTCGCGCGAGGGAATCGCCGAGGGCGCGGAGGTCACGGGGCGTCGCGCGCAGCGCGGCGGTGCGCCCGGCGAGCCGCTCGATGTCGCGCACGCCGTCCATCGCCTCGCGGAGCGCCGCACGCGCGAGGCCATCCCCGACGAGCACCGCGACGGCATCGAGCCGCGCGGTGATCGCCGCCACCTCGGTGAGGGGCGCGAGGATCCATTGCCGCAGCAAGCGCGCGCCCATCGGTGTCTGCGTGCGGTCGAGGACACCGAGCAGGGTGCCGGTGGTGTCGCCGCTCGCGCGCAGCGACTCCACGAGTTCGAGGTTCCGACGCGTCATCTCGTCGAGCGGCATCGTGCCGCCCGGCCGCTCCACCACGGGCCGCGCGAGATGCGGGACCCCACCGGGTTGCAGCTCCTTCAGGTAGCGGAGGAGCGCCCCGGCGGCACCGACTGCCACGTCGTCCTCAGGGCCGATTCCGAACCCGTCGAGCGCGCGCACGCCGAAGTGCTGCGCGAGGGCATCCAGCGCCAACGCGGGTTCGAACTCCCACCCGTCGCGATGGGTGACGAGCGCCTCGACCGTCGCGACCAGTGGCCCGATCGCGTCACCGAGCGCACCGGTGGGCACGACGAGCTCGCGCGGGGCGAGACGCGCGAGCGCCGCCTCGGCATCGGCACGCCGGCAGCGCACGAGCCGCAGTTCACCGGTAGAGAGATCCGCCGCGGCGATGCCGATCTCCGAGCCCGCACCCGGGGTCGCGGCAGTCGCGCTGACCGCACAGAGCCAGGTATTGCGGGCGGCATCGAGGAGATCGTCCGCGAAGGCGGCGCCGGGGGTCACCGTCTCGATGACCGCGCGCTTCACAATTCCTTTCGCGAGCTTCGGGTCTTCCATCTGCTCGCAGATGGCGACGCGATGCCCCTGTTGCACGAGACGCCGGAGGTACTCGGGCGCCGCCTTCACCGGCACACCAGCGAGCGGCACCTCCGCCGCCCCGCCGTTGTTCCGCGAGGTCAGCGTGAGGTCGAGCGCGCGCGCGGCGACTTCGGCGTCCTCGTAGAACATCTCGTAGAAGTCGCCCATCCGGAAAAACAGGATGGCGTTGGGATGCCGCGCCTTGATCTCGCGGTACTGCGCCATCAACGGCGTCGCGGCGGCACTCATCGTGGCGGGGCCTCGGTCACGAAGGTCGATGCGCCGGTGCGGCGGGTGTGCGCGCTCGCCGCCGTCTCCGCCTCCGCGCGCGTCGCGAAGCGGCCGAAGCGCACCTTGAAGGCGTACGGGCCACCAGCGATCTCGTCGATACGCGACTCGGCGACACTTGACCCGAGCCGCCGCAGCACGGCGGCGGCCTGCTCACGTGTGGCGTAGGCGCCGAGTTGAACGGTCCATTCCGAATCGGCGACACCCGCGGGAGGGCGCGAGAGGGGGGATGCTGGCGATGCCGCGTCGGGCGTCGCGACCGGCGGTGACGCTGGTGCCGGTGCGCCGGTGGTCGTCGGTGCGGCGGTTGGTACAGGTACGGCGGTCGGTGCCGGTGCAGGCGTCGGTGCCGCAGTGGGCGCCGCGCCGCTGTCCGTCGCCGACGCCTCGAGGTTGGCGCAGCTGATCAGCAGCACCTCGAAGCGGGTGACGAGGTCGGTCGCCTCGCGCGGCGCGCGCGAGTCACGCGCCGCACGGCCGAGCCGCGCACGACCGTCCCGCAGCATCGGGCACGCCGTCGCCGCCTCACCGCGCTCCAGGAGGAGTCGCCCGTGCCAGAGCGCCGCCTCGGCGCGCGCGGGCACGTCGGGAGTCTCGCGCGCGAGCCGTTCGAGATACTGCTCCGCCGCCGCCCGGTCCCCGCGCGCGAGCTCGCCCTGCGCGAGGCGAAGCATCGCCTCGCCGGCGAGCGCACTCCCATCGAACTCGAGCATCAGTCGCAGGTAGTCCTGCTGCGCCATCTCCCACGATTCTGCGAGCGTCGCCCGCCAGTAGAGGATCGTCGCCTCGTCAGGAGAACCCGGCGTGACGCGCGCGAGCACCGAATCCACCACCGAGCGACCCACCGCCCCCGCGCCCTCGTTCACGAGCCGCCGCGCGCGCGCGATCGCGCTGTCGAGCGCCGGCGTCGAGGCAGATTGGGCTGCCAGCGATGCGCTGCACACCAGTGTGAGCACCGAAAGCACCGTGCGCACCGACCGGAGTGCGCGCACCGTCACGCCGCGCCCCGCGTGGCTTTCGGGACCGCGGCGAGTCCCAGCACGAGCGACCGCAGGAGCTGCGCCTCGCTCGAGACCTTGGTGTCTTTCATCGCACGGTCGGCCTGCCGCAGCTGCTCGAGCGCGCGATCGACGTCGGGCAGGGACCACTTGCCGAGGTGGCGCGCCCAGCACTTCACGGCATCGCCCCAGGATTGTCCCGTGTACGCCCCGCCCGATCCCTTGAGGAGCGTGAAGTACTCGCTCTCGAGTCGCGACGCCGAGAGTCCGCGCGCGCGCGCCGCGAGCCCCCAGCCGATGGCGAGGGTCTGCGTCGCGAGCGCCATCACGAGCGTCACCCCGCTCGACTTGGGCTGCGCGAGCGCATCCTCCACGAGGGCGAGCGCCGTCGCGGTGTCACGCCGGGCGACGGCGTCGAGGAAATCGCCGACCGTGTGGCCTGGCCGCACGCCGGTCACCGCCTCGACGGCCGCGGCGTCGATCGGCGCGCCGGCGGTGTACGCCACGAGCTTCTTGAGTTCGCCATCGAGAAGCGAGAGGTCGCTTCCACCATAGGCCGCGAGGAGCGCGGCGGCCTCGGGGAGGATCGTCCCGCCACACGCGGTGGTCGTCTGGTGGACGATCCACTTCACGAGGTCCTCCCCCTCGAGTGCGCGGAACTCCACGACGCTCGCCGCCGCGGTCCACGGGGCGGCCGGCGCGTCACCCGCGGGAACGACGAGGAGCAGCACCGTCTCCGCGGCGGGCTGCTTGAGATAGGCCAGCAACCGGGGCTGCACCGCCTTCTTCAGGGCGCCCGGATCGCGCAGCACCACGACGCGCCGCTCGGCGAGCATCGGGAGCGCATCGAGGGCCCCGGCGAGCCGGCCGGCGTCACACTCCCCGCCGCGCAGCACCTCGAGATTGAAATCCCGCGTGCCGGCGTCGGTCGCCGCCTCGATGACGCGGCGCACCCAGAGATCTTTGAGGTGGTCGTCGGCGCCGTGGAAGACGTAGACCGGAGCGAGCGGCCCCTTCGCGACGGCCCCCTTGAACGCGGTCATCGACAGGGTCGGCATCACGGGGAATATAGCGCCAGAACGACGACGCCCCTCCGGTTGCCCGGAGGGGCGCGTCCCACGCTCCGTCGGTGATCGTCGCGACCCCTTCCGAGGCCGGACCCCCCTTCACCTAGCGAAGCGCAGGCTCGATGATCTCCGCGAACGCCCCGCGCGCCCGGTTGAGCCGCGACTTCACGGTCCCGAGGTTGCACTGGGTGAGGTCGGCGATCTCCTCGTACGAACGACCCTCCAACTCGCGCATCACGAACACCTGCCGGTGATGCACCGGGAGCTGCGCGACGGTCGACTCCACCAGCTCGCGCACGTGCCGCTTCCGGAAGAGGTCGTCCGGCCGCGACGTGGTATCCTCGAACTCGAGCGGACGATCCTCGTCATCCTGGTCCGCGCTCAGCGCCTGATACAGCACGATCGGATTGCGCCCGCGGTTCCGGAGCTCGTTCTTCGCGAGATTCGACGCGATGGTGTAGATCCAGGTCGAGAACTTCTTCGTCCGGTCGAACCGCGCGAGATGGCGATGCACCCGGATGAAGGCCTCCTGCACGAGATCCTCAGCCCGCTCCCGGTCTCCGACGGTCCGGTAGATGAAGTTCAGCAGCCGGGTCCGGTACCGATGAAAGATCACATCGAAGGCGCGGCTCTCACCCTTGATGTATTCGTACACCAAGGAGCCATCATCGAGACTTTCTAGCTCTGAAGTGGGCCGATAAGAGCCAGTATCACGGCCACTAATCGAACCGTACATCTCATCGATCGCGACAACAGCGGTTCCCATCCTTCCTCCCGTTGGTTGGCAGACGTTCCTTCCGCCTATGTCACCCATAGGAGCATACCGCGTGCCACTCAGAATAATTTCGCTAAGTATAATAAATACAACAATTTAAATAACCTGAAGATTTCCGAATTGTCTGAAAATAAGGACGCTTTATCGTCCTAAATTCCGGAAATCGGGACGGTTCGACTCGGACCCGCTCGATCTCACCGGCCTGTCGAGAACCCCGCCGCATACAACAACCCGACCACCGTCTTCGCATCCGTGATCTCGCCGGCTGCGATCATCCTGAGCGCTTTCGACAGCGGCACTGTCACGACCTCGATGAACTCGTCGGCCTCTCGTGTGGAGGCCCCGCGCTCCAATCCGGTCGCCAGGAAGATCTCGATCCGCTCGTTCGTGAACCCCGGGGCGGTCCAGATGCTCGTCAGCGACTCCATCGACGTCGCAGTGCACCCGGTCTCCTCCTTCAGCTCCCGATGCGCGCAGGACAACGTCGGTTCTCCGGGTTCCAATCGCCCGGCGGGAATCTCCCAGAGCATCCCGTCCACCGCGTAGCGGTACTGATGGATCAAGAGCACCTGTGGATCCTCGCCCCGTGGATCGCTCAGGAACGGCACCACGGCTGCGGCGCCGGGATGATGGATCAACACCTGCTCCCCGATGGTCCCGTCGGGATAGCGCACCTGGTCGAGATGCGCGTCGAGGAAGCGATACTGCCACACGCGCCCGCCATCCACCCGCCCCGGCTCGCTCATCGCGCCTCCGACGGATCGTGCTCCGCCGTGACGGTCATCACCGGACCGACCCCCTGCGCCGCCACCGAGTCAGCAATCGCGGGCGCATCACCCACGGCGAGCACCAACAGGCGGTCAGGATGCAGATGCGCCTGCGCCGCGGCGTGCACCTGCGCCGGCGTGATCGCGCGGATGCGGTCGCGGTACGTCGAGAACCAATCGTCCGGGAGCCCGAAGCTCGTCGCGTTCGCGAGGGCGCCGGCGACGGCCGAGGTGCTCTCGAATCGGATGGGGAAGACCCCGGCGAGATAATCGGTCGCGAGCGAGACCTCCGCCGCGGTCGGCGGCGCGGCCCGCATCCCATCGATCTCGCGCAGGATCTCCTCGAGCGCGCGCGCGGTCACCTCGGTCTTCACCGCGGTCCGGACCACGAAGGAGCCCGCCGATCGGCGCCACTCGAACCCCGACGACGCCCCGTAGGTGAACGCGTGCTTCTCGCGGAGGTTCAGGTTGATGCGCGACGAGAAGAGTCCGCCGAGGACGGCGTTCATCACGACGATCGCGAGGTAATCGGGATGCGCGCGCGGGACGCCGAGATGTCCGACGCGGAGCTCCGACTGCGGAGCGTCAGGCTTCGCGACGAGGATGGCGTGGCGCTCCCGCCGCGCGACCGTGGCCTCGGGGGTCGCCGCGGTGGTGGCGGTGGTACGCCACGACCCGAAGCGCTGCTCCGCCATCGCGCGCGCGTCCTCGGGCGTGATGTCACCGACGAACAGCAGACTGGTGACGGCCGGTCCGTAGCGCGCCGCATGGAAGGCGCGCACGGCGACGTCATCGAGCGCCGACACGGTCGTGGCGCTGCCGCCGAGGGGGCGCGCATAGCGCGAGGTGGGCGCGTAGAGGAAGCCGTCGAAGCGCTCGTCCGCGAGGCCGCGGGGTTCCGCGAGCTGCTGCTGCAGGTCGGCGAGCCGTTCGTCGCGCCGGCGCGCGACATCGGCCGCGGGGAATCGCGGCGCCCGGAGCCCGTCGGCGAACTGCGCGAGCGCGGCGTCGAGCCGCGACCGCGTCACGGTGAAGGACGCGCCGCTGTCGTCCCAGTCGGCCCAGGTGCCGACCGCAGTCCCGAGTCGCTCGAACGCCTCGATCACCGCGGCCCCGTCCAGCAACCCAGTTCCCTCCATGAGCGTGCGCGCCGTGAGTTCGGCCACGCCGGCCTGCGCCGCGGACTCCGTGGCTGCACCGGCGTCCACGAGAGCCAACACCGTCACGAGCGGGAGCCGCGGCATCGGGACGACGAGCAACCTTACGCCGTTGGAGAGCACATCCCGATGCACCGCGGGGAAGTCGTAGGGGCGCGGCGCCCCGGCCGTCGGACGCGGGAGCGCGGTCACGCGGCCTCCGCAGCGGGGGTGGGCTGCGGCACATAGAGCAGCGTCGCGCGGTTCGACTCGACGAGCCACGTGCGCGCGAAGGCCACCAGCGCCTCGACCGTCACCGCCGCGTGCCGCTCGGGCTCCGCGTTCACGAGCGCGGCGTCGCCGCGGTACGTCGCGAACTGCGAGAGCTTGTCGGCCCGTGCCCCCGCCGACTGCAGCCCGGCGATCCATCCGGTCTCGAGGAGCGCGAGCGCCCGGCCCCGCTCCTCCGCGGTCACGCCATCGGCGATCAACCGCTCCACCTCGGCGACGACGACGGCCTCGATCGCCTCGGGTGCGACACCGGGGCGCGCAACGACATCAATGACGAGGAGGTCGCTCCCCTTGTGCAGGTCGAAGGTGAAGGCGTTCGCCTCGGAGGCGATCGCCTGCTCGCGCACGAGCGCACGCGGGAGACGGCTCCCCTCGCCGTTACCGAGCACGGCGGCGAGGAGGCTCGCGGTGTACCAGTCGGGGGCCCCCGCCACCGGGATGCGGAAGGCGAGCAGGATCCGCGTCGCCACGACCGCATCAGGCACCACCTCGCGCCGCGGTGCGCCGAACTGTTCCGGCAGGGTCATCGACGGAAGCGTGGGCCGCCCCGTGCCGCGCGGGATCGGACCGAAGTGGCGCTCCACCATCGCGCGGGCCGCCGCCGGCTCGAAGTCCCCCGCGATCGTGAGGACGGCGTTGTCGGGCGTGTAGTAGGTCCGGAAGAACTCGGCGACATCCTCGAGGCTCGCCGCGGTGAGGTCCTCCATCGACCCGATCAGCGAATGGTGGAACGGATGCTCGGGCGGGAAGCAGAGCGCCGGCAGCTTCTCCCACCAGGTGCCGTATGGCTGATTGTCGACCGACCAGCGCCGCTCGTTCTTCACGACGTCGCGCTGGGTGTCGAGCTTCTCCTGTGTCATCGCCGGGAGGAGCCGCGCCATCCGGTCCGCCTCGAGCCAGAGGGCGAGCTCGAGCTGATGCGACGGCATCGTCTCGTAGTAGTTCGTCCGATCGAGCCAGGTGGAGCCGTTGAGGGTACCGCCGGCGCGCTGTACGAGCTCGAAGTGCTCGTTCGCACCGACATTCGCGCTCCCCTGGAAGAGCATATGCTCGAAGAGGTGCGCGAAGCCGGTGCGGCCCGCGCGTTCGTTCGCGGAGCCGACGTGGTACCAGAGATTGACGGCCACGATCGGCGTCGCGTGGTCCTCGGAGAGGATCACGCGGAGACCGTTGGGCAGCGTGTAGGTGTCGACGGGGATCTGCATCAGGGAAAGATGACGATGTGACGCGGGGTCAGCGGCCGGTGAGCCAGGCGATCGGCGCCTTCACGGATTCCGAGAGGAGATACACCGGATGCCGGCGGACGAGTGCGCCGAGGGTCTCCCCGTCGCCCCGGGCGGGCGAGGTCACCGGGTGCAACCCGAGCCGCTGGGAGACGAGACGCGCCCGCAGGAGATGGAAGGGATCGGAGACGAGGACGACGCGAGACACCCCGCGGGCGGCGAGGAGGGCGCGCACGGCCTCCAACGACTCGCTCGTGGTGCGTCCCTCCTGCTCCATCAGCAGGGCCTCGGCCGGGATGCCGCGCCGCCGCAGATACGCGAACCCCGCGGCCGCCTCGCTCGTCGTGTCGCCCGGCGCGGTGCCGCCGGTGAGCACCACGAGCGGCGCCACGCCGCGCGTGTGGAGCGCGGCTGCCTGGTCGAGCCGCGCCCGGAGCACGGGAGAGGGTCGCCCGAGGTAGTGGGCGGCGCCGAGCACGACGATTGCGTCCGCGGGGACGGCACGATCGCGCGCGGCGTGCCAGAGCACGCCGGCGAGCGACCCCATCCACCCGATCAGCACGACGATGCCACACGCGCCGAACACGAGGCGCGCGCGGCGGAGGCGCGGGACGGACGGCACGACGGGCATGCGCGGAAGCTAGCGGCGCCCGCCGTTCATCGGACGAGGTGCGATCCCGGCTCCGGCACGTGCGTGCGATACCCGGCCGCGGTGAGTCGGGCGGCGAAGGCGTCCTGTGCCGTCCGCTCACCGTGCACGAGGATCACATCCGCGAGCTGCGGCGAGGTCGCGCGCACCGCGTCGAGCCAGGCGTGGAGCTCCGTCCGGTCGGCGTGCGCGCTGTACCCAGTGAGGACCTCCACCTGGGCCCGCAGCGGCACCTCGTCTCCGAAGACGTTCAGCACCGGCCGCCGCTCCACGATGCGCCGCCCCAGCGTATGCTCCGCCTGGAAGCCGACGATGAGAATCGTGTTGCGTGGGTCGCTCGCCCCGTGTGCGAGGTGATGTAGAATCCGGCCCGACTCGACCATCCCGGAGGCGGCGATCACGACCTTCGGGCCCGGCTGCCGCATCATCGCCTTCGAGTCCTCCACGTCCGGCGTGAACTGCAGCAGGTCGAAGGCGAAGAGATCCTCGGTGCGTGCGGTATGCGCGCGGACCAGGGACTCGGAGCGGTCGAAGACCTCCGTGTGCTCCCGGAAGACCTGCGTCGCCTCGCTCGCGAGCGGGGAGTCGATCACCACGGGGACCTTCGGAATCCGCCCCTCGTGCACGAGTTGATGCAGATCGTATACGAGCTCCTGTGTGCGCCCGACGGCGAAGGCGGGGATGAGCACCCGCCCGCCGCGACCGACGGTCTCGCGCACCACGCGGGCGAGCGCCTCGCGCGCGCCGGCGACGTCGGTATGGTCACGGTCGCCGTACGTGGATTCGAGAAGGAGCCAGTCCACCTGCTCGACCGGCTCGGGGTCGCGGATGATCGGGAGCCCGCTCCGCCCGATGTCTCCGCTGAAGCCGAGGCGGCGGCGCGTCCCGCCCTCCATCCACTCGAGCTCGATCGAGGCGGAGCCGAGGATGTGCCCCGCGTCGGTGAAGCGCGCCCAGACGCCGGGGACGACCTCGAACCGCTCGCGATACCCGTGCGGTCGCATCTGCGTGAGCATCGTGGAGACGTCACGGAGGGTGTAGAGCGGGTCCGCCGCCTCGCGATGCCGACGCGCGAGGAATTCGGCGTCCTTCTGCTGGATATGCGCCGAGTCGGCGAGCATCACCTCGCAGAGATCGCGCGTGGCGGACGTGGCGTGGATGTCGCCGCGGAACCCCTCTTTGACGAGGAACGGGAGCCGCCCCGCATGATCGATGTGCGCGTGCGAGAGGACGACGGCGTCGAGCTGTCCCACAGGGATCGGGAGCTGGCGGTTCCGGTGCGCGACGTCGCGGCGGCGCCCCTGGAAGAGGCCACAGTCGAGGAGGATCGTGCGACCGGCGACCTGTACGAGATGCGCCGACCCGGTGACCTCACGGGCCGCACCGATGAACTCGAGACGCATGCGGGGGTATCCTCGGGAGCGCAGGGGAATCGGTGGGGCGCCGGTGCCGGTCGCATCGCGGTGAGACGCCGCGGGCGAGTCAGCGCTCGGGTTCGGCGTCGCGGGCGAAGATGATCGTTAGGCGCGCCGCGTCCTGCGCGAGCTGAGCCGGATGCCAGCCGCCGCGGCTCCGCTCGTTCAGGAGGTCCGTGAGCGCGTCCTCGTCTTCGCGCTGGTGCTTGGTGAGACGGAGGATCACGGCCTGATATTCTTTCATGCGGGCGAAGATACTAGCTTCTCGACCATGACGACCACCCCTGCGCTCCCCGGTTGCACCGTCGTCGCCCATCCGCTCGTGCGGCACAAGATGGCGTTGCTGCGCGACCGCGCCACGCCGACGAAGCTCTTCCAGGAGCTCGTCTCAGAGCTGGCCACCCTCCTCGCCTACGAGGCGACGCAGCAGCTCGCCCTCGCGCCGATCGAGGTCACGACACCGCTCGAGACCACCCCGGGCGAGCGGCTCGCGACGCCGCCGATCCTCGTCCCGATTCTCCGCGCGGGTCTGGGGATGGTCGATGGGATCCGCGCCCTCATCCCTGACGCACGCGTCGGGCACATCGGGCTCTACCGCGACCACGATTCACTCGCGCCCGTCGAGTACTACTTCAAGGTGCCACCGGGGATCGCCACGCACGACGTCTTCCTCCTCGACCCGATGCTCGCGACCGGCGGGAGCGCGGCGAACGCGGTGACCGCGCTCAAGCGGAGCGGCGCGACGCGCCTCACCTTCCTCTGTCTGGTCGCCGCCCCAGAGGGTGTGCGCCGCCTGCACGCGGAACACCCTGATGTGCCGATCTTCACCGCAGCCCTCGATCGCGAACTGAACACGCACGGCTACATCCTGCCGGGGCTGGGTGACGCCGGCGATCGACTCTTCGGCACGAAGTAAGCGGCAC
>DAISWY010000006.1:0-17576 GCA_036826135.1 Gemmatimonadaceae bacterium | reverse complement strand
GTCACGTGTCCTTGTCCGGATTCACGTGAGGCCGTATTCTTCGGCCCGTGCTGATCAATCTCGTACCCGAGTTCCTCGACGCCATCGCGGGTGCTGATCCCGTCGCCGGGTACCACCGCTACTTCGAGTCCCACCGCGCGCTCCTCGGCGCGTATTGGCACAACTACGTCATCGAGCCCACAGGGCCGCACTTCCACGAAGTGGTGCGGGACACCGTGCGCGCCGATCGTCGTGATCTCCACGATCTCCTCGCCCGCCTCGATGTCGCCGCCCTCGCCGCGCGCGCCGAGGCCGCCTGCGTCGAGACCTTCGAACTCGACATCCCCGTCGACGTCGTCCTGATGGTCGGGGTCGGCGCCGCGAACGCCGGCGAACTCGTCATCGACGGGCGCGCCACGGCCTTCGTCTGCCTCGAGCACTTCACGGGCGTCGCGAACGCCGCCACCCACGGCCTCGGACTCGACCCCGAGCTCCTGCCGATGTGGCTCGCGCACGAGATCGCCCACGGGGTCCGTTACACCGCGCCCACCAGCCGCGCCGAACTCCGACGCGTGGTGCAGTCGCAGCAGGGCTTCTACTCGTATTGGCAGACCGGAAAGCTGGTCACCCTCCGCGAGCACCTCGTCAACGAAGGGCTCGCCGTCCAGGCGGCGCGTCTCCTCTCACCCGGCCACGCCGATTGGGAGTACTTCGGGTTCGATCGGCGGCAGTACGCGCGGGTGCGCGAACTCGATGGCGTCCTCCGGCGTCTCGTCGCACCTGACCTCGACCGCACCGGTCTCGGCCTGCGGCTCCGCTGGCTCTCCGGCGGGATGAGCGACGAAGCGCGGACCATCCAGCGGTACGTCCTCCCCGAGCGTGCTGGCTACTTCCTCGGGGCGCAGATGGTCCAGGAGGCGGTGCAGGACCGTGGCATCGCGTGGGCGCTCCGCGCCGACGCGCAGGAACTGATGGCATTCGCCGACGCGGCGGCCCGCACCGCCTAACAGCGGACGGGCTCCACGCGGTGGACGCGCGCGACCGGCTCCGGGGCCGGCCGCGCGTCGTCATTTCAGGGCCTCACTTCCCGATGCAGAAGGCGCGGAAGACGCGGTCCAGCACCTCCTCGACGTCGAGCGCGCCAAGAAGTTCGTCGAGCGCGAGGGTCGCGGCGCGCAGATGGGTCGCCGCGACGGGCGCGGGGAGCTCACCGCCCTCCCACACCGCCCGGAACGCCTGCAGCTCCGCCCGCGCCGTCGTGAGCGCCGTGACGTGTCGCGCGCGCGTCACCACCGGCGCCGATTCGGCGGGGTCCGGCGTCGTCGCGCGCACCGTGGCGCGGAGCGCGTCGCGGAGGGCGACCAGCCCTGCCCCGGTCACCACACTCACCGTGAGCAGGGCGCCCTCGGCCGCGACCGACGATGCGGGCGCCGGCACAATGGGCATCGGCGGGGTCGGCGCGGACGCATGCCCTTCCTCGACGGGTGCGAGCGCAGCGCTCGTCATCCGGTCGCCCTTCGTCCGCACACGCACCAGCGGGGCGTCGCTGTGCACGCGCACCTCGGCCACCCCGCGCGCGAGCGACGCGTCGTCCTCCCCACAGACGAGCACCACCTGCGCCTCCGCGAGTCGCCGATGACTCACCTCGATCCCGAGCTGCTCCACCTGGTCATCGCTCGCCCGGAGCCCTGCCGTGTCGACGAGCCGGATCGGCCACGGGTCGTCGTCGAGGAGCACCTCGATGGCGTCACGCGTCGTGCCGGGCACCTCGCTCACCAGCGCACGGGATTCCCCGAGGAGGGCATTGAAGAGGGAGGATTTCCCGGCGTTCGGGGCGCCCGCGAGCACCACCATCACGCCGTCGCGTCCCAGCGCAGCCTGCGGCAGCGTCGCGAGGAGGGTGTCGATCGCCGCGATCGAGCCGTCGACGGCGGCGAGCACGCGCGCCGGATCGAGTGGCCCATCGTCCTCGGACGGGAAGTCGAGGTCGTAGGCGATGAGCGCCTCCGCGCCGAGCACCGCCTCACGGAGCGCAGCGAGATGGCCAGTGAGGACCCCATCGAGCTGCCGGAGCGCGAGCCGATGGCTGGCGGCGGTGCGCGCGTCGATGAGGTCGCCGATCGCCTCCGCGCGCAGCAGGTCGAGCTTGCCGTGCCGCACCGCGCGCTCAGTGAACTCCCCGGGGAGCGCCGGTCGTGCCCCGGCCGCCACGAGGGCGGCGACCACCGCGGCGGGGACGAAGGCCCCGCCGTGCACCGTGCACTCGACGAGATCCTCGCCGGTGAAGGAGCGCGGCGCAGCGAACCAGGTCACCATCGCCTCGTCGAGCGGCGCGTCAGGGCGGTCGGCGGCGTGGAGCCGTGCCCGGGTGACCTGGCGCGCGGTGAGGGGCCACGGCGTCATACAGCGCCGCGCGATTGCGTGCGCATCGGGACCGCTCACCCGGATGACCGCGAGGGCGCCGCGTCCCGGCGCCGTCGCGGTGGCGACGATGGTGTCGCCGCGCAGGTCAGCGCGCCTTGGCGGCGCCCCCACCGGCGACCTTGGCGGGAGCCTTCCCACGCTCGTTCGCGATCAACCACTGCTGCGGCAGCGCCGCGAGGTTCTGGACCGCGTAGTAGAGGTTGAGCCCCGACGCGAAGTTGAAGAGGAAGACCGTCATCATGACCGGCATCAGCCAGCTCATCATCTTCGCCTGCGGGTTCGGCGGGGAGTTCCGCATCCCGATCCAGGAGAGGGCGTACATCGAGGCGCCCATCAGGATCGGGACGACGTAGTACGGATCCTTCACGGAGATGTCCGGCAGCCAGAGGAACGGCACGCCGCGGAACTCGATCGTGTTCTGGAAGACGAAGAAGAGCGCGAAGAGAATCGGCATCGGCAGGAGCATCGGGAGGCACCCCGCCAACGGCGCGAAGGGGCTGATTCCCGCCTCCGCATAGACCTTCATCACCGCCTCGCGCTGCTTCTCGGGGTCGCCCTTGTGCTTCTCCTGCGCCCCCTGGATGAGCGGCGCGATGCGCTGCATCTGGATGCTGGAGCGCATCATCTTCGAGTTGAGCGGCCACATCAGGAGCCGGATCGTGACGCCGAAGAGGACGAGGATCCAGCCGTAGGAGATGGCGAGCGACCCCTTCAACCAGAGGAGGAGGCGCATCACGATCGTCGCGAAGGGCTGCACGATCCCGCTGATCCACCCGCCGTACGGGTTGGTGTGCTCGAACTCGCGTCCCATCGCGATGAGGCGCGTCCACTCCTGCGGGCCGGCGTAGAGCTCGAAGGTGAGCCCCGTCCCGCCCACCGGGAGGGGTGAGACGACCGTCGCGGCCGCGCGCGAGGCGACGCGATTCACCCGCGCCGCGCCGGTGACCTGCACCTCGGCGAAGGGTGAGGCGGTGGTATCGACGGCGACGACACCGACGAGATAGTACTTGCTCTTCGCGACCGCCCAGGTGAACGGGCCGCTGCGAATCATCCGCTCGCCGGCATCGGGCTTCCGGAAGTCGATGCGCTCGGCGCCGCGGGCAGGGGTGCGCATCGCATACGCGAGGTGGCGCTGATCGTCGACGGAATCGCGCTCCTGCGAGAGGAACCCCGTCGGCAGGTCGGTCAGCAGGAAGGCCGGGGTCGGGATCCCCTCGGCGCGCACGGCGACCGTGGCGAGATAGTTGGTGTCGCTCAGCGTGTAGGTGACGCTGAGGGTGCCGGCGCCGACGGGGGCCGTGAAGGTGACGCGCGGCCGACCCGCCTCCTGATCCTCGACGGCCGTGAAGGGCAGCGCGTCGAACCGGATCGTGTCACCGCCGGCGAGGAGCCGGTAGCGGAGGAGCGCGCCGTCGGGGGCGGCCAACTGCACCGGGCCGGTGCCGCCGCCGAGCTTCTGGTAGGCCGGAAGTTCGGCGGAGAGGAGTGCCGCGCCACCGGAGGAGAGGTCGTAGCGGGCGATCGTGTTCGCGAGACGGATGGTGCGAATCGGCGGGCGCACGACGCTGTCCGATGGCGGCGTCGCCGTGGCCGAGCCGGTCGTCGCCGCGGTCGGGCCGGCGGAGGCGGTGGTCCCAGTGGGTGCAGTTGCGCTCGAGGCGTTCGAGCCGTTCGCAGCGCCCGTGACGGCGGTCGGTGCCGCCGGCGTCGGTCGCGCGACCGGGAAGAGGACCGGCGTGACGAGGAGGATCACTCCGGTGAGGAGGATCGCGAGGAAGAAGCGCTTATCCATCACGGCGAGAGGGGGCGGGAGGGGGAGGCGGGACCGGATCGAATCCGCCGGCGCGGAACGGATGGCAGCGAGCGATGCGACGCAGCGCGAGCCAGCCGCCGCGCCAGGCGCCATGCCCCTGCAGCGCCTCGATCGCGTACTGCGAACACGTCGGATGATAGCGACACGAGGGGGGGAGGAGCGGAGAGAGGAAGAGCTGGTACGCCCGGACGACCGCCACGAGGAGGACACGCATCGGTCGGGATCGTCCGGTTCAGGTGGCCGGTGGGGTGGTGCCCAACCGCCGCATCGCCTTCGCGAGATCGGCGGCGAGGGTCGTGATGGGCACGCCGTACGCGGACGGATTGGCTCGCACGACGACATCGCATGGCGGGTGCGTGACGAGCATCGGCCAGAGCGACTGCCGGATGAGTTCGCGCAGCCGGCGCTTCACGAGATTCCGGGCGACGGCGGAGTGCTTGTGGCGCGGGACAATGACCCCGACCCGGGGGAGACGTCGAAGGGAAGCGAGGGTCCGGAGCTCCAGTGTGGCGGTCCGGATTCGCTTCCCTGTCAGTCGCACCGCCTCGAAATCGGCGGTGCGCGTCAACCGTCCTGCTGGCGGAATCCGCCCCGACGACTCAGGCGCCAGCGTACTTGGACGGGAGCTTCACGGTGAGCTGCTTCCGCCCCTTCTTGCGACGGCGGCTCAGCACCTCGCGCCCCCACTTGGTCTCCATCCGCGCGCGGAACCCGTGCGTCTTGATGCGGCGCTTGTTGCGCGGACGATATGTCGGCTTACCCATCGTGACTCCAAAATCGAAAATGACGAAGGACCGCAGTTGGTCCAGAGTCCGTAAACGTATTCGGGACTGACGCTTAGGTCAACCCGGACGATGCTGATACCCCACTGGTTCGCATTCTCGAATGTTGACTTATCCACATCGCTCGGGTAGGTTCGCCGTCCCTCTCGTATCCGCTCCTCGAACGACCGGCTCGCCCTGTAATGTCGCTCTCCCCCGCTGACGTCTGGACCCGTCTGCTGACGCAGGTCAGGACGCAGCTCCCGGACCATGCTGTCGATACCTGGCTGGTCCCGTTGACCCCGGTCGAATACACCGAAGACACGTTGACGCTCAACGCCCCCGACCAATTCTCGGTCGAGTGGAACGAGAGCAAGCACGCGCCAGTGATCGAGTCGATGGCGTCGGTCGCGGTCGGCCGTCCTGTCCGCATCCGGTTGACCGTCCAAGCTGAGCGAGTTCAGCGGTCTCAGATGGATCTTTTCGTTCCACAACCGGGACAGGAAAGAGCCACCATAAAGCCAGAAGAGCCTCGGCCGAATGTCACGCTGAGCTCCCTCAACGAACGATATACCTTCGATTCGTTCGTCATCGGCAAGTCCAATGACCTCGCCGCCGCCGCCGCCATGGCGGTCTCGCAGGCCCCGGGGAAGACCTACAACCCCCTGTTCTTCTACGGCCCCACTGGACTCGGGAAGACCCACCTGATGCAGGCCATCGCGCACGAGATTATCAAGCGCGCGCCGAACACCCGCGTCACCTACATCACGACCGAGCAGTTCACCAACGACGTCATCACCTCGATCGGCAAGGGCGCCATGCACGACTTCCGGCGCCGCTACCGCGAGACCGATCTCTTCCTGGTCGATGACGTCCATTTTATCGGCGGCAAAAACTCCACGCAGGAAGAGTTCTTCCATACGTTCAACGCCCTGTATGAGGCGGGGCGCCAGATCGTCCTCACCTCGGACCGGCCCCCCTCCGAGATCCCGAAGCTCGAGGCCCGACTCGCCTCCCGCTTCGCCTGGGGGATGGTCGCTGATGTCGGGGCCCCGGACCTCGAGCACCGCATCGCCATCCTCCGCCGCAAGGCCGAGATGGACCACCTCGAGCACACGATCCCGGACGAGGTCCTGCATTTCATCGCCGACCACGTCCGGTCGAATGTCCGGGAGCTCGAAGGCTCGATCATCAAACTCCTCGCCTTCGCCTCATTGAAGCATCGGTCGATCACGGTGGATCTCGCGCGCGAAGCGCTGCGGGACAAGCTGCGGTCGAACGATGGTGCCACGGCGCCGACGGGTCGACAGGATCGGATGGCGACGGCACAGCGGCTCGTCGCCGCGGAATGGGGGATCACGGTCGATGGGCTCCAATCCAAGACCCGGACCAAGACCCTCACCATCCCGCGCCAGGTGGCGATGTTCCTCGCGCGGGAGGTGCTCGGGATGCAGCTCGTCGAGATCGGCCTCGCCTTCGGCGGGCGCGACCACTCCACCGTCATCCATTCGCTCGAGCGGGCGGAGGCGATGATGGCGGAGAGCGAGGAGTTCCGGAGCCGTGTGGAACGCCTGCGGGAAACGTTGAAACTCTCCACCTGATTCCCCCAGCGGTCCACACAACCCCGACGCGTCGAACGGTTTTCCCCGACGTTCCACCGACCTTCCACCTGACACCGCACGTGAATGACGTCGCGCTGCACGACGGCCGGACAAGCAGTTGCACGATCTGTCCACAATCCACACCGGCCTACTGCTACGACGACTTTGAGATAGAATAGAGACAGGAACCGCAGGCTTCCGCCCGATTCCCACACCGCACCCGCGACCCCCATGCGCTTCACCATCACCCGTGAGAAGCTCCAGGAAGGCCTCGCCGCCGTCACACCGGCGGTGCCGTCCAAGACGACCCTTCCGGTCCTCGCGAACCTCCTGATCCAGACCACGGACAAGGGCATCCGGATCTCCGGGACAGACCTCGACATCGCGGTCAGCACCGAGGTCACCGCCGATGTCGAGGCGGTCGGCGCGATCACGATCCCCGCGCGGAAGCTGAGTGAGATCGCGCGGGAACTCCCGGCGGCACCGGTCCGCATCTCCGCCACCGGCGATCAGCGGGTGACCCTCGAGTGTGGACGGTCGAAGTTCAAGCTCCTTGGGCTGCCCAAGTCGGAGTTCCCGAGCTTCCCGGCGATCAACTTCGACAAGGCACTCAAGATCCCGTCCGGGGACCTGCAGAAGCTGATCGGGCACACGGCCTTTGCCGCGAGCACGGAAGAGAGTCGGCCGATTCTGAACGGGGTCCTCTGGGAGCTCCGTCCTGACGCGATGCGGATGGTCGCGACGAACGGACATCGGCTCGCGAAGATGGAGGTCCCGGTGAGCGGGGCCAAGAAGGCCGACCTGATCATCCCGCCCAAGGCGTTGGAACAGATCCGACGGCTCTTCGCCGCCGAAGAGGAACTGGAGGTCGCGCAGGGGGAGAATCACCTGGGCTTCCGGTCGCCGTTCACCTCGGTCTACACGCGCCTCATCGAGGGGCCGTATCCGAGCTACGATCAGGTCATCCCGAAGGACAATGACAAGGTCGCGACCCTCGACCGTGCCGCGCTCGTCGGCGCCCTCAAGCGCATGAGTGTCGTCGCCTCCGACCAGACGCATCGCATCCGGCTCTCCTTCAACACCGGGATGCTGAAATTCTCGGTCAGCACTCCCGACCTGGGTGAAGCACAGGACGAGATGCCGATCCGCTATGACGGCGATCCGATGGACATCGGCTTCAACGCGGCCTACCTGCTCGAGATCCTCCGCTATATGCCGACGGATGAGGTGCGGATGACCTTCCGCGCACCAGAGCGCGCGTCGACGCTCGAACCGGATGGGTGGTCGGATCCGGCGAAGTATCTCTGCCTGCTGATGCCGCTGCGGCTGGTGGACTGACCGCAGGAGCCACCGCGGCGGCGGTCGATGGCCGCAGTGGAGGCTTTACCGAGCCCGCTGCACGTTGATCCGCGTCGTCTGACGGACCTCCTGGGTCCGCCGACGCCCCTGGAGACGAAGATCGAGCGTCTGTTCACCCTCGCCCATCACGATGAAGCCATCGGTGCGGGCGAGGGTGAATCGCATCGTCCCGGTCCCACTCCCGGTGATCGTCACCGGCTCCCCAAGCTGGCGACCCGTTCCCCGGAGGCGCGTCGTCGTGGTCCGCTCGATTCGGAGGTGCACATCATCCCCAACGGCCACCGCCTCCACGACGCGATAGCGGCGAAGCGAGGTGACCTCCAACGGGATCGAGTCACGACAGACGGTGACGGTCGACGAATCCTGCCAGACGGCATCACGTCGCATCCGCGACGGAACCGGAGTGAGGACGTCACGTGCGATGCCGGCGACCACCGACTCCACAGAGCAGCCGGACTCACTCGGCGCGGTGCGCACCCAGGGGCCGTCGGGGGTGCGGGCAGAGTAGGTCAGCGTCACAGGGAACCGCACGCCCGCCACGGGCACAAGCGGACCGACACGAGGCCCCGTCGCAAAGCTCGTGAGCTCCCCATTCCACCGAGTCGCCGTGCGATTCGACCAGGAGAGGGTCGTCACGGTTGAAGAGGAGTCGTATGTTGGTCGAATAGCCGATAAAGAATCTGTATATCGAGCCATCATAGAAGCATCAACAACAATTTTATACGACACCGATTGACCAGACACAACGTTCCACGGACCGTTGAGATCCGGAGCGGTCGGAACCGATGGGGTCGACGGTTGGGGTGTCACAACGACTGCGGTCGGACGGCAGGCACCGACGAGCAGAGTCACCACCATCACGCCACCGCGGACCAGCACCTGCACTCGGCGCATCACGAGACCTCCCCTGCCTGGGAACGCAGGATGGGCGAGGGAATTCCCCCGCCCACCCCGCACCATCATCACCCGTCGGTTCCGTCTATAAGCCGGGTTCTGTCGGTGCCCGAAAGCACCGGACGATCATTTCTCTCGGCAGCCGGTCGCCCGACTGCTCTAGCGGCCAACCCGCGGCGTCTTGATCGCAGAGGACTGCTGCTCGCCGCCTATTCGGCCTTGCTCCCGCTGGGGTTTGCCATGCCGACCGTGTTACCACGATCGCGGTGGGCTCTTACCCCACCCTTTCACCCTTACCGACGCCCGAAGACATCGGCGGTCTACTCTCTGTTGCACTGTCCGTCACGCCTCGCGGCGTGCCCAGGCGTTACCTGGCAGCGTGTCCAAGGAGCCCGGACTTTCCTCGGCGCAGGCGACATCCCCACGACGCGATCGTCCGACGGAACCGTGACATCAATATAGCGGACGAGGGCGATGACGCGCCGTCCGGATTCCGATGACGCTTCCGATGGATTCGATACGAGACCGGTGACGAGTGGGTGACCGGTTCGCATCAGGCTCTCCGTGTCATCGAACGATGCCGCCCCCTCATCCCCGGAGTGCCACTGTGACCCTCGCTCCCCGAGCCCTCACCGCCCCCGTCGTGACCGTCCTCGAACCCGAGGAGCGTCTGCGTGTCGATGCGGCCGGTGCCGGCCTCTATCGCACCATCCATCGCGAATCAGTCGCCGGTGTACACGACGAACTCCGGCGACGGCGTGTGAGCGCGGTCCTCGTCTCCGTGGCCCGGTGCGGACGCGACACACAGGAACGACAGATGGCGACCCTCGTCCGTGAGTTTCCCAGTGTCCCCACCGTGGCCCTCCTCGGTGCGGTGCCGCCGACGGCGGAATCCCTCCTCCACCTCGGCAACGCGGGTGTCACCCGTATCGTCGACGTCCGCATTCCCACCGGATGGAATCGCCTCCGTCAGCTCCTCGGCGGCGAACTCCTTGGTGAGGTCGATCAGCAGTGCCTGGATGCCGTGCGGGCGGAGATCGGGGAGATGACCCCCGAGGGGATGCGTTTCTTCGAGGCGATCTTCGTCCGCGCGGAGCGCGTCAGCACGATCCGCACGCTCGCGACCCGGCTGGGGATCCTGCCGAGCACGTTGATGAGCCGTTTTCATCGCGCGGGGCTCCCCGCCCCGAAGCAGTACCTCTGTTACGCGCGGTTGTTGCGTGCGGCACGGCTCCTCGAGGATCCTGGACACTCGCTCGCCGGGGTATCGCACGCGCTGCGCTATTCCTCTCCGCAGAGCTTCGGCCGTCATATCCGGATGCTGCTCGGGATGAGTGCCGGGGAGTTCCGCGCGCGTCACGACTTCGCGGCGATGCGGGAGCGGTTCCTCGCGGACCTCATCCGTCCGTACCGCCACATCTGGCGCGGGTTGCGCCCGCTCGCCGTCCGACCCGGGATGCTGGTCCCACCGACGGTTCCGTCGAGGGTGCCGCCGTCGGTTGCTGAAGGTCGACCGGCGTGGGCGCGGCGCACGGCGTGAGTGGCGAGGCGCTGGTGGAGTGCGGGTGCGGTCTAGGCACGATGCGCTGTTCCCGGCCCGCGCCGGCAGCGCCTCACATCCGTGCGGTGATCTCCGCCGCGCGAGCGAGCGATTCCACCGCGAGCCCCTCGGCCTCGAGCGCCTCGCGCCCCCCCTCCTCGCGGTCCACGACGGAGAGGACGCCAAGCACCTCACCACCGGCCGCCCGCAGGGCGGCCACCGCCTTGAGGGCGGAGCCACCGGTGGTGATCACGTCCTCGATCACCACGACGCGGTCGCCCGGGAGGAAGGCGCCCTCGACGAGCTTGCCGGTACCGTGTGTTTTCGCTTCCTTCCGCACCGTGAAGGCGCGGATTGGAGTTCCGGCGAGCTGACTCGCATACGCGATCGCGTAGCTCACGGGGTCTGCGCCGAGGGTGAGGCCACCCACGGCGTCGGCGGCCCACCCACGTCGTTGGATCGCGGCGAGTCCGAGCGGCCCGATGAGCGAGAGCCCCTCGGGGTGCATCGTCGTCAGACGGCAGTCGATGTAGAGGTCGGACTGTCGCCCCGAGGCGAGGGTGAAGGAGCCGCGCTTGGCGCTGCGCTGGGCGAGGAGATCGAGGAGGCGGGCGTGATGGTCCATGGGTGGGGAGCCTACGGGGTGCGGTCGGACCGGTCAATGCGGGCGCGCCGATGACGGCGCTCCTGGTCGCCCTCGGCGTCTGCGTCGTCGGCGGGATGCTCCTCTGGGAGCGCGCGCAGCGCCGGCGACTCCGGGACCGGAGCGCGGAACTCGAGCACCTCTCCTTCGAGTTGGCGCGCGCCAACCGCGCAAAGTCGGAGTTCCTTGCAAACGTCTCCCACGAACTCCGCACCCCGCTCGCGGCCATCGTCGGTTTTGTGGATCTCCTGCGTGATGGCGCCTATGGATCGCTCGATCCCCGGATGATCGGACCGGTGGACCGGATTCAGGCCTCCTCGGCGCACCTGCAGACGCTCGTCGACCAGATCCTCGACCTCGCACGGCTCTCCGCGGGCCGGCTCGACGCGCAGGCGGAGCCAATCTCGCTTCGCGCCTTCGTCATCGACGTGGCGAGCGAGGTGGAGCCGCTCCTGTTAGGGAAAGGGCTCGCCCTCACTGTGCAGGTGCCCGCGACGCTGCCGCGCCTCCGCACCGATCCGACGCATCTGCGACAGATCCTCGTGAACCTCCTCGGCAACGCCGTGAAGTTCACCCCGACCGGCCGCATCACGGTGCGGGCGAGCCTCGTCACCGATGGGGCGGTGGGGGCGATGACACAGACGATGGCGCAGCGTCCCCTGCTCGCCGCAGGCGGGGATTGGGTGGCGTTGCAGGTGGTGGACACCGGGATCGGCATCGCGGAGAAGGACCACGAGCGGATCTTCGGGGAGTTCGAACAGGTGGAGGCCGGCTCGCGCGGGGATTCCGAGCGGCGCGGCACGGGGCTCGGGCTCGCCATCACGCGGCGTCTCGCGCGGCTCCTGGGTGGCGACATCACCGTCGAGAGCGCCCTCGGTGCAGGCGCGACCTTCACCTGTTGGTTGCCGGTCGAACGTTTATCGGCGAAGGGCTGACCGCGAAGGGCGGACGGCCCTCAGCGTCCGAACAACCCCTTCATCTTCGAGAACAATCCCCCCGTCGCCGCCGGGAAGGGGGACTCCAGCGCCGCCGACAGCGCGTGCGCGAACGCCTTCACATCGGGATAGCGATCCCCGGGCGCCTTCGCGAGACCCTGCATCACGACGGCTTCGACGGCGTCAGTGTAGACCAACTCCGGCTTCGCCTTGTTGAGCGGCTTCGGCGGCTGCGAGAGCAACAGGGTGAACATCTCGCGCGGGTTCTTCGCCTGATACGGCAACACACCGGTCAGGAAGAGATACGCCATCGTCGCGAGCGAGTACTGGTCGGCGGCGGGGGAGACGATCTCCCCGGAGAGGGCCTCGGGGGCGACGTACATCAACGTCCCGACGAAGAAGCCCGCGCGCGTGAGGCGCTCTGCCTGCGGGGTGTCGGTCGCCGTCGCGATCCCGAAGTCGAGCAGCTTCACCGTGCGCGTCTGCGCATCGTAGATGAGGTTGTCGGGCTTCAGGTCGCGATGGACAATCCCTGCCGCGTGCACCGCGCCTACCGCCCCGGCGATCTGCCGGATGACCGTCGCGACCTCATCCGGCGGGAAGGGGGCGTGCCGCTTGGCATACCCCTCGAGCAGCTCACCCACCGCCCACTCGAGGACGAGGAACGGCAATCCCTCCTCCTCCCCGGTCTGGATGGTCCGAATGACGTTCGGATGGACGACCTTCGCACCGTAGCCGGCCTCACGGATAAAGCGCGCGACGGCGGTCTTGTCGGTCCGGAGCTTCTCCCGAAGGACCTTGAAGGCGACGGTACCGTGCACCGGATGCTGGGCACGGTAGACGGTCGCCGTCCCCCCCTCTCCCACGCGGTCGTGGAGGGTGTAGCCGGCGATGGTGGTCCCACTGAGTGCGTCACGAGTCACGGCGGCGAAGCTAGGGCGGAAGCGGGGAGGGGGCAAGGAAGTTGGGTACCTGATGCGTACGTGATGCCTCGGACCTCATCCCTGAAACCAGCGCTTCGGGGTAGACTTATCGTATGCGTCGGTCGTTCACCCCTCTCGGGCTGATGGCCCTCGGGCTCCTCGCCTGTGGCCCGCGCGGTGGTGCGCCCGGTGGGCCTCCATCCGGTGCCCCGGGTGGTCGCGCCTCGGGTCCTGCCGTGCCGCGTGGCTCGCAGTCGCCGAGCTTCGATGCGACGCCCCTCTATCGGCAGATGGGGATGCTCGCGCGCGGGACGTCCCTCCCCCTCCTCGGGCGCGTGGGATACCTCGCGAGCCGCACCCCGGATACCACTCACGTCGTCGTGGGCGTGAGCTTCGCGAACAGCGCCCTCACCTTCAAGCGCGAGGCCGACAACCGCTTTCGCGCCTCGTATGCGGCGTCGGTCGCCGTGACCCGCGATGCCGCGAGTGTGGCGTTCGAGCAGGCCTCCGAGGAGGTGCTCGTCGGGACCTACCGCGAGACGACCCGCACCGATGAGAGTCTCGTCCACCAGGTGGTGCTCGACGTCCCGCCCGGTCGGTATACCCTGACCCTCACCCTGCGCGACGAATCGAGCCAGCGCAGCGCCGAGGAGCGGATGGCGATCGTCGTGCCGCGCTTGGAGCCGGGAAGTTTCGCGACGCCCATTCCCGTCGCGGAGGTCACGGCCCGCGGGACGCGCGATTCCCTCCCCCTCCTGCTGATGGCGCCGAGCGGGACGGCCACAGCAGGGCGAGACTCGATCATCCCGCTCTACATCGAGGCGTACGACACCACCACCGCGCCACTGCGGCTCCTCCTGCGGAACGAGCAGGGGCGGCGACTCTGGGACGATACAGCGACACTCCCGAACCGCGGGGCGATGCGTTCTGGTGTGGTGGCGCTCCCACTGAGCCGCATCGGAATCGGTGTGGCGCAGTTCTCGGTGACGCGCGCGGCGGCGCGGGACACGGCGTCCACCTTCCTCTTCGTTGGGTTCGGTGCCGACCTCCCGGTCGCGACGTTCGAGGACATGATCCTCTACCTCCGCTTCTACGCGTCTCCGTTCCGAATTGCGCAGCTCCGTGACGCCGCGCCGGAGCAGCGACCCGGGGCCTGGGCCGAGTTCGTGCGCGCCACCGACCCTGATCCACGCACGGCGGTGCACGAGGATCTCCGCACCTATTTCGATCGGATCGCCCGGGCCAATCTCCGATTCCGCGAGGAGGCGCAGGCGGGGTGGCTCACCGACCGCGGGCGCGTCTTCATTTCGCTCGGCGATCCCGACCAGCTCTTCGAGCCGCAGCTCAACGACATGAGCCGCAATCGTCAGCAGGTCTGGGTGTATCAGGGGATCAATCTCCAACTCACCTTCTACGATCAGACCGGGACGGGTCGCTGGCGCCTTACGCAGTCGAGTGAGGTCCGCTTCGAGTCGGAGTACCGGCGGCGTCTGAAGTGACCGTGGCACCGGGAGCGCCGACACCGGCGGTCCATCCCACCCCGTGGCGCGCGGAGCTCGGTCGGAAGGCGGTCCATCTCGCCTCCACCCTCTTTCCCGTGAGTTGGGGTCTCGGGTGGGTCGATCGTCCGATCATCCTCGGCGTCCTTGGTGCGGGCCTCGTCATCGCCATCGGCCTCGAGATTGGCCGCCGGCGCGCCGGCCAGATTCGACACTGGTTCGACGCCTGGTTCGGGTGGATGCTGCGCGCACACGAGGCAACCGCGCTTACGGGCGCGACGTGGATTCTCGCCGCGATGGGCCTCGCCGCGTGGCTCCTCCCTCCCGCTGCGGCCATCACCGCGCTCTGGGCCGCGGTTGTCGGGGATGCCAGCGCGGCGCTCGTGGGTCGCACGGTGGCGGCGCGCGCGGCCATTCGCGGCAAGACCTGGGCGGGTTCCCTTGCCTGTGTGGTCGCGAGTGCGCTCGGGCCACTCCTCCTCGTCGGAGCGACACTCCCTGTGGCACTCGCCATCGGGGCGGCGGCGGCACTGGGGGAGCGGCCGCGCCACTGGATCGACGACAACGCGCGGGTGACTGCGGCGGCGGGGCTCGCCGCGTGGTACCTCCTCGGTCGGTAGCTTTCCGGCATGTCGATGCCCGACCGGCCGCGCCTCTACCTGATCGATGGGTACGCGCTCATCTACCGCGCCTTCCACGCCCTCGGTGGCGGTGCACCCCTCCGCAACGCCCGCGGCGAGAACACCGGAATGGCGAAAGGGGTCAACGACTTCCTTCGCCGCCTCATCGACAAGCATCGCCCGGACTACGTGGTCTGGGTGAATGACGCGGGGTCCTCGGGTCGCGAGGAACTCCTCGAGGCGTACAAGGCCAACCGCGTCGCGCTCCCGGAGGAGGAGCAGCAGGACTTCGATACCGGCGTGGCGCGGGTGCGGCAGCTGCTCGCAGGCTATCGGATTCCGGTGGCGGAGCTCGAGGGCTTCGAGGCGGACGACGTCATCGCGACCCTCGCGCGTCAGGGCGCCGCGGCCGGCGTCGAATCGTGCGTCGTCTCGGGGGACAAGGATCTCCTGCAGCTCGTCGCCGAGCGGATCTGGATTCTGAATCCGTGGCACGGCCCGCCGGGCCGCACGACGGAGAAGTGGTACGGACTCGAGAACGCGCACGAGCGGCTCGGTGTCCCGCCGGAGCGCGTCGTCGATTACCTCGCGCTCGTCGGCGACGCCGCCGACAACGTCCCGGGCGTTACGGGGATCGGGGAGAAGGGGGCGCTCGCGCTCGTGCAGAAGTGGGGGACGGTCGAGACGATGCTCGCGCACGTCGACGAGATCGAGCCCACCCGCGCGCGCAACGCGCTGCTGAAGCACGCCGACGAGGCGCGTCTCTCGAAGCAGCTCGTCACCCTGCAGGACACCCTCCCGGTGACGCTCGACCTCGACGCCTTCACGCGGCAGGAGCCGGACTGGTCCGCCTTGCGTGACCTCTTCGTGGAGCTGGAGTTCAACAGCGCCGCCCGCACAGCCGCCGCGCAACTGACCGGCGGCGCGGCGATCGACGACGACACATCGGCGGGGGCGTCAGGGCGCGCCACCGGCACCGGTGCGTCGCACGCGCTGCCCGACACACCGCCCGACGTGCCGCGCGAGTATCGCGTCGCGGATACACCAGTGCTCGTCGCTGAGGTGATCGCGGAGGCACGGGCGGCGGGGATGTTCGCGTTCGACACCGAGACGGTGCTCGACGCCGACGCGCCCCGGATCATCACGCCAATTCGTGCGAATCTCGTGGCGATCTCGATCGCCACGGCACCGGGCCGCGCCTGGTACCTCCCCTTCGCGCACCGGCGGCCCGCCACCGCACAGGGGGGGCTCGACCTCGGGGACGCGCCGGCTCCCGCGAAGAAGGCCCCATCGGCTGAGAGTTCGATTGCCGCGCGGCTCCTCGCGCAGGGGGACCACCCCGTGGTGAACCTTCCGTCGATCACCGAGGACGCGATGGCGCCACTGCGTGCGCTCTTTGCGGACGCGACGGTGCGGAAGGTCGCGCATCATGCGAAGTACGATCTCCTCGTGCTCCGGCGGGCGGGGGTCGCGGTGGATGGGCTCGACTTCGACACGATGCTGGCGAGCTATGTCCTCGACCCGAGTCGCCGCTCCCACGCGATCGATACGCTCGCTGTGGAGCTCCTCGGCGTCGCGATGACCGGCTATGACGAGCTCTGCGGGAAGGGGAAGCAGGAGATTCCCTTCGATGCAGTACCGATCGTCGGCGCGCGCGACTACGCCTGCGCGGACGCCGACATCGCCTGGCGGTTGCGTGCCGTCCTCGAGCCGAAGCTCGCCGCGCACGCGCTGGAGCCGCTGCTCCGCGACATCGAGCTCCCGCTCGTGCACGTGCTCGCGGAGATGGAGTGGACGGGCATCACCATCGATGTGTCCTGGTTCCACTCGCTCAAGGCACGCTTCGAGGCGGCGCGGCACGAGGTGGAGGAGCAGATCCATGCCGAGGCGGGGGAGACGTTCAATATCGCCTCCAACCCGCAGCTACGGACGATCCTCTTCGAGAAGCTCGGGCTTCCGGTGAAGAAGAAGACCGCCACCGGGCCGAGCACCGATGCCAGTGTGCTGCAGGAGCTCGCGGATGAAGGACACACCCTCCCCGCCCTGCTGATGGAGTATCGTGAGCTCGCGAAGCTCGAGAACACCTACCTGGACACGCTGCCCGGGCTCGTGAACCCGCGCACCGGGCGGCTCCACACGTCCTTCAACCAGACCGTCGCGAGCACGGGGCGTCTCTCATCGAGCGACCCGAACCTCCAGAACATCCCGGTGCGGCGGGCGCTCGGGAAGGACATCCGGCGCGGCTTCATCCCGCGGGCGGGGTGGACCCTCCTCGCCGCTGACTATTCACAGATCGAGCTCCGCCTCCTGGCGCATTTGTCTGGGGATTCTGCCTTCGTCGAGGCGTTTCGCGCCGGTGGGGACATCCATCGGCAGACGGCGAGTGTCATCTTCGGCGTCCCGATTGAGCTGGTGACCGGGGAGATGCGGGCGCAGGCGAAGACGATCAACTTCGCGACGATTTATGGGCAGGGGGCGCACGCGCTCTCGCGGCAGCTCGGGATCGACCACGCTGAGGCGAAGGCGTTCATCGAGACGTACTTCACCCGCTTCGCCGGGGTACGGGCGTGGCTCGACCAGGCCGT
>DAISWY010000005.1:22686-37750 GCA_036826135.1 Gemmatimonadaceae bacterium | reverse complement strand
CCATCCCCACCAACCGGAATGTCTGCACCGTGTCCTCGATCCGAGGATCGAAGACACGCCCGGTTCGGCACACGGTGCAGTACGTCACGAGGATCGGTCGGCCCGCGACGGTGTCGCCGACGAAGTGATGGTAGCCGATGAACTGCAGCGGGTAGGCGCGCGCTTCGCCATCGACGACCACACCGACGACGAGCCGGTCGGGGGCGACCCCCGCCGAGTCGGGCGTGGTCATGACGATGTGGTCGGGCTGCTTGAAGATCGCGTCGGCGCTGAGGACGAAGTTCGTGAGGTAGGTGACGGCGCCGACGGTGACGGCGAGCGCGGCGAGCGCCCCGCGATGCCAGCCGCGCCAGCGACCGATCCGGGCGCACCCGACGCCGAGGCCGATGAGCAGGAGGCCTCGGACCACCCACCGAGCCGAGTGCAGTGCGTAGGCGATCTCCACGCTCCGGATCCGCTGCGACCCTGGGAGCGGCATGATGAACCACACACTCGCCAACTCGAACGCCGCGAGCAGAATCAAACTCAGGGGCAGGAGAGCCTTCATGAGGTCGCGGGCCCGGTCGTGAGGTGCTCGCCTCGGAGCAGCGGGACGAGGAAGTCGCGCACGATCGGCCAGTCGTGGTCCGCCTGCTGGAGGAGCACACGATGCGTGAAGGTCGCGCCATCCGCCGCACGCACGAGACACTCTTCGTCGCGACCGGTGGCATCGGTGCGCCCTTCGAGCAGGAGCCCGAAGTGCGAGCCGAGATCGATGGTCGTCGGGCCAACCTGCGCGGTGGTGGGCACGCCATCGAGCTGGGCGGCAAGGAACCCGTTCGGGACGAGGCCGTCAGTGGCTGCGTCGACGAAGAGCGCGCCGACGTGCAGGCGCTCGAGCATCGCGGGCCCCATCTCGCCACGCGCCTCGGTGTCGAGGAGGACCGCCCCGCGGCCGTCACTCGCGGCCAGCGCGACCACCCAGGCGGGACTGGGCCGCAACCAGACCCCGCTCCGCCGAGCCCCCAGCGCCTTCACCAATGGGGCGCTCCGTTGCAGGAGGGTGAACCCGGCGGCGACCAGTCGTCGCACCGGAATCCCATCCACCGAGCCATCGGCCGCGGCAAGTCGTAAAGCCAACGTGTCCATAGGGATACGATAACGGTTCGACGGCACGTTGTGGGGTGTTCGGTCACGTCGCGACCCGGTAAGTTTCCTCCGGTATCGGGAGGTTGCGCCGCTTCGATCCATCGGCGTGCCTCGGTCTGTCGACGCCTCCCCCTGTCACCCTTCCTCTCTCTCGTGTCCGATCCTCGCCTCATGATCAGCGTCTCCGGCATCCGGGGACGTGTTGGCTTCGGTCTCACACCCGAGGTGGCGGCCCGCTACGCGGCCGCCTTCGGGGCGTGGGCCATCGCCCGCGGCGGATCGCGCGCCGTCGTGCTTGGCCGCGACAGCCGCGTGACGGGACCGATGTTCCATGCTGTGGCGCGTGCCGCGCTCGAGAGCGTTGGCGCCGACGTCATCGACATCGGGCTCACCACCACGCCGGGGCTCCAGCTGGCGGTGGAGCATCATCACGCGGCCGGCGGCATCGGGATCACCGCGAGCCACAACCCGATCGAGTGGAACGCGCTCAAGTTCATCGGACCTGACGGCCTCTTCCTCAGCGCGGCGCAGGGGGCGGAGATGCGGGCGCTGGTGGAGCAGGGGATCCCGTACGCGCCGTTGGAGCGGCTCGGGGCGACCCACTCCGATGCCGCCGCCATCGACCGCCATCTGGACGCGGTGCTCGCCCTCCCGTTCCTCGACGTCGAGGGGATTCGCCGCCGGCGCTACACCGTCGCGTTCGATGCCTGTCGTGGCGCCGGTGGCGCCGTCATCCCGCGGCTCCTCGAGCGACTCGGCTGCACGGTCCACGGCATCGAGCTCGAGCCGGACGGCCGCTTCCCGCGGCCCCCCGAGCCCGTCGCCGAGCAGCTTGGTGACCTGGAGGCGCTCGTGCGCCGCACCGGCGCCGTGGTGGGGTTCGCGACCGATCCCGACGTCGATCGTCTCGCCCTCGTCGCCGACGACGGCCGGGCCATCGGCGAGGATTACACCCTGGCCCTCGCGGCCCGCGTCGTCCTGCGCCATCGGACTGGTCCGGTGGTCACCAATCTCTCCACGAGCCGCATCGTCGACGATATGGCGGCGGAGTACGGCGCCACGGTCCTCCGGGCGCCGGTCGGCGAGGTGAACGTCGCGCTGAAGATGCGCGAGGTCGGTGCCGTGATCGGCGGCGAGGGGAACGGTGGAGTGATCCTCCCCGAGCTGCACCTCGGCCGCGACGCGCCGCTCGGGGTCGCGCTGATCCTGCAGCTCCTGCACGAGGACGACGCTCCGCTCTCCACGATTGTCGCGCGCTTCCCGCGCTACGCGATCCTGAAGGACAAGCTCGATCGTCCAGACGCCCCCCTCGATGCCGTCTACGGCGCGCTCCGCGACGCCTTCCCGGACGCGACGGTGGACACCCAGGACGGTCTCCGGCTCGGGTGGCCCGACCGGTGGGTGCACGTGCGCCCGTCGGGCACGGAGCCGATCGTGCGGGTGATCGCCGAGGCGCCGACCGTTGAGGGCGCGCAGGCGCTTGTCGCACGCGGGCGGGCGCTGCTGGCGGCGCTGGTCTGACGCTGGTCTCCGCCCCTGTTGTTTTCTGTGACCTGACCCCTGATCCCTGATCCCTCTATGTGCGGCATCGTCGGCTACATCGGTCCCAAGGACGTCGTCCCGATCCTCATCGGCGGGCTTAAGCGACTCGAGTACCGCGGGTATGACTCCGCGGGCGTCGCCGTGCTCGATCGTGGCGTGCTGCACACGCGCCGCGCCGCCGGCAAGATTGCGATGCTCGAGGCGACGCTCGGCGCCGCTCCGGTCGTCGGGCATATCGGCATCGGCCATACCCGCTGGGCCACCCACGGGCCGCCGACGGACCGCAATGCGCATCCGCACCTGAGCACCGACGGCACCATCGCGGTAGTGCACAACGGAATCATCGAGAACTACGGCAGCCTGAAGACTCAGCTCGCGGCGAAGGGGCATCGCTTCAGCTCCGACACCGACACCGAGGTCCTCGCCTGTCTCATCCAGGAGTGCTACGAGGGCTCACTGGAGGATGCGGTCGTCGCCGCGCTCCGGTTGGTCGAGGGGACCTACGGCATCGCGGTCGTCTCGAGCCGCGAGCCGCAGAAGATCGTCGGCGCCCGTCAGGGGAGCCCGCTCCTCGTAGGCGTCGGCGATGGCCAGTACTTCCTCGCCAGCGACGCCTCCGCCATCCTCGCGCATACGCGCGACGTCGTGTATCTGAACGAGGGGGAGATCGCGGTCCTCACGGGTGATGGCTACCGACTGATGGACATCGATGCCGCCCCGGTGCGGCGCTCCGTGGAGACGATCGCCTGGGATCTCGACGCCATCGAGCGCGGCGGCTACGACCATTTCATGCTCAAGGAGATCTTCGAGCAGCCGACGACCGTCGCCAACACGCTCCGCGGGCGTCTGCGGCTCGAGGAGGGGACCTCCAAGCTCGGCGGCCTCAATCTCTCGCACGAGCAGTTGATGGGGATCGATCAGATCATCATCACCGCCTGCGGGACAAGCTGGCACTCGGGGCTCATCGGCGAGCTGATGATTGAGGATATGGCCCGCATCCCGGTGGAGGTCGAGTACGCCTCCGAGTTCCGCTATCGGAATCCGATCGTCACCGACCGCACCCTCTGCATCGTCATCTCGCAGTCTGGCGAGACCGCGGACACGCTCGCGGCGATGCGCGAGGCGAAGCGGCGCGGCGCGCGCACCCTCGGCCTCGTGAACGTGGTTGGCTCGACCATCGCGCGCGAGGATGACGGCGGCATCTACCTGCACGCCGGGCCGGAGATCGGCGTCGCGTCGACGAAGGCGTTCAGCAGCCAGGTCGTCGCCCTCGCCCTCCTCGCCCTCAAGCTCGGTCGCAAGCGGAACCTCTCCGTCGCCCGCGGCCGCGAGATCGCGCAGGCGCTCGACGCCCTCCCGGCGCAGATCCAGGCCATCCTCGACGGGGCGCCCGCGATCGAGGCGATCGCGGCGTCGTATCAGGACGCCGCGAATTTCCTCTATCTCGGTCGCGGCTACAACTTCCCCGCCGCACTCGAAGGCGCGCTCAAGCTGAAGGAGATCAGCTACATCCACGCCGAGGGGTACCCGGCGGCGGAGATGAAGCACGGGCCGATCGCCCTGATCGACGACAAGATGCCGGTCGTCTTCATCGCGCCCCACGACGCGGTCTTCGATAAGATCGTGTCGAATATCCAGGAGGTCCGCGCGCGCGGCGGCCGCACGATCGTGATCACCAGCCGCGACGAGCCGGTCCTGCAGGGCTTGATGGACCACGAGATCCGCATCCCCGAGACGGTGGACCTGCTGAGCCCCGTCCTTGCGAGCATCCCGCTGCAGCTGCTGGCGTATTACATCGCGGTGAAGCGCGGGGCCAACGTGGACCAGCCGCGCAATCTCGCGAAGTCGGTCACGGTCGAGTAGCGCCGACGATGCGGGTGCTGTTGCAGCGAGTCGCGCGCGCGGAGGTGCGCGTCGCGGACGCGACCATCGGGCGCATCGGCCCGGGGTTCTGTCTCCTGGTCGGCATCACCGGCACCGATGGCGCCGAGCAGGTGGCCTGGATGGCGGAGAAGATCGCGGGACTCCGGCTCTTCCCCGATGCCGAGGGGAAGATGAATCTCGCCCTCGCCGACGTTGGCGGCGCCGTGCTGGTCGTGAGCCAGTTCACTCTCTACGGCGACGTGGCCAAGGGGCGCCGCCCGAGCTTCGTCGATGCGGCCCGCCCCGAGATCGCCATCCCGGTGTACGAGGCGTTCATCGCGCGGCTCCGCGAGCTCGGACTCTCCGTCGCCACCGGCGAGTTCGGTGCCGACATGGACGTCGAGCTCGTGAACGACGGCCCCGTCACCCTCTGGCTCGAGCGATGAGCGACCATCCCATCGAGGTCATCCTCGCCTCTCAGTCCCCGCGCCGACGCGAGCTCCTCACGCTCGTCGGCATCCCGCACGTGGTCCGCCCCGCGGACATCGACGAATCGGTGCTCCCGGCGGAGGCCGCGGTGCCGCACTGTGAACGGCTCGCGCGTGCCAAGGCGCACGTCCTCGCCGATCGGCATCCCGCCGCGGTCGTCGTCGCGGCCGACACCATCGTGGTCCTCGACGGCGACATCCTCGGCAAGCCACGTGACACCACCGAGGCCGCGGCGATGCTCACGCGACTCGCGGGCCGGACGCACACGGTGCATACCGCGATGGCGGTGGCCCGCGACGGTCGCACCGTGAGCGCGGTGGAGTCGGTCGAGGTCACCTTCCGGCCGCTCACCGCCGAGGAGATCACCGCCTATGTCGCCACCGGCGAGCCGATGGACAAGGCGGGGGCCTATGGGATCCAGGGGTTCGGCGCGACGATCGTCGAGCGCATCCACGGCGACTACTTCAGTGTGATGGGCCTCGGGCTGCGCCGGCTCGTCGCGCTCCTCGCCGAGGTCGGCCTGCGGTACGATTACGCGCTGGGCGTCGTTCGCGCGTAGCCGGCGCCGTACGCGGTCCGCCAGCGCTCGACCTTCTCGAGCACGTCCCGCACGGTGATGCGCGGCATCCGACCCGCGCGGTTCTCCATCGAGATGGGATAGGCCTCGCCGGGGTCGCCGTACGCGTCGATCATCAGGTCCCCGAACTTCCGGTACGGGCCGACGCGCTTCGGGTTGGAATACGCGATGAGACTCACCACCGGCCGGTCGAGCGCCACGGTGATGTGCAGCGGGCCGGTGTCGGGGGAGAGTACCAGCGCCGCGCCGTCGAGGATGCCCACCAGACCGCGGAGGCCGCCCTGGCCAAGCGCGCTGTGCACCGGGGCGCGCGACCCCTCGAGGATCACGCGCTCCGCGTGCACCTCGCGCGGCGAACGCGCCCCGACGAGCACCGGCTGCACACCGAAATCGTGCCAGAGCGCATCGCACACCTGGGCCCAGCGCTCGGGGAGCCAGTCCTTCTCCGGCTTGCTCGTGGCCACGACGATCGGCGCGATCGGCCGGTCGAAGCGCGAGAGGAACGCCGCCTGCGCAGCACGCTCGGTGTCATCCCAGGGGCCGAGGTCCCAGCGGACCGGCTGATGCGGGACCTCGAGCCAGTCGCAGAACTCGAGGTACTGGTCCTGCACGTGCTGCATCGGGTGCGGCGGGATGCGGTGCGTCGTGAAGAGCCAGTTGCCGTCGCGCGCGCGGGCCCGGTCGAAGCCGAGCTTCACCGGGGCGTCGGTCATCCCGGTGATGATTCCCGCCTTCAGGTAGACCTGGAGGTTGATGACGAGGTCGAAGCGACGCCCCGCCAGCGCACGCCGCAGGTCGAGGAAGCCGCGCAGCCCCGCCCGGCGCTCGAAGAGCACGATCTCATCCACCATCGGGTGCCCGCGCACGAGCCCGGCGGGGCCCGGCTGCAGGACCCAGGTCACGTGCATCGCCGGGTGATGTCGCTTGAGGGCGGTGAGCACCGGGAGGACGTGTACGACGTCGCCGACCGCCGACATCATCACGATGCAGACCCGGTCCAGCGGGACGCGGCTCACGACGGCTCCTGGACGAGCGCGGTGAGCTGCGCGATGGCGGCCTCGTCGACCGCGAGGCCGTGGCGGCTGCGCCACTTCCGGAGGGACCGGGCGAGCCGTGCCAGGTTCCGGGCACCGATCGCCGGATCGTTGGGACGCCCGAAGGTGACGCGATCGACGTCGAGCGCCCACGCCTGCCACCGGCGCCCCACCTCGACGAGGTAGATGTTCTTCGCGTTGAGGTCGGCATGCCACGCCCCGGCGGCCTGCAAGTCACGCAGGAGCAGGGCGACCGCGGTCAGGATCGCGTCGCGGGCCGCCGCATCGGCGAGCCGCCAGCGGTCGGGGAGATCCGCCCCATGCGGGAGCCGACGGGTCGCCACATCGATTCGGCAGAGACCGGGACCGGCCGGGTAGAGGGCGTACGCGACGACGTCCGGCGTGCGCACCCCGGCCTCCTGCAGCCGCAGCGCGATCTCCAACTCGTCGGGCGCGCGCCCCGGGGCGAGAAACCGTTCGCCCTGCAGCGGGCCGAGGAGCCCGCCGTGCCGGGAGCGTCGGACCACCACCTGAGTGGAGCCGCAGGGGAGGGTCGCCCCCCAGGCGGTGTCACGGCCGGTGAAGGGCTGCGCCTCCGGCGCGGTCGCCGCCCACGCGTGGAGCGTCGGTGCGACGCGGAGCGCCGCGCGCACGCCGGCCACGGCGCCGGTGCGGGCCACCGCGGTGATGTCGCCGATCTCGAGCTGTTCGTAGCCGGCGGGTGCGATGACGCCGGCGGGGGTCACCGCTGCACGCGGAAGACCGGGAGCGGCTGGCTCTTCCCCTTGAGTTCCATCGGCGGCAGCGCGTCGAGCGGCGGCGGCGCGGCGAGGGCGTCGCGGAACGGCGCCGAGAGCAGGATCTCGCCCGGGCCCGCCGCCCCGCAGAGCCGGCTCGAGACGTTCACGGAGTCGCCGATCACGGTGTATTCCAGGCGGCGGTCACTCCCGATGTTCCCGGCGAACACGTCGCCGACGTTCAGGCCGATGCCGATCTCGAGCGTCGGGCGCGCCTCGGCGCGCCAGCGCGCGTTCAGCGCGTCGAGCCCGGTCATCATGTCGAGCGCCGCCTGCATCGCGCGGTCGCAGTCGTCGAGCGCGCCGATCGGCGCGCCCCACTGCGCCATCACCGCATCGCCGATGAACTTGTCGAGCGTGCCGCCGTGACGGAACACGCACTCCACCATCTCGGTGAAGTACTCCGTGAGGAGGCGCGCCATCGCGTCGGGATTCATCGTCTCGGACAGCGCCGTGAAGCCGCGGATGTCGCTGAACAGCACCGCCACCCGCCGCTTGTCGCCGCCGAGCTTCACGGCCTCGGGGCTCGACGCGATGCGCGCCGCCAGCGCCGGCGTGAAGAACCGCTCGAAGTTGCTGCGCGCGAGCGCCTCGCGCCGGATCCGGTCCGCGAGCTGCCCGTTCTCGAGCGCCACGGAGGCGAGCCCGGCGAAGGCGATCAGGAAGTCGAGATCCGCCTCGACGAACTTCCGGATGGAGAAGTTGTCGACGTAGAGGATCCCCAGCACCCGCATCTCGCTGCTCACGAGTGGGACGCACATCGCCGACCGGACCTTCTGCATCACGATGGACTGCCCCGTGAAGCGTTGGTCCTCGGCGGCGTCATCGGAGAGGATCGCAACCTGCTCCGCCACCGCGGTCTGCGCGATCGACTGCGGGACCGCCCCCGGCGCGTCGGCACCCCGGCGGTCGCGCGAGAGCTTCGGGACGAGCTGGTCGTCGTCGTCGGTGAGCAGGATCGCGCAGCGATCCGTCTCCAGCACCTGGAAGGCGTAGTCGACAATCTTCTCCAGCAGCGCGTCGATGTCGACCGACTTGCCGAGGCCCTTCGAGACTTCGAGGAGGATGTCGAGCCGGCGGCGGTCGTTCGCCCGGCGATCGGTGGCCGCGTCCGGCGAGGGCGCGGCGAGGATGGCGGTCCCCGCCTTCGGGATCTGCCGCACAATCGTGCCGCCGACCGGCGCGCCGGCCATCGCACCCGCGAGCGCGCGGGGCGCGGCATCCGCTGGCGCCGGGGCGTGCAATGGACGCACCGGGGAGACCACGGGCTTCACCGGCGGCTCCGGCACCGCCGGGGTGGCCGCCTCGACCCGGAACGCGACCTTCCCGAACATCACCTCGTCGCCGATGAGCGCCACGGCCGTCTCGATCGCCGCTCCGTTGACGAATGTGCCGTTGCTCGAGCCGAGGTCGCGGACCTCGACGCCGTCCGGGCGCGCCCGGAGCTCGGCGTGCTGACGCGAGACCGTCGCATCCACCACCGCGAGGTCACTCGTCACCGCCCGCCCGACGATCACGACGTCACGGTCGCCGAGTTCGCAGCGCTGCGTGGTGGAGATCCCGACCAGACGGTAGGTCATGAGGGAAATATGCCGTCCTCGTCGAGGGGGCGCGACGGTTGTCGCGCCCGGCGGTGGCGGGTGAGATTCCCCCGACGATGATGTCCCGACACGGCCGCTCCCTTCTCCTCGGTCTCGCCCTCCTCGCGCCGGCACCGGTGGCCGCGCAGGGCGGCTGGGATGACCCCGCCGCGCTGGCCCTCGTCCGGGCCGCCGTCGCCAGGCGGGGGGCGCAGCTCGCGGACTCGGCGCTCCGGGATTACCGCGCCCGCGCCCACGGCTTTGTGACCTTCCTCGCCCAGCTCGGCGAGGGCTTCGCCCTGCCGCCCGCGGTCATCAAGTCGGACGAGCTGATGGTCGATCTCCTCTGGCAGGCGCCGAATCGGAGCGCCCAGCGCGTCGTGGGACGGCGCGACACCCTGCTCCTGCCGAGCGATATGCAGTACCACCGCGACCATCTCGGCATCGTTCAGAACGACTTCCCCGCCATCATCCGGCTCGGCGACGGTGATGAGGTTCGCGACGTCCCCCATCCGCTCTCCCCGGCGGGGATGGCGACGTATGAATTCCGGGTCAGCGACTCGCTCGCGATCCGCGCCGGCACTCGGGCCATCGACGTCGTCGTCGTCGAGGTGCGGCCCCGTGACCCGAATACGCCCGCCGCGGTCGGCGCCGTCTACCTCGATCGCGGGACCTCGGCGGTCGTGCGGATGACCCTCTCGTTCACCCGGGCGGCGCTGAAGGATCCCCAACTCGAGGACGTCTCGGTGATCCTCGAGAACGGCCTCGTCGATGGCCGCTTCTGGCTCCCGCGTCGGCAGGAGATCGAGATCCGGCGCACGGCAACGTGGATGGATTTCCCCGCGCGCGGCATCATCCGCGGCCGCTGGGAGATCTGCTGCGTGGAGACCAATCGCTCCCCGCCCCCTGAACGCTTCGCGGGCCCCGAGATCACCGAGGCCCCGCGGCGGGAACAGCGCGCCTATCCGTTCGAGGGGGCGATCCTCGAGGCGCTGCCGGAGGAGGTGCGGGCGCTCGATGCCGACGAGGTGCGACGGGTGCAGGAGGAGGCGCGGGCGCTCGTCCGCGCGGCGGCGCTCACGCGGACGCGCCTCACGCGCCCGGCCGCCCGTCGCGTCTCCGACCTCGTCCGGGTGAATCGGGTGGAGGGGCTCGCCCTCGGTGGCGGGATCTCCCATCTCCTCGGCGGCGGGCTCAGCGTCGGGGTGCTCGGTCGCGTCGGGCTCTCCGATCATGCGTGGAAGGGGCGCGCCGCCATCGGCTGGCGCTCGGCGCGTGACGCGCGGCTCGAACTCGAGGGGCTCGCCGATTTCGCCGAGGCCGGGGGCATCGTCGAGGTCAGCGGCCTGCGGAATTCCATCGCCGCCCAGGAGTTCGGGAGTGACTGGACCGATCCCTATCGCGTCGCCGGCGGTGCGCTGCGGTGGCAGTCGGCCCCATCGGGGCGGACGCGCTGGGGCGCAGAGCTCGGGCGCGAGCGGCACGAACCACTCACTCTGGCTGCCTCACCTGCCACGGGACGCTACGAGCCGACCCTCGCGATCGATCCGGTGACGCTCTCGCGCATCGGTGTGCTCTGGTCGCGTGCGGCCGCCCCGGATCCTCGCGCCGCGCAGTGGACCGCGCGGGTCGGGATGACCGGCGCTCGGGTCGCGCCGACCGCCGGTGGGCCCTCGTCGGCACTCGGGCGGCTCGAGATGGAGGTCGAGGCGCGTCGCCCCATCGGCGGTGGGACCCTCGTTGCCCGCAGCATCGGGGTCGGGACCACGGCTGGGGCGGGGGTCCCTGTCCAACTCGGGGTGTTCTTCGGCGGTCCGCTGACGGCGCCTGGCCACGCCTTCCACGCGCTGCGTGGCGCGGCAGGCCTCTCCCAACGCGTCGAGTGGCAGCGCACGATCCCGGGTGGGACACTCTCGCTCGGGCGTTTCGGCCGCGTCCCGACCACCCTGACGCTCGCGCCGTACTGGCACGGGGTCACCCTGCTCGACGCGGATCGCCGCGGCTGGCGGCAGGAGCCGGCGGTCGGGCTCGGCGTCAGTGGGCTCTTCGACCTGCTCCGGCTCGATGTCGCTCGGCCTCTTCGCGGCGGGCCGTGGCGCCTGAGCATCGACCTCCGACGCGACCTCTGGCCTGTGCTCTGAGCCACCCGGTGTCTGGTCCGCCACCATCGTGCGGACGTAGATTCCGCTTCGACTCACAGGTGGAGAGCACGGGACGATGGCGAGTGCGCGGCAACCGGTACGCGATGAATGGGTTCTCGGCGCCCTCGCCGATCGGCTGACCACCGATCAGGCCAGTGAGCTTCGAGCCGCCGCCGTCCCGAGCCTCTGGGAGGCCGTCCTCGAGCGGAAGTGGCTCGCGGACGATGAGATTGCCGAGGCGGTCGCCGCGCGCTACCGGCTCAAGCGGACCGATCTGATCGACATCGACCCCCGGGCCAAGGATTTTCTCCCCGAAGGATTGGCGAGGAAGTATCAGGTCGTCCCGCTCGCTGTCACGGATTCCGCCGTCGACATCGCCACGGCTGACCCGCTCGACCTCGACGCGGAGCGTGCGATCGCCTTCGCCCTCGGGCGGCAGGTCCGGATGCAGATTGCCTCCCCCCGCGAGATCGCCAAGCGCCTGGAGACGCTCTACCGCGAGCGCGATGTGCTGGAGGAGATCGTCTCCAGCATGACCGGGAGCTACGACATCCAGGCGATTGACGAGCTCGCCGAGGACGCGGAACTCGACATCGGGATCGACCGGTCGGGGGACCGGCCGGTCATCCAGCTCGTCGATCGCATCATCGCCGAGGGGATCCGGTCGCGCGCGTCGGACATCCACCTCGAGCCGGAGGAGACGGGCGTCGCCGTCCGGTACCGCATCGACGGCGTGCTGCGGCAGGTGATGGTGCTCCCGAAGGCCGCGAAGGTGCCGCTCGCGTCGCGCATCAAGATCATGGCGCAGCTCGATATCGCGGACCGGTTGCGCCCGCAGGACGGACGCGCCCGGGTCGCGGTCGGCGGAAACCGCGTCGACCTCCGCGTCTCCACCCTCCCGGCCGCGCAGGGCGAGAAGGTCGTCATCCGTATTCTGGACCAGCGCTCCACGGTCCTCTCGCTGGACAGCCTCGGCCTCCTCGAGGACGAACGCGCCGGGATCGACGCCTTGCTCGACGCCCGTGAGGGAATCGTGCTCGTCACAGGTCCGACCGGCTCGGGCAAGACGACGACGCTCTACTCGATGCTGCGCGCCGTACAGGCGCGTGGCGTCAACATCGTGACGGTCGAGGATCCGGTCGAGTATCGCCTCCCGGGTATCGTACAGGTGCAGGTGAACGAGAAGGCGGGGCTCACCTTCCCCTCGGCGCTTCGGTCCATCCTCCGGCAGGACCCCGACGTCATCCTCGTCGGCGAGATTCGCGACCACGAGACGGCGACGATCGCGGTGCAGGCCTCACTCACGGGTCACCTCGTGCTGAGCACCCTCCATACGAACGATGCGGTGAGCGCGGTCACCCGCCTCGTCGACATCGGGGTGGAGTCGTACAAGATCGCCGCGGCACTCAAGGGCGTGGTGGCGCAGCGACTGCTGCGTCGGCTCTGCCCGACCTGCAGTGAGCCGGCGCCGGACGACATCCCGGACCGCCTGCGTCGGTTCTTCCCGGATGCGTCACGCGTCCGTCGGGCCGTCGGGTGCAGCGAGTGCTCGATGACGGGCTATCGTGGGCGCCTCGCGATCGAGGAGGTCCTCACCGTCAGCGAGGAGGTCGCGAAGCGAATCGGATCGGCACAGCCCCTCGACCGGATCACCGAGGCGGCGCGTGAGGCGGGGTTGCAGTCCCTCTGGGATTCCGGAGTCGAGCACGTCCGTCGCGGCGAGAGCTCGGTGGTCGAGCTGCTCCGCGTCCTCGAGGCCCCCTCGGAGCTGTCGCCGTCGACGGCGACCTCGGAGTCGAGTTCCGGTCCGAGCGTCGGTCCCGTGGCGACGGGGGCATCGAGCCCGACGGCCGCGATCCTGCCGCCACCCACGCGTCCCCTGACGCCCCCGCGCGGACTCGTCATCGAGGGGCGGGAGGGTCCATCCGTCTCCGGTCCCACCGGACGTCGGGCCGGGACCCGTCACGGCGCGCCGCGCGCCTTCAGTGGTGATGCCTTCGACCTCCTCGACGAGTCGAGCACCGCACCGCACACCGCGCACAAGCTGCTCGTGGTCGAGGACGAGGAGATGCTGCGGCGCGTGATGAAGGAGCTGCTCGAGCGTGAGGGGTTCCGCGTCTTCGAGGCGGCTGACGGCGTCGCTGCCCTCGAGGAGCTGGATCGCCACGCGCCAGACCTGATGGTCCTCGACCTGAACCTGCCGCGCCTCGACGGCTACGGCGTGCTCTCGCACCTCCGCGCGCGACCCGCCACCGCGAAGCTCCCGGTGATCGTCCTGACCGCGAAGGGTGATGAGGAGAGCGAGGTGCGCGTCTTCGAGTTCGGGGCGACGGATTATCTCACCAAGCCGTTCCGTGCCCGCGCGCTCTCGGCACGGATCAACGCCATCCTCGAGCGCGCGGCCCGGACGGGGGCGTGAGCACGCCGGTGCCCGCCACGGTGGGCGTCGTCGACGTCCTCGTGTGGCGGCCGGTCCAGCGAGGGTGGCAGGTCCTCGTGCTGCAGCGCGCGGCGGGGACCCGATGCCCGGGGTCCTGGGAGATGGTCCACGGCAAGGTCGAGCCCGGCGAGCGTCTCGAGGATGCGGCGCGACGTGAGCTCCGCGAGGAGACCGGGCTCGAGGCGGACCGACTCCTCTCCGTCACGATGCATCCGTTCTACCTCGTCCCGGCGGGGCGCGTCGAGCTCGCCGCGGTCTTCGCCGCGGTCGTCGCCCCCGAGGCTCCCGTCCGTCTCGGGCCGGAGCATCACCGCCACGTCTGGCTGACCCCGTCGCAGGCACGGCGCCGATTCAGCTGGCCCCACGAGCGTCGCTTCGTCGACGACGCCCGACTCCTCCTCGCGACGCCCGAGGTCTGGGACGTCCTCAGCTGTCCGCGCGACCCCGGTCCGACGCGGTCCTGAGCCGGTCCTCCGCGCCCGCGGGCGCGTTCGGCTTCACCCGCACGCTCTTCGCCGGGATCCCCACGTTCACGTGGTAGGGCCGCACGTCCTTCGTCGCGACCGCCATCGCGCCGACCATCCCGTTCGCCCCGACGTGCACGCCGGCGAGCACCGTCGCGTGATACGTCACCCGCACGTCGTCCGCGAGCACGGTCTGGGCGTTCGTGACGTCCACCTGCTCGACGATGCTGTGCGTGTGCGAGTAGATGTTCGCGTAGTCGCTGATGGAGACGCGGTTCCCGAGCCGGATGCCGCCGCGGTCGTCGAGCAGCACGTGCCGATGCACCACCACGTCGTCGCCGACCTCGAGGTTGTAGCCGAAGGAGAACTCGACGTGCTGAAAGCACTTGAAGTTCCGGCCGACCGACCGGAAGATGTGCGGCGCCAAGACCCGCCGCAGCCGCACGCCGAGGGCCACCGCCTGCCCGCCGATGGGGAGTCGGTCGAAGGAGTACCAGAGCCAGAGCAGCGGCTTCACCCGCTGGAAGCGCGCCTGGTCGCAGTCGCCGTAGTACTCAGGCTCTAGCGTCACATGACGCGGATCGAGCGCCGCGAGCGCGAGTCGCGTTCCGAGCGGGAGGCCCTCATCCGCCACGGCCTCCGCCCACCGTCCGGCATACGTCGGATGCGCGAGCTCGAGCAGTGTGTCACGGCAGAGGTCCGCGCGGTCCGTCGCGGGGTCCCGAAGGCGCTCGTCGAGCGCGCCGAGCCAGCGCTCGGTGAGCGCCTCGCTCGGCGAGGCGGAGAGGGAGGCGAGGGGTATTCGCGGCATGCGGGGAAGTTACCCCGGCGCTCGCACGCGTGGGACGCTCAAGACGCCGCGGCGCCCTCGCCGTCCAGTGACGCACCGCTGTCGCGCTGTCCTTCGCCTGCGGCGGCCGAGTCCGCGGAACCCTCCGCGACCGGCGCCTCCGTGACCGGGGCCTCCGCCACCAGCTGACCGATCGCCGCCGCGAGGTCGTCTCGCCCG
>DAISWY010000005.1:0-22586 GCA_036826135.1 Gemmatimonadaceae bacterium | reverse complement strand
GACCGGGGCCTCCGCCACCAGCTGACCGATCGCCGCCGCGAGGTCGTCTCGCCCGCGGCCGTCGATCGCACTGAACGGAATCAGATCCTCGGGGGCGAAACCGATCGCCTCGGCGATTGCCTTCATCCGCGCGGCCACGACGTCACGCCCCACCTTGTCGACCTTCGTCACGCAGATGAGGGTCGGGATCCCGGTCTCGGTGAGCAGTTCGAGCATCACCTGGTCTTCGTCGGTCGGGTCGCGGCGGACATCGAGGAGGAGCACCACCCCGCGCAGCGTCGGGGCGTGGCGCAGATACCCCTCGATGAGCGGTCGCCACTCCGCCTGGCGACTCTTGGCGATGCGCGCGTAGCCGTAGCCCGGGAGGTCGGCGAGGACGAAGGTCCCGTTGACGGCGAAGAAGTTGATCTCGCGCGTGCGGCCCGGGGTGCGGCTCACCCGGGCGAACGCCTTCCGGCGCACGAGGGCGTTGAGCAGCGACGACTTGCCGACGTTCGAGCGCCCCGCGAAGGCGACCTCGGGCAGGGTGGAATCCGGACGCCAGCCCCCCGCGGTGGCCTGCGGGCCGAGGAACTCGAGGGACCGGATGACGAGGGGGTCCGGCGTCCCGGTCGGGGCGCCCGGAACGCCGCTCACGCTTCCTTCTTCTGGCGCTTGGCGCTGAGCTCGAGGAGCGGGGCCTGCCGCTGCGTCACGGTCGCCTCGGTCACGCGGACCGCGGTCACATCGTCGCGGCTCGGGAGATCGAACATCGTGTCGAGGAGGAGCTCCTCCACGATGGCGCGGAGGCCGCGCGCTCCCGTCCCGCGCTGGATCGCCTTCCGCGCGATGGCGCGCAGTGCGCCGTCGTCGAAGCTCAGCTGCACGTCCTCCAGCGAGAAGAGCTTGGCGTACTGCTTCGTCAACGCGTTCTTCGGCTCCCGGAGGATCTGCACGAGGGCGTCCTCGTCCAGGCCGTGGAGCGGCACCGTCACCGGAAGCCGGCCCACGAGCTCAGGGATGATCCCGAACCGGAGCAGGTCGTCCGGCTCGACGTCGCCGAAGATGTTCGTGCCCGTCGCTGTCGCCTGCGCCGCGGTCGCGTCCGGGGCGAATCCGATCTGCCGCCGGCCGAGTCGCGCCTCGATGATCTTCTCGAGGCCGTCGAACGCGCCGCCGCAGATGAAGAGGATGTCCTTCGTGTTGATCTGGATGTATTCCTGCTGCGGGTGCTTCCGGCCCCCTTGGGGCGGCACGGAGGCCACCGTCCCCTCGAGGATCTTGAGCAGCGCCTGCTGCACCCCCTCGCCGGAGACGTCGCGCGTGATGCTCGGGTTCTCCGACTTCCGCGCGATCTTGTCGATCTCGTCGATGTAGATGATCCCGCGCTCGCACTCGGCGACGTTGTACTCCCCCGCCTGCAGGAGCCGGACGAGGATGTTCTCGACGTCCTCGCCGACGTACCCGGCCTCGGTGAGGGTCGTCGCATCGGCGATCGTGAACGGCACCTGCAGCATCCGCGCGAGGGTCTGCGCGAGGAGCGTCTTCCCGACGCCCGTCGGGCCGAGGAGCAGGATGTTCGACTTGTCGAGCTCGACCTCCGCCCCGGCACGCCCCGACTGCACGCGCTTGTAGTGGTTGTAGACCGCCACCGCGAGCGCCTTCTTCGCGCCCTCCTGGCCGATCACATACTCGTCGAGGGCCGCCTTGATCGTCTGCGGGGCAGGGACCTCGGCGGGCGCCTCGGCGACCGCACGCTCCTCGTCCTCCGCCAGGATCTCGTTGCAGAGGGTGATGCACTCGTTGCAGATGTAGACGGACGGCCCGGAGATGAACTTCCGGACGGCATCCTTCGACTTGCCGCAGAACGAGCAGCGGAGATGGCGGTCGTGGGACATCAGGAGGGGGGCGTGGGCCGGGTCAGCGCGCGGTCACTTCGTCGCCGTCAATGAGGGAGACGACGTCTCCTCACGGCTCGTCACGACCTGGTCGATCATCCCGTAGGTCTTCGCCTCTTCGGCGCTCATAAATCGGTCGCGGTCCACATCCCGCTCGATCTCCTCGAGCGGCCGACCGGTGTGCTTGGCCATCAGCTCGTTCATCTTCGCACGGAGATAGATGATCTCGCGCGCCTGGATCTCGATGTCGGCGGCGGTGCCCTGCGCGCCGCCCGACGGCTGGTGGATCATGATCCGCGAGTGCGGCAGCGCCGAGCGCTTGCCGTTCCGGCCCGCCGCCAGCAGGAAGGCGCCCATCGAGGCGGCCAGCCCCATGCAGATCGTGTTCACCGGCGACTTCAGGAACTGCATCGTGTCGTAGATCGCGAGCCCCGCCGACACGCTCCCGCCCGGCGAGTTGATGTACAGGTGGATGTCTCGCCCCGGGTTGTCGGCCTCGAGGAAGAGCATCTGCGCGATGATCATGTTGGCCACGTCGTCATTAATCGGCGTGCCCAAGAAGATGATCCGGTCCATCAGGAGCCGGCTGTAGACGTCGTAGCTGCGCTCACCGCGGCTCGACCGCTCGATGACGTACGGATTCGGGATGATCGCCATGTCCGGGGTCCTCAACCTTGCACGATGGTGTTTCTGCCGAGGAGCCAGGCGAACACCTGCTCCTCCGTCAGGCTCCGCTCAAGCTCGCGGAGCCGCCCCGCCTTCTGCAAGCTCGCGTAGACCGCGCCGGGCTCCTGCCCGCGCGCCGTCGCCATCTCCGCGATCTTGTCGTCCAGCGCCTGTTCGGTGATCGTCAGCCCCTCGCGGGTCGCGAGCGTCTCGATCACGAGGTCCCGCCGCACCTGCCGCTCCGCCATCCCGCGGAACTCATCGCCGAACTTGACCAGCTCCGCCTCCGGGATCCGATACGCCTCCGCGTAGGCGCGCAGCATCTGCTGCACCCAGCTCGGCGGGATGTCGAAGGGGTTCGCGTTGATCACCTCGTCGAGGAGCTGCGTCCGCGCCGCGGCGTCCGCCTCGCGCACCGCCGCGGCCGTCATGTCCTGCCGCACGACCGCCGTGAACGCCTCGAGCGACTCGAAGTCCCCCATCTCCCGCGCGAAGGCGTCGTCCAGCGCCGGGAGCGCCTTCCGCTTCACCTCGGTGAGCGTGGCGCGCACGGCCTTCGTCTGCCCGGCCTGCGCCGCGTCGGGGAAGTCCGCCGGCCACGCCACCGGCTGCTCCACCGTCGCCCCCGGCTCGAGCGTCATCACCAGCTCCTCGATCCCCGGGATCGCCTGACCGGCGCCCATCACGAGGCGATACTCGCGCCCCTCGGGCATCGTCCCGTCCTCGTCGGCCGTCGCGAGGAGCACGGTGACCATATCCCCCTCCGACGCCTTCCCCTCCACGGGGGACCACGTCCCCCGCTGGTCGCGGAGTCGGTCGAGCTGCTCCTGCACCTGCTCGTCCGTCACGGTGTCCGTCGGGCGCATCACCGAGAAGCCCTCGGTCCGCGCGAGCACGATCTCCGGCCGCACCTCGCAGTGCAGCTCGAAGCTCAGTCCCTGGTCGTCGCCGAACCGCACATCGTGGGCGTGCGGCTGCGTGACGAGCTCCAGCTTCTCCTGCGTGACGACCGCCTCGAAGGCCTCGCGGAGCAGGAGCTCCACGGCCTCCTGGTCGATGGCCGAGGCGTACTGCTTGCGGATCATCGCGGCCGGCGCCTTGCCCGGGCGGAAGCCGGGGATGCGGGCCTGCTTCGCGACACGGGAGACGGCCTTCGCGCGCGCATCGGCGACGCGGGCGGGCGGAACGGCCACCCGGAGGCGGCGCTCGGCGCCCTCCGACTTGGTGGCGGTGATCTGGATGTCCATGGAGAAGTCTGCGGTGGTGGAGAGTCGGGACGGACGTCGGGTCACGGGACAAAGAGCCCCGCCACCGGGAGCCGGCGGCGGGGGGTGATCGACCCTCGAAGATTAAGGGGTGCGCGGCCGCCGGGCCAGCCAGAGCGGCAGGCCCATCGCGACGAGCCCACCGAGGGCCGCCCAGATGTACCCGTAGCGGGCCGTCACCGCGATCGGCATCAGCCCGTTCGTGGCATAGAGGGCGAGCGGGAGCCAGGTCGGGCCGATCCGGTCCCGCCACGTCGTCGGCGGCACCAGCGCGAGCATCAGCCGGCTGATCAGCACCCCGGTCACGTACCACCCCACCCAGTTCGAGAGGGGCATGTCGTAGAAGCCGCGCCAGAACAGGGTGTCGTGGGTCCAGGCCGGCATCCACGCGGGCAGACGGTCCATCTCCCAGAGCCAGTGCACCGGCTTCACATGGGTCATCTGGACTTCCATCGCCACGTCCCAGGCCGTCAGGATCGCGCCGCCGACGAGGGCCCACCGCCACCGGGTGGCCCCGGAGTCGTTGGCGGCCATCGTCCGAGCGCAGATCGCGAGGGAGCCGTACAGCATGTAGTACCAGCTGATCGGGATCGGGTACGGGACGTCATGCAGCACCCGGTACCCGAGCATCTCGGTGTATCGGTACGGGCCGAACGGGAAGCCGATGTTGGTGCCCCCGAGCTCCGAGGCCAGGGCGAGTCCGGAGGCGAGGAGCATCACCACGAGCGCGCGACCGGTCCCGATGCGCGGCGCCGAGTGCGCGAGCGCCGCCCCCATGCCGAGCAGGATGTAGATCTGCCCCGAGTAGCGCCACCCGAGGTCGTAGACCATCTGGAAATACGGCGAGGCGAGGATCTTCCCCATCGCGTCGCTCGCGGCCGCGGGGTCGTTGAAGGCAACGAGGACCGTCACCATCGCGAACGTGGAGAAGGCAATCAGACCGACGTGGGCCGCCAGGAGGCCGTGGGCAATCCGGTCGAGCCGACGGTCGGTGTCCGTGGTCAGGCGCACAGGGCCATCTCCTCCGGGCGGGAGACCGTGCCCGTCCCCCACTCGATGATCGGTTCCTGCGTCGGAGCGGGGAGGGCCCCGCTTCCGCGCCAGACGCTCCAGAGGAGCCCAGCGCGTCGCCAATGTCCCACACGCGCCCGCGTCGAGAACGCGTCGTAGCCGTTCCGCTCGATCGCCCCGAGGATCGCGGCGTAGCCGTCCGCGCAGGCGATGGCACAGCGACGCGCGTCGGGCGCGAGCAGCTGGATCCCCGGTGCCGCCGCGCGATAGAGGGCGCGCGCCCGGGCGATCTCGTGCCGCATCATCGCCCCCCACTGCGGGTCGTCCTTGAGCGTCGGATCGTGGAGCACCCGCTCGGCGGAGAGGCCGAAGGCAGCGAGCACATCCACCGGGAGGTAGCAGCGGCCGCGGCCGGCATCCTCCCCGACGTCGCGCAGGATGTTGGTGAGCTGCATCGCGACCCCGAGCGTGCGCGCGTAGCGCATCGCGCGGCCGCGCGCCGCCTCGTCCCCGTCGACGCCGAAGATGTAGGTGCACATCGAGCCCACCGACGACGCGACCCCCTCGCAGTAGCTCGTCAGCTCGGCCCAGGTGTCGTAGTGCGTCGGGTGCAGGTCGCACGCCACGCCGTTGAGCAGCTCCTCGAGCACCTCCGCCGGCACGCCGAAGTCCCGGTGCGCCCGCCACAGCTCGCGGAAGACCGGCCCGTCGGGCCGCCCGGCGATCGCCTCCGCCACCCCCTCGCGGTACTGGTCGAGCTCACGCTTGAGCCGCACCGGGTCCTGCCCGGAGACGCGGTCGACGATGTCGTCGGCGAGCCGGCAGAACGCGTAGACGGCGAAGGCGCCACGTCGCTTCCGCGGCGGCAGGAAGGTGCTCGCCAGCGCGAAGGTCCGCGCATACGTGCGGGTGATTCCCTCGCAGTGCAGCGCGTCGGCGCGCGCGAGGTCGGCCTCCGTCTCCTTCAGGAAGCCGGGGAGGAGGCTCACGCGTCGGCCTCGATGAGGTCGGCCACGATTTTCCCCGAGCTGATCACGCCGGGGAGCCCGGCACCCGGGTGCGTGCCCGCCCCCGCGAAGTAGAGGTTCGGGATGTCCTCGCTCCGGTTGTGCGGCCGGAACCACGCCGACTGCTGGAGGATCGGCTGCACCGAGAAGGCGCTCCCGAGATGGCTCGACAGGGTGTCGCGGAAGTGGAGCGGGTCGATCCGGTGCTCGGTCACGACGTGCTTCGAGAGTCCGGGCATATACCGATCCTCGAGATACTGCATGACCCGGTCGCGGTATGGTCCCGACATCGTGCGCCAATCCGTCGGGCCGCCGAGGTGCGGGACCGGCGAGAGGACGTAGAAGGCGTCGCATCCCGGCGGGGCGAGCGAGGGGTCGGTCGCGGTGGGGCGGTGCAGGTAGAGGGAGAAGTCCTGCGCGAGCGTCTTCGTGCCGAACACCTCATCGAGGAGCCCGCGATAGCGCGGCCCCATCAGGATCTCGTGGTGCGCGATGTCCTCATATTTGCGGTCCGTCCCGAAGTAGATGACCATCAGCGACATCGAATACTTCATTCGGTCGATCTTCCGGTCCGTGTACTTCCGGCGCCAGCGGGGCGCGATCAGCCGCTGATACGTGAAGGCGACGTCGCCATTGCTCACCACCGCATCGGCGGTCAGCGTCTCCCCGCCCGCGAGCCGGACCCCGTTGGCCTTCCCGGTGCGCTCGTCGACGGTGATTTCCTCGACCGTTGTGTTGAGGCGCAGCTCGCCCCCGAGGTCGGAGAAGCAGCGCACGAAACCGTCCACGAGCGCGCCCGTGCCGCCCATCGCGAACCAGACCCCCCACTTCTGCTCGAGGTGGTGGATCAGCGTGTAGATCGAGGTCGTCTCGAAGGGGTTCCCGCCCACCAGCAGCGGGTGGAACGAGAAGACCTGCCGCAGCCGCTCGTCGCGGATGTGCTTGTTCGTGAGCCCGGCGACCGAGCGATCGGCTCGGAGCCGGATCAGGTCGGGGAGCACCTTCACCATGTCGAGGAGGCTCGTGAACGGCTTGTCGATGAGCCCCATCCCCGTCGAGAAGACTCGCTCCGCCTCGCGCACGAATCGGCGGTAGCCCGCGACATCATCCGGGTTCAAGGCCTGGATCTGCCGGATGATCGCCTCGCGGTCCCCGTTGTACCGGAAGACGGTGCCGTCCTCGAACCGAATCTGATAGAAGGGGTCGATGGGCACGATCGAGACGTAGTCCGCGGTCCGCTTCCCCGCGGCCGCGAAGACCTCATCAATCAACCAGGGGGCCGTGATGATCGTCGGCCCGCCATCGAAGGTGAAGCCGTCCTGCCGGTACACGTAGGCGCGGCCACCGGGTTGGTCCCGCTGCTCCAGCACGGTGACCTGATGCCCCTGGGCGCGGAGGCGAATGGCCGCCGCGAGTCCCCCGAATCCGCTGCCGATGACGAGAATGCGCATTCCGGATGAACGCTCCGACCCGACCGTTTGGTTGCAACCCTGCGATGCGAGAGGTGGGACTCGAACCCACACGCCTTGCGGCACAGGATCCTAAGTCCTGCGCGTCTACCAATTTCGCCACTCCCGCGCGAGACCGACCCCGAAACCTACCCCGCAGCCACGACGCCCGCCCGGCCCCTCGAAGGGGCGGGCGGGCGTCGCCCCCGCGTGGGGAGGCCGGCGGCGGAGGCCGCCGCGTCACCGCCGGGGAGTTGGGGGGCGCGTGGCCCCCGAGGGCTCAGCGGCCGTCGCGGAGGCGCAGGTTCACCACCGTGGTCTGCCCCGCCGCGCCCTGCGGCGCCGGCCGGTACACCAGGAAGCTGATCACCTGGGCCCCACGGACCCCTTCGATCGCCCGCTGCAGCTCCGCGGTCGTCCCGATCTTCCGCTTCGCCGGCAGGACCTCGGTGAGAACATCACCCACGGCGAGCCGCCCCTCGGCCGGACCGCCGGCCTGCACCTGGCTCACCCGCAAGCCACGGTACTGCTCCGGGATGCGCGCGAGCTTCGCGACCTCGGCCGTCACCGGCTCCACCGAGATCCCCAGACGCACGTTCGACGTCGGGACCGCGGCGGCGGGGGCCGGCGCCGCATCGGCGACCGTCGCGCTCTCACGCGGCGCCGCGCCCAGGCGCACCTGGAAGGTCTTCCGGCTGCCATAGCGCATCGCCTCGACCGCCACGACGTCGCCCGGCTTGTGCCCGCGGATCACGCGCTGGAGCGCGCTCACCCGATCGACCGGCTTGCCGTCGGCCTTCACGAGGATGTCCCCGGGCTCGATGCCGGCGCGCAGGGCGGGGGAGTCCTCCCCCGAGTACCCACCCACCTTCACCCCCGCGATCTCCTCGAGGCCGGCGACCGCCGCATCCTCCGGCGTCACCTCGCTGATCGAGACGCCGATCACCGCGCGCCGCACCTCGCCGTGCGCGATCAGGTCGTCCATCACCTGCTTCGCGAGGGTGATCGGAATCGCGAAGCCGTACCCCGAGTAGAACCCGGTCTGGCTCGCGATCGCGGAGTTGATCCCCACCACCTCGCCGCGGGCGTTCACCAGCGGGCCCCCCGAGTTCCCGGGGTTGATCGCCGCGTCCGTCTGGATGAAGTCGCTGATGTCGTACTGCGAGCGCTGCAGCCCCTGGAGCCCGCGCCCCTTCGCGCTCACGATCCCCGCCGTCACGGTGAAGTCGAGGCCGAGGGGATTCCCCACGGCGAGCACCCACTCCCCGATGCGGAGCTGCTCATCGTCCCCGAAGGTCACGGTCGTCAGGTCGGTGGCGTCGATCTTGAGGACGGCCACGTCGGTCGTCGGGTCGCGCCCCACGACGCGGGCGTCGAAGATGCGACGATCCTGCATCGCGACGCGGAGCCGGTCGGCATCCTCGACCACGTGGTTGTTCGTGAGGATGTAGCCGTCCTTCGACACGATGAAGCCGGAGCCGCTCGACTCCTGCGTCCGCGGCTGCGGCGGTTGCTGCCCCTCGAACTGTCGGAAGAACTCCTCGAAGCCGGGCGGCACCTGCATCCGGCCCCGGGCGGACGGGCGACTCACCCGCTCCGCCTGCACGGAGACGACGGCCGGCGTGATGTGCTCCGAGATGGCGACGAAGGCGGTGCTGGCGTCGACGAGGGTGCGCCCCTCGCTCGCCGCCGGCCGCGCGCCACTCTGGGCGAAGAGCCGCGAGGTCCAGTCCATCGAGGAGGCGAAGAAGACGCCGCCCGCGAAGGCGAGGGCGGCGAAGGCAACAATCTTGGTACGGGATACGGGCATGGGCATAACCTGAGAAAGTGTCGGGGACTCCCTGCACATACCGTGCGGGAGCCCCCGGGTTCCGTCAAGCGATCAGGACTTCTTGGCGTCGTCGACGATCTCGTAGTCGGCCTCGACGACCTCCTCCTTCCCGGCCGCCTCGCCGGCCGCCGGCGCCTCGGCCCCCGCCGCCCCCTGCGCGGCGTAGACGGCCTGGCCGGCCGCGGAGAACGCCTCCGTCAACTCGGTCAGTGCCGCGGTGACCTCGGCCATGTCCTCGCCGCGGTGCGCCTTCCGGGCACGCTCCACGGCGGCGTCGAGACGGGACTTCACCTCGGCGGGGAGCTTGTCCCCCCACTCCTTGGACTCCTTCTCCACCTGGTAGGCGAGCGTGTCGAGTCGGTTGCGCGTGTCAATCTCCTCGCGCTTCCGCTTGTCGTCGGCCGCGTTCGCCTCCGCGTCCTTCACCATCCGGTCGATCTCGGCGTCCGAGAGCCCGCTCGAGGCCTCGATGCGGATCTTCTGCTCCTTCCCGGTCGCCTTGTCCTTGGCGGCCACGTGCAGGATCCCGTTCGCGTCGATGTCGAAGGTGACCTCGACCTGCGGCTGGCCGCGCGGGGCCGGCGGGATCCCCGTGAGCGTGAACTTGCCGATCGTCTTGTTGTGCAGCGCCAGCTCGCGCTCGCCCTGCAGCACGTGGATCTCCACCTGCGTCTGGTTGTCGTCGGCCGTGGAGAAGGTCTCCGACTTCTTCGTCGGGATTGTCGTGTTCCGCGGGATGAGCACCGTGGTGACGCCGCCCAGCGTCTCGATGCCGAGCGAGAGCGGGGTCACGTCGAGGAGGAGCACATCCTTCTGCTCGCCCGTGAGGACCGCGCCCTGGATCGCGGCGCCCACCGCCACGACCTCGTCCGGGTTCACGCCGCGGTTCGGCTCCTTCTTGAAGAACTCCTTCACGACTTCCTGGATCCGCGGCATCCGGGTCGAGCCGCCGACGAGGATCACCTCGTCGATCTCGCTCACGGAGAGGCCCGCGTCCTTGAGCGCCTTCTCCATCGGCGGGATCGTGCGTCGCACGAGGTCGTCGACCAGCTGCTCGAACTTCGCCCGCGTGAGCTGGTAGTTGAGGTGCTTCGGGCCCGTCTGGTCCGCCGTGATGAACGGCAGGTTGATGTCGGTGCTGGTGGTGCCGGAGAGCTCGACCTTCGCCTTCTCCGCGGCCTCCTTCAGGCGCTGGAGGGCCATCGGGTCCTTGGAGAGGTCGATCCCCTGGTCGCGCTTGAACTCCGCCACGAGCCAGTCGATGACCTTCTGGTCGAAGTCGTCACCGCCGAGGTGGGTGTCGCCGTTCGTCGACTTCACCTCGAACTGGCGCGTCCCCTCGACCTCGTAGAGCTCGAGGATGGAGATGTCGTAGGTGCCGCCGCCGAGGTCGAAGACCGCGACCTTCTCGTCCGTGGTCTTGCTCTTGTCGAGGCCGTAGGCGAGCGCCGCCGCCGTCGGCTCGTTCACGATGCGGAGGACGTCGAGGCCGGCGATCTTGCCGGCATCCTTGGTGGCCTGCCGCTGCGAGTCGTTGAAGTAGGCGGGCACAGTGACGACCGCCTTCGTGACGGCGTGACCGAGGTAGTCCTCGGCGGTCTGCTTCATCTTCTGCAGGATCATCGCCGAGATCTCGGGGGGCGTGTACGCCTTCCCCTGCACCTCGACCGCGGCGAGGTCGTTCTGCCCCTTCACGATCTTGTACGGGACGCGCGAGGTCTCGGTCGAGACCTCCGACATCTTCCCGCCCATGAAGCGCTTGATCGAGAAGATCGTGTTCTGCGGGTTCGTGACCGCCTGCCGCTTGGCGATCTGGCCGACAAGGCGCTCGCCGTCCTTGCTGAAGCCGACGACGGACGGGGTCGTGCGCCCCCCCTCCGCGTTCGGGATGACGACGGGGTCGCCTCCCTCGATGACGGCGACGACCGAGTTCGTCGTGCCGAGGTCGATGCCGATGACTTTGTCCGCCATGGAATCCTCTCCGGGGTATCTTGCGTAGGTCAGGGTGTTTCACGTGGCCGGTGGCCGCGCGGTGCTTGCCTGCTAGGTGGGCAAGAGTGGGGCCAGAAAAGTGCGCCGAATTGACAGGGAGTCCCCGAAGTCGTTGTGACACGATGACATCGAGCTGCCATGATCCCGCTCAGTGACGAGAACCCGGCCATCCGGCCCGCGGTCGCGACCTGGCTCCTGCTCGCCGGACTGGGGGCCGTCTGGGTCGTTGTGCAGGGGGCGGGATTCGATGAGCGGCTCATCCGGAGCGTCTGCAATCTCGGGATGGTCCCCGGTGAGTTGACCCGGATGGCTCCGATTGGCGCTGGCGTGCCCCTCGCGGAGGGGCTCTCGTGCGTCGTGGACCGGGAGGGGATCAATGCACTGACGCCGGTGCTCTCCATGTTCCTGCATGGGGGGTGGGGTCACCTCCTCGGCAACGCCCTCTTCCTCTGGGTCTTCGGCAACAACGTCGAGGACGTCATGGGCAGTGCGCGCTTTGTGGTGTTTTATGTCCTCTGCGGGCTCGCAGCCGCGGGGCTCCATGTGCTCGTGGATCCGCGCTCCATCATCCCGACCGTCGGGGCCTCCGGTGCAATCTCCGGCGTCATGGGCGCGTACCTGATGCTCTTCCCGCGCGCCCGGGTCCGGATGCTGTTCATCTTCGGGTTCTTCTTCCGGGTCATTCCGCTCCCCGCATGGGGGGTGCTGCTGTGGTGGTTCGCGATTCAGGTCTTGGCAGGGCTGCCGCAGCTCGCCGGGGTGGGGGATCTGACAGGCGGCGTTGCGGTCTGGGCCCACGTCGGCGGGTTCCTCGCGGGGGTGATGCTCATCCGCGCCTTCCGGGTGCCCGGGCTGGTCGCTGAGCGGGAGGCTATGTTGTTGCGCCGCAGGAGTATGGGAATCACCTGACGTCGAGGTAACGGTTGGGCTACACGGCCTCATTCCGTTTGCCTGAGGGGTACGAGGGGCGGTATTTTCCCGTGCAGACGTCCCATCGCTCCCTCTTCACACCAGATCCCACCGTGCGTTTTCTGCCGACGGACGAAGGCTTCTTCGGACTCTTCGACAATCTCGCCGAGCGTGCGACCTCGGCGGCTCGACTCCTCACGACGCTCTTTGAGGAGCCGGCGCGCCGCGATGACCTGACGGCGCAGATCAAGGCCGAGGAGCACGCGGCCGATCAGCTCACCTACGAGGTGATGCAGCGGCTCGACCGGAGCTTCGTGACTCCGCTCGACCGCGAGGACATCCACCTGCTCGCGACCCGACTCGACAACGTGGTCGATCTGATCGACGGGACGGCGCGTCGCGTGCAGATGTTCCACGTGTCGGAGCGCCGAGAGGCCGCGGTCGGCATCAGCGGGATCCTGGCGGAGTGCGCCGCCGGCATCGCACGCGCCGTGAAGGAGGTCCGGACCCCGTCGGCCGTGCACCGCATCGCCCGGCAGATCAAGGAGCTTGAGGAGCGGGCCGATGCGGCGTATGCGGAGGCAATCGGTCAGCTCTTCGCCGGCACTCCCGACCCGATCGCGGTCATCAAGTGGAAGGAGATTTACGACAACCTCGAGCACGCGGTCGACGAGTGCGAGGACGTCGCCAACGTGCTCGAGAGCATCTCCCTCAAGAACTCCTGACCGTGGTGACGTTCATCCTGGCGATCGTCATCTTGGCGTTCGTCTTCGACTTCATCAACGGGTTCCACGACTCCGCGAATTCGATCGCGACGATCGTGGGGACCCGGGTCCTCTCGCCGGCGGCCGCAGTGGTCTGGGCGGCGACCTTCAATTTCGCCGCGGCGTTCTTCGGCGGGACCGCCGTCGCCAAGGCGGTGAGCTCCGGGTTCGTGGATCAGGCGATTGTTGATCCCTTCGTGATCTGCGCTGGACTCGTCGGGGCGACGGTCTGGAATCTCATCACCTGGTTCTACGGCATTCCCTCGAGCTCCTCGCACGCCCTTATCGGCGGCTACGCCGGCGCGGCCGTGGCGAAGGCGGGGTTCGGCGGACTCCTCTGGGGCACGAAGTGGATGCAGACCCTCTCCGCGATCGTCCTGTCGCCGATGATGGGGATGCTGTTCGGGTTTCTGCTGATGTACCTCGTCTTCACGGTGTTTCGGCATGCCGTCCCGTCTCGGATCGACAAGTTCTTCCGACGGGGCCAGCTCCTGAGCTCCGCGCTCCTCTCCTTCGCGCACGGGCAGAACGATGCGCAGAAGACGATGGGGATCATCGTGGGGCTCCTCGTCGCGTCGAAGGCCCACTTCGCCGATCAGGCGGGCTGGCTCTCGTTCTTCTACCTGGAGAACGCCGACACCGTCCCGTATTGGGTCGAGATCGGGGCCTACTCCGCCATCGCGCTTGGCACCCTCTTCGGCGGCTGGCGCATCGTGCACACGATGGGGTCGCGGATCACGCGTCTGCGCCCCGTCGGTGGGTTCTGCGCCGAGACCGGGGGGGCGATGGTCATCCTCATCGCGTCGCGCTTCGGGATTCCGGTGTCCACTACGCACACCATCACGGGGTCCATCGTCGGCACCGGGGCCACCACCCGCCTCTCGGCCATCCGCTGGGGCCTGGCCGGCCGCATCGTCTGGGCCTGGGTGATCACCATCCCCGCCTCCGCGGCGGTCGCCGCCCTCTCCCTGGTCCTCCTGCGCTTCGTCGGCGCCTGAGCCTCCGGCGATGATCGAAGGCCGGACGCGCTATCTGAATCGCGAGCTCTCCTGGCTCGAATTCAATGCGCGTGTCCTCGCGGAGGCCGAGGACGAGCGGACGCCACTCCTCGAGCGGCTCAAGTTCCTCGCGATCTTCGCGTCGAATCTCGACGAGTTCTACATGGTGCGCGTCGCGGGGCTCCGTCGGCAGCTGGCAGCCGGCGTCGGGGGCTCCCCGGAGGGTGCCTCGCCCCTGGAGCAACTGGTGGCGATCGATGCGCGGGTGCGCCAGATGCTGGCGCGGTCGCGACGGACGCTCCACGACATCGTGCTGCCCCGCATGCGCGAGGCCGGGGTGCGCCTCTGTCGCTTCGAGGAGCTCACGCCGGCCGAGGTCGAGCGGGTCGTAGCCTACTTCGACGCGCAGGTGTACCCGGTCCTCACGCCGTTGGCGGTCGATCCGGGGCACCCGTTCCCCTACATCTCGAATCTCTCGCTCTCGCTGGCCGTTGAGCTGCGCGATCCGGATCACGGCGACGTGCGCTTCGCCCGCGTCAAGGTCCCGAAGAGCCTGCCGCGGTGGGTTCCCACCGGGGTCCCACGTGCCTTCCTCCCGCTCGAGGCCCTGATCCGAGCGCGGCTGGAGGCGCTCTTCCCTGGGATGGAGATCCTGGGGACGCACCTCTTCCGGCTGACCCGCTACTCGGATCTCGAGCTCTCGCCGACCGAGGAGCCGGAGGACCTGCTCGCGATGATCGAGGAGCAGCTCTTCCAGCGCCGGTTCGGCGAGGTGGTTCGCATCGAGGTGGAGCCGGGGATGCCCGAGCATCTGCGGACGCTGCTCCTCGACGAGCTCCGCTCCAGCGAGAGCCCCGAGATGGCGTCCCTGACCCTCGGAGAGATCCACGACGTCGAGTCGCTCCTCGACGTCGGCGGTCTGCTACCCCTCGCGGGGCTCGACCTCCCGGAGCACCGCGATCCGCCCCTCGTGGCCTCCGTGCCGGTGGAGCTCCGCGACCAGACCCGTTCCATCTTCGACGTGATCCGGGAGCGGGAGGTGCTGGTGCACCATCCCTTCGATTCGTTCGGGGCGTCCGTGGAGCGCTTCATCGAGACGGCGGCGCGTGATGATGACGTCCTCGCCATCAAGATGACGCTGTACCGCACCTCGGGTGACGGGGCGATCGTGCAAGCCCTCACCGAGGCCGCGCAGCGAGGCAAGCAGGTGGCCGTGCTGGTCGAGCTCCAGGCCCGGTTCGATGAGGTCAACAACATCGCGTGGGCACGGACCCTCGAGTCCTTCGGGGTGCACGTCGTCTATGGGTTGCCCGGGCTCAAGACGCACACCAAGACGGCCCTCGTCGTGCGGAAGGAGGCCGAGGGGATCCGGCGCTACGTCCACATCGGCACGGGGAACTACAACACCCGGACGGCCCGCATCTACACGGACGTCGGGCTCCTCACCTGTGACGAGGCCCTCGGCGCGGACATCAGCGACCTCTTCAATTCGCTGACCGGGTATGCCAAGCGCGTTCAGTACCGTCGGCTGCTCGTGGCGCCCACCAACATGCGCGAACGGGTGCTCGGCCTCATCCGTCGTGAGGCCGCCTTCGCGCGCGCGGGCCGTGGTGGACGGATCATCGCGAAGATGAACGCGCTCGTCGATCCGGAATGCATCGAGGCGCTCTATGAGGCGTCGGAGGCCGGCGTCGAGATCGACCTCATCATCCGTGGCATCTGCTGTCTGCGGCCCGGCGTCCCAGGCCTCTCGAGCCGCATCCGGGTCGCGAGCATCATCGGGCGGTTCCTCGAACACTCGCGGATCTGGATGTTCGGCAATGAGGGGGCCCCGGAGTACTACTTCGGCTCCGCGGACTGGATGACGCGCAACCTTGACCGCCGGGTCGAGGTGGTGACGCCCGTGGCGAACCCGATCTTCCAGCGGCGTCTGCAGTCGGTGCTGGACGTCTGTCTCTCGGACAATCGGCAGGCGTGGGACCTGCAGCCCGATGGGACCTATCAGCAGCGGATGCCAGGGGAGCGCGGCGAGCGAGCCACCCACAGGCTGCTGCTCCGCGATTCCTGGGGGGCAAGCCGCGAAAGCGGCATTTTCACCGTGCCCGTCACGGCGATTCCCGCCGGGGCCCCGCGGACCGGCCGACCACCGTCGTCGAGTGCCGCGTTCCCCGTGATCGCGGAACCCTGATCGGCGCTCACGCCTCGCTCGAGATCACCCCTTCGGGGCCGACGATCTCGACCGGCACACCACACAACTCGGCGAGGAGCCCGGCTTTCCGGGCCGCCCCCCACGTTTCGAGCCGCAGGGGATCGGCCGCACGGCACGGCATCGGTGTGATCCGCACCGCCCGACCGAGCCACCGGACGCGAATACGCTCGACGGCACCGGCGTGCCCGCGGTCCATCCCGTCCGCGACGCGCAGCAGTGCGGCCAGTCGCTGGATGCGCTCGCGGGTGCGTCGGTCCAGCGCCCACCACGCGACGTGCTGACGGCGTGGGGCACGCCCGCGGTGATAGCGCGCCACGTGCGCGATCACGACCTGCTCCTTCGGGGACACGCCGAGCAGGTCCGCGTGGGAGATCAGATGGAACGAGTGCTTGTGGTGCTGCTCGTAATTGATGTGGTACCCGACGTCGTGGAGGAGCGCCGCGTCCGCGAGTGTCTGTCGGTCCTCCGGCGCGCACCCGAGACGTGCGCCCAGAGCGTCGAAGAGCTGCAGGGCGAGCCGCATCACCTGGCGGCTGTGCGGCGCCTCGTAGTGACACCGCTCGGCGAAGGCCTGGATCGACCGCGCTCGCGCCTCGCCGGGGTCGGCGACCACCGCGCGCACCTGCGCGCTCTCGAGCAGGAGCCCCTCGCGGATCCCGAACGCTGACGCGGCCATCTCCCGCGGCTCGATGCGCGCGAGCACCTCCGCCGCCACGGCGAGCCCCGCCACGATGAGGTCCGCCCGGCCCTGATTGAGTCCGGGGACCGCCAGCCGCTCCTCTGGCGTCATGGCCGTGAGCTCCTCCAAGAGGTGCTCGACCTGCTGTCGCGGGATGCGCGTACCGTGGACGCTCGGGACCCGCATCCCCTGCCGGGCGAGATACATCCCCGCGAGGTTCGTGAAGGTGCCGCCCGATCCGATGACCTCGGCGCCGCGCCAGTCGCGCACGGGGAGCGCCCGCTTGATCGCCTGCCGGACGTGCTTGCGCAGCTTCTTCACTCCCTTCGGCCCCGGCCGATTGGTGAGGAAGGTCTCGGTCATGCGGATGACGCCGAAGGGGAAGCTGATGAGGCGTTCGACGAGGCCCTCGGCCGAGAGGGCCAGCTCAAGGGAACCGCCACCGATGTCCATGACGACGGCGCGCCCGTGGCCGAGCTCGAAGTGGGCGAGCGCGGAGCGGAAGGCGAGGCGCGCCTCCTCCTCGCCGTGCAGCACGCGGGGGCGCAACCCCGTCTCACGCCGGACCCGCTGCAGGAACGCCGAGCCGTTCGAGGCGTCGCGCACGGCGCTGGTGGCCACCGCCTCAATGCGCCGTGCGCCCTGCTGCCGGGCCAGCGTTGCCATCCGCGAGAGCGCTGCCACCGCTTCGTCCATCGGGGCGTCACCGAGGAGGCCCACCGACCCGAGACCGCGCCCGAGTCGCGGGGCCGCCTTCATCTCATCCACGATGCGAATCGCGCCGTTCGATGACACATCGGCGATGATCTGTCGGATCGAGTTCGAGCCGATGTCGATGGCCGCGATACGCTGCCCCGCCTCAGGGGCGACGAGGCGCAGGCGCGACTCCGAGGTGAGCCGCGGGGCGGTCATTCGGCCCCGCTCTCGGGACAGCGGCCGGGCGTCAGCGCGGCGAGTCGGGCGTCGAGGCGACGCCGAACCGCACTCGGGAGTGGCGCGTAGCCGAGCGCCGTCGCATCGACGGTGCCCTCGGCCAACGCCCACCGCATGAACGCGATCAGATGCGCGCCGCGCATCGCATCACCGAGTGCGCGGTCGGCGACGATGCGCGTGATGCCGACGACCGGATAGGCCTCCGGGGCATCGGCACCCACCAAGGAGGCGCGTTGGTCATCTCGGGGCGTCCGGAGCAGTGCTTCTGCGGTCCGCGACATGGAGAGACTGTCGGGAGTGATGTACACCCCGGCGCGATTCCGGAGTGCCATCGGTGTGAGTCGGGCGTGCCGGGCGTAGCTGAGTTCGACGAAGCCGACGGCCCCAGGCGTCGCGCGCACGAGCGCCGCCACGCCCTCATTCCCGGGCACGATGGCGCCGGCCTCCGGGGTGATGCGCCGTGTCAGGCTCGGGGTGCCCCCATCCTCGAGATACGCGGTGATGAGATCCGCCGTCCCGCTGGCCGCCTCGCGTCGGGCGACGATCACGGGGAGGTCGATCGTCGCCAGCGCGGGATTCGCCGCGACCAGGGCCGGGTCGTTCCATCGGGTGATGCGACCCGCGAGGAGCTGGTCGAGCGTCGTGGCATCGAGGCGGATGCCCTCGAGGGTGGGGACGTTTGCCACCACGGCGACTGCGCCGATCGCCGTCGGAATCTCGAGCGGGCCGCAGGCCATCCCACGCCCCTCCTCCGCCGTCAACGGCCGATCGATCGCGCCGAAGTCGGCGCCACCGGTGGTCAGCAGCCGGAGGCCCTCAGGGGACCCGACGGAGAAGTAGTTGATGCGGACGCCGGAGCCCGCTCCGTACTCCTCGAACCACCGACGATAGAGTGGATACGGAAAGGTCGCGCCGGCGCCGACGAGGTCGATCTGTCCGGATGGCGGCGGAACGTCCGGTCGGTCTCGCCAGCCCCGGATCCCGACGGCGAACCCGGCGAGCGCGCCAATCCAGAGGAGGGCGACGCCGCGCAGCCAGGTAAGGGGTCGAGGGGGACGATGCTCCACGGGACCTCAGAGGTCGTTGGCGTACGACAGGAACTTGTACCGCCCGTCCCGTGCGAGCAAACCGGCGAAGAGCTGCAGGGTCCGCGACGCGGAATCGGCCGCCGCGAAGCGCACGCGACACCCCGCGACGATGCGATTCGGCCCCTCCGTGAGGATGCTGTCAGGGCAGAGCAGCGCCTCGAAGGTCAGCCGTGAGCCACCGTACCGGTCGAGCAGTCGAACCACCCCCGTCTCACTGGCCGCCAGATGCTGGAGCCAAACGAGTTCCGGCCCAAGTTCGTACGGACGCGCAACGTAGCGCGTGTGCGGGTAGTACAACCAGGCGAATTCCGAACGGGACATCACGAGCGAACGCAGCGTCGCCGTGTCTCGGGTGCTGACCGCGGTCAACAGCGCGCGGACCAACGTCTCCGGGCGATCGCTCCCGCCCGTCAGCACGCTCGGCGTGTCAACGGTCGTCGCGCGGAACCGATCGAGGAGGACCGGAATCGGCAGGGCGCTGTCGATGACACCGGCCGGGGCACCGGCGGCCTCGTCGCGGGGCACCCGGGCGTCGCAGGCGCCGACGAGGCTCGCAACGGCCATGAGCAACAGGGGCAGGAGAGGGCGGCTCGGCATAGGAGAAGAGGGTGGAAATGCCATGCGGCCGGCACCCGGTTCGGGTACCGGCCGCACCGACGACTAAGCTACTCAGTTCTTCGCGTAGGCGGTCCAGCCGGCCCACCACTTCGTGCCGCCCGGCGCCGCGGCGCCGCGGAACGCCGTCCCGGTCACGGCCGTACCCGCGGCCGTCGCCAGGTTGCCCGAGAAGGTCTGGAGCCCGCCGGTCGCGATCGTCGCCGACGCGCTCGGCGTCCAATCGAACGAGGCGGCCGAGGTGGCCGGCAACGTGAAGGTGGTGAACAGGGACGCCGTGGTCGCCGCCGCGTCGCGGACGATGTTCCGGGCCACCGAGTCGCCCAGGACGAACCCGCCAGACGCGGCGGTGAAGAGCGACGGAGTCTCGACGACGAAGAGGTTGCGGATGTCGAGGAGGCCAGCGGTGACGCGGACACGCGTCGAGAGGGTGTCACGCAGCCCCATCGCGCCCTTCGGGAAGCGGGCGAGGACGCCGTTCACGTAGTACCCACCCGTGCCGCGGCGGAGGATCATGCCGTAGCCGCCGCTCGTGGCGTCGATGTCGGTCCCCGTGCCGGGGCCGACGAGCGTGAAGTTCGCCACGACCGGCGTGGTGAACGGGGTCGAGTTCTGGCCGGCGGCGCACCCGGTGCCGTTGCAGCCGTCATTCTCAATCGCCTGCGGGTCGGACGAGGCATTGCCGGCGCCCGGCCGGATCGACGGCTTCGCCGACTGGTAGGAGATCAGGTACTGCAGGCGACCGACGTACCCCTCGGACATGTCGAAGTGGTCATCGCCGCTCTCGTACGAGACGAGGTACTTGCCGTCGACCGCGCCGCCGAACCACTCGAACGAGTCGTCGAGGCCGTAGAGCGACTGCACGTACTCGATCGTGGTGCCGCTGCCAACCGCCGCGAGCGTCAGGGTGTTGAGCTCCTGGTCGGTGGCCGTCGCGTACCCCGCGAACTCGATACGGACGTACTTGAGCGTCCCGCTGTTGTCGGCGTTGTTCGTCCCCGCGCTGTAGATCTGCTGCGGGTTGTTCGCCCCCGTCCCGGTGCCTTCGAGGATGACCGGGTCGGCACGGTTGATGATGCCGTTGCCGATGATGATCAGGCCACCCCAGTCACCGGCGAGCCGCTGCCCAGCCGGCTGCGACGAGGTGAAGACGATCGGCGCCGCCGCCGTGCCGACCGCCTGGATCTTCGCACCCCGCGTGATGAAGAGGGACGACCCGACGATGTTGTAATCGCCCTTGATAACCGTGCCCGGCTGGATCGTCAGGGTCGCGCCGTTCGTGACCTTGATGAAGCCCGAGAGGGTGTAGGTGGTGTCCTTGAACAGGGTGCGGTTGATCGTGATGTCGGAGGAGATCACCGCCGCGCCGGTCGGGATCTCCGGCTCGGTCGTGGTCTCACTCTGATTGCAGGCGGCGGTGAACACGAGGGCGGCGAGGCCAGTCGCCCGCCAAAACGAGGTGCGCATGAGATCGGGATCCAGTGAGAGGGAAGGCAGGGAGGACGCGAAGTCCTCTCAGGACAAAAGCGCCGCCGTGTCTCTGCACGGCGGCGCTTCTGTCACAACCCGGTCACGTCCGGGGCGTCTAACGGCTTACGGACGCCAGTTCAGCCCCAAGGTGAAGCCACGGCCCATTCGATAGGACTCCCGGGTGACGGGCCCCTGGACGAAGCGATACGGGGCGTCCAGGAGGTTCTTCGCATCGGCGCGCAGCGACATCCGGTCCGTGACGGGGAGGCGGAGGGAGAAGTCGACGATGTGGCGCTCCATCTCTTTCACGTCCGGGAGCGGCAGCTCGCCGGCCTCGGTGATGCGCGCCCCCACGACGTTGTACAGGAGCGTCGCGCTGCTCCGGCCGCTGTTCGAGCTCCAGGTGAGCCCCGTGTTGAACATGTACGGGGCCTGGCCGACCATCGCCCGCCGCGTGTTCGTGACGGCGCTGGCTCCGGGGGCGAGTCGGATGGTGCTCGCCATCACCGTCGCGTTCGTGGAGAGCGTGACGTTCGCCAGAGCGTCAGCGATCATGCCCAACGACTTCCGCGCCTCAAGCTCCACGCCGTAGTTGTCCGCGCCGTCCGCGTTCAGGAAGGTGATGATCCGCGTGCCCGACGAGCCCTGATACACGCGCTCGATGGGGTTCGTGAACCGCTTCGCGAAGAGGGCGACGCTCACCACCTCGCCAGCGTTCGGATAGTGCTCCCAGCGGAGGTCGAAGTTCTGGATCAGCGCCCGCTTCAGGGCGGGGTTGCCGAAGACGTTGTCGAACCCGATCACCTCGCGATACATGATCGGTGCGAGCTCGCGGTACTCCGGGCGAGAGACCGTCTGCGACGCCGAGAACCGCAGGTTGGTGCCATCGTTCGGGCGCCAGGTGAGGGCAATCGCCGGGAGGATGTCCGTGAAGATCGGGTTCGTGCTCGACCGCGCCCCGACCGTCGGCTCCGCACGCACGAGCACATCGGAGTGCTCCACCCGGGCCCCGGTGATGAGCTGCCACGTCGGCCCGAACTCCCGCTCGACCATCGCGAAGCCGGCCATCGTGTAATCCGAGGCGTCATAGGTGCCACCGACACCGATCGGCGTCACGTTCCAGACGCGGTCACCGGCACCCGTGAAGCGCGAGAAGAGCTGCTCCGCGGGCTGCTCACGGTCGGCCTGGGTCAGTCCGCTGCCGCTGATGCTGTAGGCGGTGCTGGCGGCGTCACGGATCGCCCGGCGTCCGAGACCGCCGACCTTGATTGCCGTCGAGCGCCCCACCTCACCGAGCTGCAGGCGCCAGAAGCCGCGCGCCTCATAGGCGCGCTCGGAGAGATCGCTGAAGGTCCGGACCGCGCCCTCGTTCGAGGCCGCGAACCACTGCGGCGCCATCGTCGCGCCGCTCGCCGGGTCGGAGAAGGTCGCCTGCACGAACTCCGATCGATCCGGCTCCGCGCGGGTGACGCCGCTGGCCGAGAGCGAGAGCTCAAGCTTCTGCGAGGCGGTCGGGTCGGACTGGAGCAGGAGCTGCGAGGAGCGGATGCTGCGCTCGACGTACTTCTGCCGCGTAATCGTGAAGGGAATGCCGAGGTTCTCGGAGAGCCCGCGCTCCTGCCGGGCCTCGGAGTCCATCGTCCGGTTGTAGGTGTTGTTCAAGGCGAGGCGCGTCCGCGTCCCGAGGAGGGTGCTGAAGTTCGCCAGCCCGCCCCAGAGGACGCTGGCGCGTCCCGTGGAGCCCTCGTACCGATCGACCTCGGACGGCGTGCTGCCCGACTGCGCGAGGGCCAGCGAGCGCACCTGGTCGACCTTGGCCTCCTG
>DAISWY010000004.1:39037-40734 GCA_036826135.1 Gemmatimonadaceae bacterium | reverse complement strand
AGCAGCTCGGCGTGGTGGAGATCGATGACTTCGCCGCCGCCTCGAAGCATCTCGCCGCGACGTATCCGTTCGTCGACGGCTCGCGCGTCGGGATCTTCGGCACCTCCTATGGCGGCTATGCCTCCGCGATGGCGCTCCTCCGGCATCCGGACGCCTTCGCGGCCGCGTCGGCGTCCTCCGCCGTGACCAGCTGGCATCACTACGACACGATCTACACCGAGCGGTACATGTACACGCCGCAAGTGAATGCCGAGGCGTACCGGACGGGCAGCGCGATGGAGTACGCCGCGAACCTCAAGGGCCGACTCCTCATCTACTACGGCACCGCCGACGACAATGTCCACCCGAACAACTCGATGCAGCTGATCCAGGCGCTGCAGCGGGCGGGGAAGAGCTTCGAGGTGCAGGTGGGCCCCGACCAGGGCCACACCTCGGTGAATCAGCAGCGGATGATGGAGTTCTTCATCGACGCGCTGGTAATCGATCGCGCGGCGGCGGCGGCGACGGGCGGGCGCTGAGTCCCGCGGAGTCGTCGGAGCGCGTTCCGCGCTCGCTCAGCGCGCGGCGGCGCGATAGCGCGCCAACCAGGCGGCGCTCCACGAGGCGAATCGGTCCTCGCGGAGCGCCGTCCGCGCGTCGGCCATCAGCGTGAGCAGGAAGGTCACGTTGTGGAGCGCGAGCAGCCGCAGGCCGAGCATCTCCCCGGCGGCGAAGAGGTGGCGGAGGTAGGCGCGGTCGTAGCGCGTGCAGGCGGGGCACGGGCATCCCTCGACGAGCGGGCGCCGGTCGGTGCGGTGCGCCGCCCGCTTCACCTGCACGGTGCCGTCGGGCGTGAAGAAGGTCCCGTGACGCCCCATCCGCGTCGGCGCGACGCAGTCGAAGAGATCGACGCCGCGGGACACCGCCTCGACGAGGTCGTCGGGATGGCCGACCCCCATCAGGTAGCGGGGCTTCGTCGTGGGGAGCTCGGTGTGGCAGACCTCGAGGGTGGCGTGCATCGCGGGTTTCGGCTCGCCCACGGAGAGGCCGCCGATCGCGATCGCGTCCCAGTCTCCCGCCTGCAGGATGCCGCGCGCGGAGGCGCGCCGGAGCTCCGGGTGCACGCCCCCCTGCACGATCGGGAGAAGCGCCTGTGGCGGGGCGGCGAGGTCGGCGACGGGGTCGTGCGTGGCGAGCGGCGGCGCGCCCACGGGGGCCTCGAGCGTGTCGATCGGCGCGCGTCCCTCGCGCGTGAGTCGGTCGAATTCCACGCGGCAACGATCGAGCCAGCGGAGTGAGCGCTCCATCGCCGCGCGCGACGCGCCCTCGTCGGAACGTCCCTCGATCAGCTCGTCGAGCTGCATGATGCAGTCGGCGCCGAGGTTGCGCTCGATGCGCATCACCGCCTCGGGGGTGTAGTCGTGCATCGAGCCGTCGAGCGGACTCCGGAAGACGATCCCCTGCTCGGTGACGGTGCGGAGCTGGGCGAGCGAGAAGACCTGGAAGCCGCCCGAGTCCGTGAGCATCGGACCGTCCCACCGCGTGAAGGCGTGCAGCCCGCCGAGCGCGCGGACCATCGTGTCGCCGGGGCGCAGGTAGAGATGGAAGGCGTTGCCGAGGATCATCCGGCCGCCGGCTGCGGCGACCTCGTCGACCGAGAGCCCCTTGATGGTGCCGTGCGTCCCCACGGGCATGAAGGCGGGCGTCTCCACGACCCC
>DAISWY010000004.1:0-38937 GCA_036826135.1 Gemmatimonadaceae bacterium | reverse complement strand
GGTCAGCGCGGTGGCGTCGCGACGATACGCGGGAGGATGGAGTCGACCACCGCCCGGATCACCTGCGGCCGGCTCCCCATCATATGCGGCCCGTCGAGCCAGATGCGCGACTTCGGTTCCGCGGCGGCCGCGAAGAGCGCCTCGCGGGACGCGGCGGGGATGCGTTCATCCTCCCGCGAGTCGAGGAAGACCACCGGCCGCGGCGCCACGCGCGCGATCCACTGTTCCGGCGCGAATCGCGGACCCGAGATCAGGAGGGTGCCGAGCCCGGCGAGCGCGAGGCGCGGTGCGCGCCACGGGACGTCGCGTGTGAGTGACGCGTCGAGCAGGAGGAAGGGGCGGCCACCCCCTTGGGCCAGCCAGAGACGCGAGATGCGCGGGTCGCGAGCGGCAGCGATGGTCGCGAAGGGGGCGCCGAAGCTCGCGCCCACGAGTTCCACGTGTGTGGGGTCGACGTCGGGGCGCTGCAGCAGATGGTCGAGTGCGAGCGAGACGGCCGGAGGTGTGTCGTAGAAGGCCCGCCGAATCGCAGGCACTTGTCCGAGCGTGGCGAAGAGGCCCCGTGGCGACGGGTTTCCCTCGTACGGGTAGTCGAGCGCGGCGAGCACCACGCCCGGGATTGCATCGACGAGAGCGACCGCCCCGCGCCCACGCTGCTGGCCGCCGAGGATCAGGACGAGCGGGTATCGCACCGCGCTGGCGGGGTCTGCATCGCGGATCACCGTGTCGGCGGCGTCGGCCGCTGGGGCCGGCGATGCGGGGCGCACCGCGAGGGTCGCCGTGAGTCCGGTCTTGCCGCGGAGCCGGAGGACGATCGTCCCATCCCGCTCGTGATCGGCGCGGGGGAGGGTGTCGACCGTCGTGAGTGGGCCGCTGCGTCGGCGGAAGACAGGCTCCGGATCGCGGAGCATCCAGAGGGCGGCGCCGCCGAGGGAGAGCAGGAGGGCGATGGCGGCGGCGGGGAGGAGGCGTCGCGTGCGCATGCCTCCCATACCCCGGACATCCCCCCCTAGGTTTCCCCGAATGCGAGTGAATATCCTCCCCCCAGACGACGCCCGGCGTATCCTCCCGGCGCTCGCGGCCTCAGCGTCCTCCGACGTCTGGGTGCACCGCTACGAGCATCCCGCCACGGGGTGGGTGCTCGCGGTGGCGACGCACGCGCCGCCGGGCTCCGGCCACCTCTCGCTCGGCGGCTTCCGCATCGCGCCGGAGACACGCACCTCGGCCCCGGGCTTCACGCCGGAGCGCGAGGCGATCGCCCTCGCGATGGGGATGGAGGAGAAAGTCCGGTGGTCGCGGGTGCTCGGCATCGGAGGCCCGCTCGCCCGGCGGGACCTGAACCGTGTCGTCGGCGGGAAGTGCGTACTCGCGCCGACCCCCGACGCGCGTATCGGGGAACCGAACGACCGGGCGCTGCTCGACTTCGCGATCGAGGCCTTCCACGCGATCGAGACGTCGGCCGGCATCCGGCTCGTCACCGGGCAGGACCTCGGCCACGGGATGATGTCCGATGGTCTCACCGGTTCCCTCGCGTATCTCAACGCGCGCTATCGCGGGAGCGTCGTGGCCGACACCTCCGGCCCGACGGCGGAAGGGAACTTCCAGGTGTTGCACGGGATGCTGCGGGCGGCCGGGGTGCCGATGGATCGCGCCACCGTCGCGCTGATCGGTTGCGGCAACATCGGGATGCATCTGGTGGAGCGGTTGCGGGCGCTGCACGCGACGCTCGTCGTGGTGGAGGCGCGCGCCGAGCGGCGGCATCAGCTCGAGGCCCTCGGGATCCGCGCGGTCGGGCCGGAGCGGAAGGCCGAGGTATTGCGCGACGCGGTCGACGCGGTGGTGGTCAACGCGGCGGGCGCGTCGCTCGATGACGTCACGGTGGAAGCGATCGCCGCGAACCCGCGCACGACGGTGGTCTGTGGGAGCGAGAATCTGGCGATGCCGGATCCGGCGGGCGTCGAGGTGCTGCGGCGGGCGCAGAAGTCGTACTGCCCGACCGAGCTCGGCGGGATGATGGGATACCTGACCGCGGTCGAGGAGTACCTCGCGAAGGCCGATGGGGTGCCGTTCGAGGTGGCGGCGGTGATGCGCGCCGCGGCGGCACTCGAGCCCGCGGCGTACGCGGCGACGGCGCGTCAGCGCGCGGGTAGGTTCGCGGAGACCTTTGAGGGGGTGGTGGAGGGGATGACGTGGGGCTGAGGGTCATCCCCTCGGCCTGCGTTAGGGGGCATTGCCCGTGAAGTAGTAGAGCACCCCAGCGTAGGATGCCATCACCGCGCGGGTCCCGTCATCCGAGACACGGACGAACCAGACCTCAGGATCCGCCGCTCCGGCCCGCGCCTTCCACGCCCCGCCGACTTGCGTCGCATAGGATGCGCGCCCGAGTCGGAGATCTCCCGTGGCGCCGAACACGAACATCTGCCCTCCCCCACTCCCACCCCCCCGCGTCCCGGCGCTGATACTTCTGCCATCGGGGGTGATGTGTACGGTCCGCTGGCCACCATCCATTGGCGGGTTGAGCGGGACACCGGTCGCGGGGCGCTTCCAGTTGAGTGTGGCCGCGGTGTTGGAGAGATCGTAGAGTCTGAGGTCACTCCCTTGCGTCCCGACGACGGCGCGCGTCGCATCGGCGGTGAGGTCGACCCAGTAGACGCGGCTCCCCACATCCTGCGTGCTCCGTGCCCAGGTGGTCCCAGAGGCATCGTTTCGCACATAGTAGTGAAGACGGCCCGCCCAATCGCCGGCGATGATCCGATGGCCGTCGCTTGAGATCGCGAGCGACCGAAGCTCGCCGTTCTCAGCGGTCGTAGGGATGGTGTCCCACATGACCCGCGTCCGGTTCGTCAGGTCGTAGACGGCGACGATGCTGAGTTGGCGTCCGCCAACCTCTTGGCGTCCGCCATACGCGACCCAGCGACCACCGGACGCGAAATCCATCGCTCGCGTCTGCGTCAGGGTGCTGTCCACGTACGCAGGCGCCAACGGGGTGGCTGCTTCGAGGTCGAGCAGAACGAAGCGCTGCCCGCCCGTCCCGGCCCACCGTCCGTCATCAGAGATGGCGACCCCACGGACCTGCGTGTTCCCATTCAGCGGACGTCCCCGATTGCGGAGTGCCGTGCCCTGGAAGACGTACACCTGTTCGTCGTCGGAGCCGGCGATCGTTCGCGCACCATCCGGCGTCATCGCGACCGCCCAGGTTGAACCACCGACGTCGTGACGCGCGAGCACGGTGCCCGAGAAATCGGTGAAGAGGAGCTCGCGCGAGGTCGAAGTCCCGTCGACGTTCGGCCCCACGGCGATTCGCGAGAGATCCCGCGAGGCGGCTCCCATGAAGAGCCCCTGTGTGGTCGTCACCAGGCTGTCCCGCAACGTGAGGGTGCTGCTCGGGGCCGAGACCGTCACGCTGGCGGTGCCGAGCTTCAGTTCGCTCACCGCCGAGATGGTCGCCGTCCCCGCGCTGACGGCGGTCACCACTCCGGCGGTGGAGACCCGGACCTTCGTGCTATCGCTGGTCAGCCAGCCGGTGGTGCGACCCGTCAGGGTGACCCCGGCGGCATCGGTGAGTGTGGCGGTGAGTTGGCGTGTCTCCCCGATGGCCAACGTGAGAGGGGTTGGGGCGACTACGACTCGCGCGACGGGGACTGGGGAGACGGTGATGGTCGCCGTCGCACTCTTCCCGTCCACGGTCGCGGTGACCCGGGTCTCCCCTGCGGTTGCCGCGCGCACGAGCTGGGCGGTCACGAGCCCCGCGGCATCGACTTTCGCGATCATCGTGTCCTGGCTCGCCCAGCTCACGGTGCGCCCGGTGAGGATTGTCCCCGCCGCATCGCGGGCGGTCGCCGTCAGTTGCCCAGTGGCGCCGCTCGCCAGGGTGAGCGTCGCAGGAGTCAGTGCGACCTGTGCCGCGGTCGGATCGGGTTCCGGCTCCGAGGGCCCGCCACCGCACCCGATCACGGCGAGGGAGACCAGTACGGTCGCCAGCCGCGCGCGGAACTGCTCCAGCGCGCGCTTGGTGAAAGCCGAGAGCACCATCCGTCCGCTCATCGCGGCTCGTTCGCTCATCTGCGTCTCCCAGTTGTCCGCCCCCCGCCAGAAGATTCGCTTCATCTCTCGGATCGCCTCCGGGTTGGCCGCAGCGAGGCGCGCGGCATGTGCATCGATGGCGGCATCGAGGGCCGCCGCGTCAGCCACCAACGTTGAATACAACCCGTGCCGCTCGCCCCACTCGGCGTCGTGCCAGTCGGCGTGCACCCCGAGGTTCATAAAGGACGCGAGTCCGAGCTTCCGCTCGATGACCACGCCGACCACGAAGGGGCCGATCCCCACCTGCAACTCACTCAGCTTGAGCCGCGCGCCGCGCACCGCCACGCTATAGTCGCTCGCCGCGATGAGACCGATCGCCCCGCCCGCCGCCTGCCCCTGGACCCGCGTCAGCACGAACTTGGGCGCGCGAATCATGGCGAGGATTACCCGCGAGAACCCCGAGAAGAAGGCCTGCCCCTGCTCGGGGGTGGACACCGCTAGGAATTCATCAAACGAGGCGCCGGCGCAGAAGGTCGACTCCCCGGCGCTCCGAAGCACGATCACGCGGGCCGCAGGATCGTCACCGGCGGCCTGGATGGCTGCGGCGAGGTCATTCAGCAGCTGGGCAGGGAGGGAGTTGCCCTTGGGGTGGGCGAACTCGACGGTCGCGATCCCGTCGGCGACCTTAGTAGTGACGGTCCCCTCGGGGACGGGCTGGGCGCTGGAGGTCATCGGTGCAAGATATAGATTCTCCCCTATGCCCGAGACCACCCGCCCCCTGCCGACCGACGACCCGACCCAGGTCGCCGCGTTCGAGGCCCGCATCGCCGCCGGCGAGAGCATCGAGCCGAAGGACTGGATGCCGGAGCGCTACCGTCGCCAGCTCACCCGGATGATGTCGCAGCACGCCCACTCGGAGATCGTCGGCATGCTCCCCGAGGGGAACTGGATCACGCGCGCGCCGAGCCTCCGGCGGAAGCTCTCCCTGATCGCCAAGGTGCAGGACGAGGCGGGGCACGGCCTCTACATCTACTGCGGTACGGAGACGCTCGGCGTCGACCGGTTCGACCTGTACAACCAGCTGCTCGACGGCACCGCGAAGTACTCGAGCATCTTCAATTACCCGACGCTCTCCTGGGCGGATATGGGCGTGATCGGCTGGCTCGTGGACGGCGCGGCGATCGTGAATCAGACGATCCTCGCGAAGACCTCGTACGGCCCCTACGCGCGCGCGATGGTGCGCATCTGCAAGGAGGAGAACTTCCACAAGCGGCAGGGTTACGAGATCTGCATGACGCTCGCCAAGGGCACCCCGGCGCAGCGCGAGATGCTGCAGGATGCCGTGAACCGCTTCTGGTGGCCCTCCCTGATGATGTTCGGCCCGTCGGACACGCACTCGCCGAACACGGCCGAGCTGCTCAAGTGGCGCGTGAAGCGGAAGACGAACGACGAGCTCCGCCAGCGCTTCATCAACCTCACCGTCCCGCAGGCGCAGGAGTTGGGGATCACGCTGCCGGACCCGGACCTCCGCTACAACGCGGAGACGAAGAACTGGGACTTCGGGCCGATCGACTGGTCGGAGTTCCAGGAGGTCATCGCCGGGAACGGGCCGTGCAACCGCGAGCGCCTCGAGGCGCGCCGCGCCGCGCACGACGAAGGGCGTTGGGTGCGTGAGGCGGCCGCGGCGCACTCGGCGAAGCGGTCGCAGGCGACGGTGGCCGCCTGATGAGCGACGCGACGGGCGCCCCGGTCGGCGACAGCCACTGGCCCCTCTGGGAGGTCTTCACCCAAGAGAACCAGGGGCAGCCCTTCGAGCACGCGGGGAGCGTCCACGCGACGGACGCGGAGCATGCGCTGCAGAACGCGCGCGACGTGTATGCGCGCCGCGGCGAAGCGGTGAACCTGTGGGTGGTGCCCAGCGCCGCCATTACGGCCTCCGCCCCCTCGGATGCGGGGCCGTTCTTCGACCCGGGGAACGACAAGGCGTATCGCCACCCGCAGTTCTACATCGCGCCGCGCGGCATCCGGATCTTCTGATGTCGGCCTCGGAGGAGCTCGGGATCGCCGCCGGTGAGGCGACGGCGGGCGTGCGCCCCGTCGCGGGGCCGTCCCGCGGGCCGGTGCTCGGCGCCCCGCTGGTGGAATACCTCCTCCGTCTTGGTGACGACCGCCTCATCCTGGGGCATCGCCTCTCCGAATGGTGCGGCCACGGGCCGATCCTCGAGGAGGACATCGCCCTCTCGAACATGGCTCTCGATCTCATCGGGCAGGCAGCGTCGCTGCTCCGACTCGCGGGCGAGGCCGAGGGGCAGGGACGGGACGAGGACGCGCTCGCGTACTGGCGCGAGGCGGTCGAGTTCCGGAACGCGCTGCTGATGGAGCTCCCCAAGGGAGACTTCGGCTTCACGATCGTGCGGCAGTTCCTCGTGAGCGCGCACAGCGTCCTCCTCTGGGAGGCGTTGCTCAGCGCATCGCACGAGGGGCTCGCCGGGGTCGCGGCGAAGGCGCTCAAGGAGGCGAAGTACCATCTCCGGCACACCGCCGAGTGGGTGGTGCGCCTCGGGGATGGCACCCCGGAGAGCCATGCGCGCGCGCAGCGCGCCCTCGACGACTGCTGGCGCTACACCGGCGAACTCTTCGACCAGGATGCCATCGACGCCGCCGTCGCCGAGCAGGGCGTGCGCCTCGACATGGGGGCGATTCGCTCGCGCTGGGATCAGGTGGTGGACGACGTGCTGCAGCGCGCGACGCTCACGCGTCCCGCCGACGGGCCGATGCGCCGCGGCGGGCGGGCGGGGCGACACACGGAGCATCTCGGGCACCTGCTCTCGGTGATGCAGATCGTGGCGCGGTCGCACCCCGGCGCGACGTGGTGAGCGCGATGGTGCGCACCGGGCCGCGCGTCGCACGGCGGGCCGCGGCGGTGCCGGTCGAAGGCGACATCCCGTGCTGACCGCCGACGCCGCTTGGCGCGCGCTCGAGGGCGTGCCCGATCCCGAGGTCCCGGTGATCAGCGTGGTCGAGCTCGGCATCGTCCGAGGGCTGGAGGTGACGGAGGCCGGTGCGGTGACCGTGACGATCACGCCGACGTATTCCGGCTGCCCGGCGATGTTCGAGATCGAGAAGGATGTGCGCGCGGCGCTCGAGGCCGCCGGTGCGTCGTCGGTCGAGGTTCGGACCGTGCTCTCCCCCGCCTGGACGACCGATTGGATCCCCGAGTCGGCGCGCGAGAAGCTGCGCAAGTATGGGATCGCTCCTCCGGGAAAGGCGGACAGCGGGGCCCTCGTCACCCTCACGCGCGCGCGCCCACCCGTCCCGTGTCCCTGGTGTGGCTCCTCCGCGACGGAACTGCGCAGCGAGTTCGGGAGTACCGCCTGCAAGGCGATCCACGTCTGCACGAGCTGTCGGCAACCGTTCGACGAGTTCAAGGCGATCTGATCGCGGCGGCAGGGCGGGAGGTGCGGTGTCGGACGGCGCGCGATTCACGGATCGACAGGAGGCGGGGCGGGCGCTCGCGGCGGCACTCGTCGCGCACGCACACGCCCCGAAGACGCTGGTGCTCGCGCTCCCTCGCGGCGGTGTCCCGGTCGGGGTCGAAGTCGCCTCGGCCCTCGGCCTCCCGCTCGACGTGCTCTGCGTGCGGAAGCTCGGTGTGCCGTGGCAGGAGGAGCTCGCGATGGGGGCTGTCGCGCCGGGCGGCGTCACGTATCTGGACCACACACTCATCGCCACGCTCGCGATCCCTGAGGCGAAAGTCGCTGCCGTGATCGCCCGCGAGTCCGCGGAGCTCACACGCCGCGAGGCCGCCTACCGCGCTGGCCGGCCGCCGCTCAGCTGCCGCGGACAGCGCGTGCTGCTCGTCGATGATGGCCTCGCGACCGGCGCCACGATGCGGGCCGCCGTCCGCGCCGCTCGGCAGCTCGGGGCGGTGCAGGTGACCGTCGCCGTGCCAGTCGGGCCGCCGGCGTGTTGCGAGGCGCTGCGAGACGAGGTCGACGCCTGTCTCTGTCTTCGTCGCCCGGAGGGATTCGTCGCCGTCGCGCAGTGGTATCGCGACTTCCCACAGGTCACCGATGATGAGGTCGTGGCGGCGGTGGCCGAGGCGTCGATAGCTTCCGCCGCGACGACCCCCGAAGCTCTCCCCTCACTCCCGAGCGCGCGATGAACGGTACCGCCACCCGCTTCGAGATCACCAAGGCCGGCGTGGGCTTCGGCTCCGCCCTCGCGATGGCCATCTCGTTCCACCTCAACGAGTCGGTCTTCTGGGCGATCGTGCACGGGCTCTTCGGCTGGCTCTACGTGGTCTGGCACGTGCTCTTCCACTGAGCCGGCGCGCGGGTCAGGCCGAGAGGGTCTCCTCGAGCGCCTCGGCGATCCGATCCACCCCCGGGAGCACCGCGTCCAGCAGCACCTCGTGGTACGGCATCGGGATGTCGGCCGGCGCCACGCGCCGCACCGGCGCGTCGAGACGCCAGAACGCTGCCTCCGCGACCACGCCCGCGATCTCGGCGCCGAACCCGGCCGTCCGGTTGTCCTCGTGCACGATCACGCAGCGGCCCGTCTTCGTGACCGAGGTGAGCACCGTCTCGCGATCCCACGGGGCGATGGTGCGGAGGTCAATCACCTCGACGTGGTTGCCGAAGCGCTCGGCCGCCTCGAGGCAGCGGTGCACCATCGCCCCCCACGTCACCAAGGTGCAGGCGGAGCCCACCCGGCGGACCGCGGCACGGCCGAAGGGAAGTACGTAGTCGTCACCCGGGTACGGCGCACTCCCGGTGCCCGACATCAGCAGCGAGCGATGCTCGAAGAAGATCGTCGGGTTCGGGCTCCGCATCGCGGCGCGGAGGAGGCCCACCGCGTCCGCCGCGTTCGAGGGGATCGCCACCTGCCACCCGTAGGCGTGTGCGAAGCGGACCTCGTCGCTGAGGCTGTGCCAGGGATCACCCACATCCTTGCCGAAGCCGCCGGGCATCCGCACGACCATCGGCGCCGCGAAGCGGTTCGCAGTGCGCCAGCGCATCGTCCCCGTGTTGTTGAGCTGCTCCGTCGCCGGATCGGCGTACTTCCGGAACTGGATCTCGGCGACCGGCATCAGGCCGCTCATCGCGAGCCCCGACGCGCGACCGATGATTCCCTCCTCGGAGAGGCTGGTGTCGAAGACCCGTGCGGGGCCGAAGTCCCGCTGCAGTCCCTCGGTCACGAGGTGGACGCCGCCCTTCTTGCCGACGTCCTCACCGAAGACGACGAGCTTCGGATTCACCTCGAGTTCGCGCCGGAGCGTGCGACGCACCGCCTCGGCGAAGCGGAGGGGTGGCCCCTCGGGGGCCGGCTCGTCCGTGCCGCGGAGCGCGTCACGCTCGCTGCGCGACAGCCCGCCGAGAATCGCCTCGGCGGCGTCGGAGCCGACGTCGGCGTGGAGGTACCGGCCGATGATGGCGGGGTCGGGCGCGGGACGCGCACGCGCCTCCGCGAGCGCCGCCTCGACGGTGTCCATCACCTCGGCCTCGAGCGCGCGCCACTCGGCGGGGGACATCACCGCGGGGACGAGCGCGGCCTGCAACCGCGGGAGCGGATCACGCGCCTGGTCCGCCGCGATCTCGGCCTCGGTGCGGTACCCCTTCTGGTTGTCGGGGCCGGAGTGGCTGGAGAGGCGCGGCACGGTGAGCCGCACGAGCGCCGGGCCCGCACCACGCCGCACGTGGGCGACACACTCCTGCAGCAGCATCGCTGCGGCGATCGGGTCGCACCCGTCTCCGTCGCGGACGAAGAGATCGCCGAAGGCCGCGAGGTTCGCGGCGATGTTCCCGCCCGGCGTCTGCATCTCGCCGCCGACGGAGATGCCGAGCCCGTTGTCCTCGATGTAGAAGAGCATCGGGAGGCGGAGTGTCGTCGCCATCGTAAGTGCCGACCAGAAGCCGTTCGTGGCGACGGAGCCGTCGCCGCCGAGGGCGACGCCGATCGAGCCCTGCCATCGCGAGTCGCGCAGCGCGTCACGGTGGTAGGTGATCGCCTGCGCCCACCCCGCGACCGGCGTGTACTGCGAGCCGACGTCCCCCGCCATCGGGAGGACGACGGGCCCATCGGGGCGCGGGAGATTGCAGACGACGCCGATGTCGCGCCCGTCGGAGAATCCACCGCTCCGCCCGAGCGGGGAGCCGAGCGCGTCCGCGTAGGGGAGCCCGAGGGAGAGCAGGAGCGGGCGGCTGCGGTAGTAGGCCCCGGCGGCGTCGCGCGTGCCGTCGAGCATCGCGCCGAGGATGCACTGCGCGACGTCGTGTCCGCGGGCCGAGAACTGGTAGAGAACCAGGTGCTCGCGCGGAACCTGTTTCCGTCCGCCGGATTCCGGGCGGGCGCCAAGCCGCTCGCCCCGGTTGATGGCCTCCTCGAGCTCGTCCATCGCCCTGGAGGCGAGGACGTGGAAGGCGATACGACGCCAGTCGAGGTCGGGGAGGGGGGAGCGCGCCATACGAGGAATCTGTGCGGGGGCCCGTTGGCATGGAACGGGCCCTATCTTTCCGGCATGGCCAGCCCGCTCATCCTCCGCGAGCTCCGCGACGGGGTCCTCGTGCTGACGTTCCACCGGCCCGAGGTGCTCAACTCGTTCACCCGGCCGATGGCGGCCGCCCTGCAGGCCGAGCTCGCGACGGCCGCGGCGGATGACGCCGTCCGCGCCGTTCTGCTCACCGGCGCCGGCCGTGGCTTCTGCGCCGGTCAGGACCTGAGCGAGGTCCTCCCAGAGGGCGAAGGCCCGATGCCCGACATCAGCGAGGTCGTGCGCGCGAGCTTCAACCCGATCATTCGCGCCATCCGTACCCTCGAGAAGCCGGTGATCGCCGCGGTGAACGGCGTGGCGGCGGGGGCAGGCGCGAACATCGCCTTCGCCTGCGACCTCACGATCGCCGCCGAGTCGGCGACCTTCGTGCAGAGCTTCTCGAAGCTCGGGCTCATCCCCGACACGAGCGGGACCTTCTTCGTGCCACGGCTCGTGGGCCCGCAGCGGGCGACGGGGCTCTTCTTCCTCGGGGAGAAGGTGTCGGCCGCACAGGCCAAGGCGTGGGGGCTCATCTGGGACGTGGCGCCCGCCGAGTCGCTCCTCGAGGTGGCGGGCGGACTGGCGCAGCGGCTGGCGCAGCAGGCCACGCGTGGGTTCGGGCTCACCAAGCGCGCGATGAACGCGTCGTGGGCGAACGGGCTCGACGCGCAGCTCGAGCTGGAGGCACAGCTGATGCAGGAGGCGGGGCGCACCGCGGATTACGAGGAAGGGGTGCGGGCCTTCCTCGAGAAGCGGACTCCCGTGTACCGCGGCGCATGACGACCACCCTGCTGCCCGCCGGGATGACCGTCGGCGTCGTGGGGGCCGGCGCGATGGGCGCCGGGATCGCCCAGGTCGCGGCGATGCACGGCCATCCGGTCGTGCTCGCTGACGCGCACCCGGCCGCGCTCGAGCGTGCGAAGGCGGGTCACGCGAAGGCGCTGGCGCGCGAGGTGGAGAAGGGTCGGCTGGAGCGGGCCGCCGCGGACGCCGTGCTCGGGCGTCTGACGTACCACGCGCTCCCGGCCGCCCAGAGCGGTTCGACAGGTTCCGCCAGCGCGGGGACGGCAGCGAACGCCAGCGGTGCACCGAGCGGCTTCGCCCCCTTCGCGCCGTGTGGGCTCGTGGTCGAGGCGATCATCGAGGCGCTCGAGCCCAAGCGTGCGCTCGTGCGTGCGCTCGACGCGGTCCTCGACCCGAGCGCGGTGATCGCGACCAACACCTCGTCGCTCAGCGTCGCGGCGATCGCCGGCGCGAGCACCCATCCGGCGCGGGTGATCGGCCTCCACTTCTTCAACCCGGCCCCGGTGATGCCGTTGGTCGAGGTGATCCCGGCCATCGTCACCGACGCGGCCGTCACCGAGGCGGCGCACGCCCGGATGGCCGCGTGGGGGAAGGTCGTCGTCCGTGCGAAGGACACCCCGGGGTTCATCGTGAATCGCGTGGCGCGCCCGTTCTACGGCGAGGCGCTGCGGATCCTCGAGGAGGGGATCGCCGACGCCGCGACCATCGACTGGGCGATGCGCGAGCGGGGCGGCTTCAAGATGGGTCCCTTCGAGCTGATGGACTTCATCGGCAACGACGTCAACTTCGCGGTCACGCGCTCGGTCTTCGACGCGACCTTCCAGGATCCGCGCTATCGGCCGGCGGTCACGCAGCAGCGGCTCGTTGAGGCAGGGCTCCTCGGCCGCAAATCCGGCCGCGGCTATCACGACTACCGCGACGGGGCCGCCGCGTCGCCGACTACGGATCTCGCCCTCGCCGAGCGGATCCTCCACCGGATCCTCGCGATGCTCGTGAACGAGGCCGTCGAGGCGGTGCATTGGGGGATCGCCGCCGCCGCCGACGTGGAGCTCGCGATGACGAAGGGGGTCAATTATCCCCGGGGGCTGCTCGCCTGGGGTGACGCCATCGGGCCGGCGACGATTCTCGCGACGCTCGAGCTCCTGCAGGCGGAGTACGGGGAGGATCGCTACCGCCCCAGTGTGCGACTCCGGCGCCTCGTGCGCGAGGGTGGGAGCCTCCTCGGATGAGCGAGTCCACCGCGGGACTGAGTGCCGACGCCGATCTGCGCGCACGCGAGACCGTGGAGCGACTGCTGGTCACGGACGCCTTCTCGCGCTGGCTCGGCGTCGAGGTCCTCGAGGTGGCCGTGGGGCGTGCGGTGCTCCGGATGACCGTGCGGCCGGAGATGGTGAACGGCTTCGGCACGGGGCACGGCGGGATCGTCTTCGCCTTCGCCGACAGCGCCCTCGCCTTCTGCACCAACTCCGACGGGACCATCAGCGTCGCGCTCGACTGCACCATCAGCTACCCGGCAGCGGTGCGCCCCGGCGACGTGCTGATCGCCACGGGCGTCCGCGAGACGACCACGAACAAGATCGGCTTTGCCTCGGTGACCGTGCGCAATCAGGATGACGTCGTCGTCGGCCACTTCCGCGGCACCGTCTACCGGACGCACAAGCCGCTTCCGCGCTGACCGCCGCTCCTCTCTGCGCCTCTCCTGACCCGCCCATGACCCACGCGTTCCTCGTCGACGGCGTCCGCACCCCCATCGGTAACCTCGGCGGCGCGCTGAGCGCCGTCCGCGCCGATGACCTCGCCGCCCACGCCATCCGGTCACTCTTCGCGCGACACACCGCGCTCGATCCCGCCGCCGTCGCCGACGTGATCCTCGGCTGCGCGAATCAGGCCGGTGAGGACAATCGCAACGTCGCGCGGATGGCGCTCCTGCTCGCCGGCCTGCCGATCACCGTGCCGGGGGAGACGGTGAACCGCCTCTGCGCCTCGGGGCTGAGCGCGGTGGCGAACGCTGCGCGCGCCATCCGGGCCGGGGAGGGCGAGGTGTACGTGGCGGGAGGGGTCGAGAGCATGACGCGCGCGCCGTTTGTCCTCTCCAAGGGCGCGACGCCGTTCGCCCGTGACGTGCAGCTCTTTGATACGAGCCTCGGCTGGCGCTTCGTGAACCCGGCGATGAAGGCGGCGCACGGGACCGACTCGATGGGGGAGACCGCGGAGCACGTCGCGGCGCAGTACGGGGTGAGTCGCGCGGACCAGGATGCCTTCGCGCTGCGGTCCCAGCAGAAGGCCGCCGCCGCGCGTGCCGCGGGGCGGCACGCCGAGGAGATTGTCCCCGTGGAGGTGCCGCAGAAGAAGGGGGCGAGCGTGCGCGTGAGCGAGGACGAGTTCCTCCGGCCCGACACCACGCTCGAGACGCTCGCCAAGCTCAAGCCGGCGTTCCGCACGGATGGGCAGGGCTCGGTGACGGCGGGAAATGCGTCTGGGCTCAACGACGGGGCGGCGGCGCTGCTGGTTGCCTCGGAGGCGGGGCTCCGCGCGCACGGACTCACGCCGTTGGCCCGTGTGGTGGCGAGCGCCGCGGCGGGGGTGGAGCCTCGCATCATGGGGATGGGGCCGGTGCCCGCCACGCGGCTCGTGCTCCAGCGTGCGGGACTCGCGCTCGACCAGATCGATGTGATCGAGCTCAACGAAGCCTTCGCGGCGCAGGGACTCGCCTGCCTCCGCGAGCTCGGCGTCGCCGATGATGATCCTCGCGTGAACCCGAACGGCGGTGCTATCGCGCTCGGGCACCCGCTCGGGATGAGTGGGGCGCGCCTCGCGCTCACCGCCGCGCGGGAGCTGGCGCGTCGCGGCGGGCGGTACGCGCTCTGCACGATGTGCATCGGTGTGGGGCAGGGATACGCGATGGTCCTCGAGCGGGCCTGAGATCGGTGATTTACGCCTTCGAGGGGTTCGTCCCGGTCGTCCACGAGAGCGCCTTCGTGCATCCGCAGGCCGCCGTCACCGGCAACGTGATCATCGGCCGCGACGTGTACGTGGGGCCTGGGGCCGCGATCCGTGGAGACTGGGGCGGCATCGTGATCGAGGACGGGTGCAACGTCCAGGAGAACTGCACGCTGCACATGTTTCCCGGCGTGACGATGGTGCTCGAGGCCGGTGCGCACATCGGACACGGGGCGGTGGTGCACGGCGCGCGCATCGGCGCCAACGCGCTCATCGGGATGAACGCGGTGATCATGGACGAGGCCGAGGTGGGCGCCGGGAGCATCGTCGGCGCCCTGACCTTCGTGCCGGCGAAGATGGTGATCCCGCCCCGGCGCGTGGTCGTCGGGAATCCGGCGCGCATCGTGAAGGAGGTCTCCGACGAGATGCTCGCGTGGAAGACCGAGGGGACGTCGCTCTATCAGCGCCTCCCGGCCGCGATGCGCACCGGCTGGCAGCCGACCGAGCCGTTGCGTGCGGTCCCCGCCGACCGATCGACGCAGCCCGCGATCCTGCGCGCGTGGCACGAGACGAAGACATCGACGCACCTGGTGCAGCCACCGGCCGACGCCGATCCGGCGGCGCAGGCGGCCACCGACGCTTCCGCTGAGGGCACATCGACGTGACCATCGCTCGTCTGCAGAACTACGCCCTCGGCGAATGGGTCGCCGGGACGGGCGCTCAGGCCACGCTGCTCCACGCCGTCACCGGTGAGCCGGTGGCCGAGACCTCGAGCGGTGGCCTCGACTTCCAGGCGATGGCGCGGTACGCGCGCGCCGTCGGCGGCCCCGCGCTCCGGCAGCGCACCTTCCACGAGCGGGCGGCGATGCTCAAGGCGGTGGCGAAGCACCTGATGGAGCGGAAGGAGGCGTTCTACGCCCTCTCCGCCGCCACCGGCGCCACGCGCACCGATAGCTGGGTCGATATCGAGGGCGGGATCGGCACCTTCTTCGCGTATGCGAGCCGCGGCCGTCGCGAGTTCCCCAACGAGACGTACCACGTGGAGGGGCCGCAGGAGGTGCTCTCCAAGGGCGGCACCTTCGCCGGGCGACACATCTGCGTGCCGCTCGAGGGGGTCGCGATCCACATCAACGCCTTCAACTTCCCCTGCTGGGGGATGCTCGAGAAGCTCGCGCCCGCGCTCCTCGCCGGGGTGCCGTGCATCGTGAAGCCGGCCACGGCCACGAGCTACCTCACGGAGTTGATGTTCCGCGAGATCATCGCCGCGGGCGTCTTCCCCGCCGGAGCGCTGCAGCTGATCTGCGGGAGCGCGGGCGACCTGCTCAGCCACGTGGAGGAGCAGGACGCGGTGGCCTTCACCGGGAGTGCCGCGACGGGCCAGTCCCTGAAGGAGAGCCCGGCGGTGGTCCGGCACGCGGTGCGCTTCAACATGGAGGCGGACTCCCTCAACTGCTGCATCCTCGGTCCCGACGCCGCGCCCGGCACACCGGAGTTCGACCTCTTCATCAAGGAGGTCGTGCGCGAGATGACGACGAAGGCGGGGCAGAAGTGCACCGCCATCCGTCGCACGCTCGTGCCGGCGGGAATGGAGGAGGCGGTGGTGGCGGCGCTCCGCGCGCGGCTCGCGAAGACGACCGTCGGTGATCCGGCGGTCGAGGGGGTCCGGATGGGACCGCTCGCCTCGCGCGGACAGGTGCGCGACGTCGCCGCCGCGGCCGCGCACATCCGCGCCGCGGGCGAGGTGGTGTTCGGCGCCGAGGAGGTGCCGATCGTCGGCGCTGACCGCGAGCGCGGGGCATTCTTCACGCCGATGCTGATGGTCTGCGACCGCCCTCTCGCACAGGACGCGCCGCACGACATCGAGGCCTTCGGTCCCGTGAACACGGTGATGCCGTACGGCTCGGTCGACGAGGCCATCGCCCTCGCCAAGCGTGGGCGCGGGTCCCTCTGCGGCTCGATCGTGACGGCCGATGCGGCGATCGCGCGACAGGTGGTGCTTGGCGTCGCGCCGTACCACGGGCGCCTCCTCGTGCTCGATCGCACGAGCGCCGGCGAGAGCACTGGGCACGGCTCGCCCCTCCCGAACCTCGTGCACGGGGGCCCCGGACGCGCCGGCGGCGGCGAGGAGATGGGGGGCGCGCGCGGCGTGCTGCACTACCTGCAGCGCACGGCGGTGCAGGGGAGCCCGACGATGCTCACCGCGATCACGCACGAGTGGAGCGCTGGCGCGGCCCAGCACACCGAGGGGCCGCACCCGTTCCGGCGCACCTTCGACGAGCTCGCCGTCGGCGACACGCTCGTGACGGGCACCCGTACGATCACCCTCGAGGACATCGAGGCTTTTGCGCGTCTCAGCGGCGACACCTTCTATGCCCATATGGATGACGCCGAGGCGCGGGCCCACGGCGTGTTCACGGGCCGCGTGGCGCACGGATACTTCATCGTCTCGGCGGCGGCGGGGCTCTTCGTGGATCCGGCGCTCGGCCCGGTGCTCGCGAACTACGGGCTCGAGCGGCTCCGCTTCACGAAGCCCGTCTACCCTGGGGACACCATCCGGGTGCGCCTCACCGTGAAGCAGAAGACCGCCAAGGACACCCCGCCCGACGGCGTGCCGCAGGGAGTCGTGGAGTGGGATGTCGACGTGCGGAACCAGCACGACGAGACCGTCGCTACCTACTCGATCCTGACGCTGGTGAAGCGCTGACGACGAGGGGCCCCGCAGCGCGCCGCGGGGCCCCTCGTCTCACATCCCCGAACCAAGTGGGGGTGGCGTCAGCGCCGCGCTACCCAGTAGCCGGCCGCGCTCACGCAGGCGGTGAGCACCGTGCCCCAGGTCAGGTCCACGACGACGGCCTTCATCGGGAAGTCCTTGAGCAGCGCGAGGCTCGTGAGGTCGAACGCGGCATAGGCGGCCAGCCCGAAGACCGCGCCGAGCGCCAGGGCCCGTCCGAGCGACTGCTTCTCCGCGGCGGGCAGGACGCAGAGGATCACGATCGCGCCGACGTAGATGAGATAGAACAGGAGGGCCGCCGGCCATTGCACGTCGGGCCGCATCAGGTGCCCGAGCTGCGCCTGATAGAAGCCCTTGGCGACGACACCGAGCCAGAGGAGGTCGAGCGCGAAGAAGGCGGCGAGGCTCGCGAGGTAGATCGTGAGGTAGGGCATTGGGTTACCGGGCTTGGCGTTGGAGTCGGGCGCTCACCTGCTGCACCTCATCGAGCACGCGGAGGAGGTTGCCGCTCCAGATCTTGGCGATCTGTGCCTCGGTGTAGCCGCGACGGACGAGCTCGAGGGTCACGTTGAAGGTCTCGCTCGCGTCTCGCCACCCCTCGACGCCACCCCCGCCGTCGAAGTCCGAGCTGATTCCCACATGGTCGATTCCGATGAGCTTCACCGTGTAGTCGATGTGATCGACGAAGTCCCGAACGGTCGCTCGCGCTCCGGTGGTCGACGGGCCGCACTTCACATAGCTGTTGAAGGCCACGAGCTGCACCACCCCGCCGTTCCGGCCCATCGCGCGCAGCTGCTCGTCGTCGAGGTTGCGGCTGTGATTGCAGATCGCGCGCACCCCCGAGTGCGAGGCGATGATCGGCGCCTGGGTCAGCGCGATGGTCTGCAGCATGCTCGCCTTGCTCGGGTGTGAGATGTCGATCATCACCCCTTGGCGGTTGAGTTCTGCGACCGCCTCGCGCCCGAGCGGGCTCAGGCCGTTATGCAGCCAGATGCCGTCTCGCTCCCCGGTGTTCGAGTCGGAGAGCTGGCTGTGCCCATTGTGGGCGAGCGAGAGATAGCGGCCGCCGAGGTCGGCGAACTGCTTGATGCGCCCGAGGTCGGTGCCGACCGGGAAGCCGTTCTCGATGCCGATGAACACCACCTTCCGGCCGCTCGCCGCGATGGCGCGGGCTTCGGCGGCGGTGCGGGCGAGCCCCACGCGCGCTGGGGCGAGGGTGTCGGTCAGGCGGTGGATCGCCGCGAACTTCTCCATCGCGGCGTCGTAGGCCGCCGCCATCGTCGCCGAGTCGATGGTCCGGGCCTGGCCGACGTAGACGATCAGGAAGGCGGCATCGAGACCGCCGGCCTCCATCTTCGGGAGGTCGACCTGGTTCCGCGGCACGCCGGTCACATAGTTGACCGTATCCCGCCGGAAGACGGCCGGGTTGATGTCGACGTGGGTGTCGAGGGTGAGCACGCGCTCGTGGATGCCGCGGGCGCGTGCGAGGAGCGCGGCATCGTCCTGCGCGGCCAGCGCCAGCGGGCCACTGACGAGGGCCAGGACGAGCACGCGGAGCAGCCGACGAGAGGAGGGGACGGGCATGGAACCTTTCGTGGTGGTGGAGGGGTTCCACGGAGGATAACGTTGCCGGAGCCTTGCGGCGACGCGTCCGAGCGTCTTCCCCGTTCCGGAGCTTCCACCATGGATGTCCTCACGCTCGCGCTGTTGGCCTCCCACGCGTTGGCCGGCGCCCCACGACTCGAACCATCGGCCGCGTCTGGCCTGCCTTCCGATCACACGGACGAGGCGACGGTGGTTGTGGCTGCGGCGCCCGCCGGACCGGTCCTCACCGCACGCTTTACGGTGCCCGTGCCCGTGCCGCTACCCACGGCCGCATCCGGCGCCGGCGCGGCTCAGCTCCTGGCGCCGGCCGATTCCGTGTTCGAATACAGTGCGGCCTACTACACGCGGCTCGACATCCATCGCTGGGGCAGCTACGCGATGCTCCCCCTCTTCGCATTTCAGTACGTCGCCGGGCGTGAGCTCTTTGACAAGAGCTCGGCAGCGCCCGAGTGGGCGCGTGACGGCCACGGGGTCGCGGCGGGGGCCGTCGCCGGGCTCTTCGCCGTCAATACGGTGACGGGGCTCTGGAACCTCTGGGAGGGCCGCAACGACCCGCAGGATCGTGGGCGCAAGGTCTTTCACGCGGTGATGATGCTCGCTGCCGACGCGGGCTTCACCGCGACCGGGCTCCTGGCCGATGACGCCGAGGAGTCGCTCGCACGTCGGCAGACGCATCGCAGCGTCGCCCTCGCGTCCATTGGCTTGGCCACCATCGGCTACGCCTCCATGCTTGACGTCTTCCGCTGAGGATCCCGATGTCCGACTGCACATCCTCCTGTCCCCTGCATGACCGCGGTGTCGATACGGAGCGTCGCCGCTTCCTGTCGGCCGCACTCGCGGCGTCGGTGCTCGGCGTGCTCGCGGCCTGCGGCGATGGGAACATCGGCGGGGTCTCCGGCATCGACGACGACGATGATGGTGGCACGGGCGGTGGTGGGACCCCTGGCTCCCTCGTGGTGGCCCTCGCGAGTTTCGCTGCGCTTGGGGCTGATGGTGGGGTCGCACGGGTCGATGGCGGCAGCGGTATCCCGACCGCGGTCCTCCGTGTGAGCGCAACGTCGTACCGCGCCTTCAGCATGGTCTGCCCGCATGCGGGGACGACGGTCAACATCGTCTCCGGTGGGTTCCGGTGCCCGAACCACGGCGCGACGTTCACCTCGACCGGCGCGGTCACGGGTGGGCCGGCGAGCCGCGGTCTCACGGAACGCGCGGTGACGTTCAACGCCACAGCCGGGACGCTCACGATCGGCTGAGTCGGCTCACGCCCCCGCGTGAGACGGGCGTTGACCCGTCCACGCCCCGGGGCATCGTGCGTAGGGGCACGCGCGCTCCAAGCGCCCTCGACGCCCCGGGACGCGGACGTTACCATCACCCCCCACGACCCTCCACCCGGGATCTCGATGTCGCTCCCCCGCTTCCTCCGTCCGCGCGCCCGCTGGGCGTTCGTCCTCCTCCTCGCGTCCGCGCCCCTCGCCGCCCCGCTTCCGGCGCAGGACACCCCGTTCATCGGCGTCCGCGTGGATGCCGACCGCAACAAGGTGCTTCTCGACATCCCCGCGGAGCGCTTCGGGCAGGAACTGATGCATCAGATGGTCCTCGCCACGGGCGGCGGTGTGCCGGCGTTTGGCCTCGACCGCGGGCAGATCGGCGACGGAACCCTTGTGCGTCTCGAGCGGCGCGGGAAGCGCGTGCTCCTCCGCACCGACAACGTGGACGTTCGCGCCGTCGGGGCCGCGGAGGCGTCAGCTCGGGCGGCCAGTGAGGCCTTCCCGGTCTCGGTGCTCGCGGCCTTCCCCATCGAGGCGGAGGCGAATGGCGTCGTGACGGTCGACGCGACGAGCCTCTTCCTCTCCGATGCGTATGGTATCGCCGAGAGTGTGCGACGGGCGCAGGGCGGCAATGCACGCGTCGACGCGAACCGGAGCTATATCGAGCCCACCCGCACGAAGGCCTTCCCGCGCAACACCGAGATCCACGCCGTGCTGACCTTCGCCGTGGACAATCCGGGGGCGGCGATGCGGCGGGCCGCTCCCGATCCAAGTGCGCCGACCTTCGAGGTGCATCATTCCCTCGTGGCGCTCCCGTCGCTGGACGGTTTCCGCCCGCGCCAGGCCGACCCGCGCTCCGGATTCGGGAGCACCCGCTTCCAGGATTTCGGGCAGGCCTTCGACGGCACCTACCGCGACGGATACACCAATCGCTGGCGCCTCGTCCCCAAGGATGCGGCGGCGTACCAGCGGGGTGAGCTCGTCGAGCCGGTGGCGCCCATCGTCTACTATCTCGATCCCGGTATCCCAGAGCCGTACCGCACCGCCTTCCGCACCGGCGGTGGCTGGTGGAGCACCGTCTTCGAGGCCGCTGGGTTCAAGAACGCCTTCCAGGTGCGTGACCTCCCGGCGGGCGCCGATCCGATGGATGCGCGCTACAACATGATTTACTGGGTGCACCGGAGCGGGCCGGGCCCCTCCGTGGGTCCGTCGATCGCCGATCCGCGCACCGGCGAGATCGTTCGCACCGTCGTGCGCATGGATGCCTGGCGCTCGCTGATCGACTACAACATTTACGCGGGCTTGGTCCCCGCGGCCGGCGCCGGTGGACTCAACGTCACGGCCGAGGCGTTCGCGATGGCGCGGCGGCGCCAGCACGCGGCGCACGAGATCGGGCACACCCTCGGTCTGTCGCACAACTACATCGCCCACGCGCAGGGCCGGACCTCGGTGATGGATTATCCCTTCCCGCTCATCACGGTGGGTGCGGACCGCACGCCGGACCTCAGCCGGGCCTACGCGCCATTCGCCGGGGCGTGGGACTCCCTCGCCATCCGGTTCGGCTACCGCTGGTATCCCGACGCAGCAAGTGAGCGAGCGGGGCTCGCGGCGATCGTCAACGAGGGAATCGCGCGAAATGTCCGCTTCATCGCCGATCAGCACGCGGGGGCCGACGGCTCCATCCCCTCCGTCACCCGGTGGGTCGAGGGGGCGACGATGTTCGACGCCGTCGAGCGGACCAGCGCCGTTCGGCGCGTCGCGATCGAGAAGTTCGATGAGCGCGCCATCCAGCCCGGCGAGCCGATGTACCTCCTGAACATGCGCTTCACGCACGTCTACCTGCATCACCGGTACTCGCTCGAGGGGCTCACGAAGTACGTCGGCGGCATGGACTTCCGCTACACGATGCGGGGTGACGGACAGACGCCCACGACGATCATCCCGGCCGCCGAGCAGCGGCGCGCGCTGGTCATGGCGCTCGACGCACTTGAGCCCGCGGCGCTCGCGGTGCCGGAGCGGATCCAGCGGCTCATCCCGCCGATGCCGCCGGGCGGTGACCCCCAGATGGTCTGGATGGGCTCTGCCGGAGGGACGTCCTTCGACGAGATCACGCTCGCCGGTGGGCTCGCCACCGAGGTGATTGAAGGGCTGCTGCAGCGGGAGCGGCTCGCGCGGGTGGTCCTCTTCCGCGCGCGCGACGCGCAACTCCCGACCCTCGATGAGGTCCTGACCACAATCGTGGACCGCACCTGGGGCGCGACGCCGACCGCCGACTTCCACGTGCAGTCGCTCCGGCGGACGGTGCAGCGGGTGGTGCTGAACACCCTCCTCGACCGCGCCGGCGACAAGGCCGCGCTTCCCGATGTCCGGGCGGTGACTGAACTGCAGCTGAAGCGGCTCGACGCGAAGCTCGCGGCGACGACGGGCGGGCTCGTCCCCGATCGGGCGCTCCGCGAACAGGCACGGCGGGAGATCGCCGCGTACTTCGACGGGGACGATGATTCCGCGACGCGGTCGCGCTTCCCGGTGATTCCGTTCCCGTGGCCCTGATGCGGCGCCGGCACTTCGTCACCGACCTCGCTCGGTACGCCGCCCTCTGCGCCGCGCTCCCGAATGAGTGGCGCCTCACCTGGCGTCCCTCCTTCGCGGACGATCCGTTCACGCTCGGCGTCGCCGCGGGCGATCCGACGCCGAGCGGGGCCGTCATCTGGACCCGACTCGCCCCCCGGCCGTTCGAGCCGGAGGGCGGGATGCCCGGCACGCGACCGATCGTCGATTGGGAGGTCGCCGAGGACGAGGCGTTCACGAAGGTGGCGGCGCGCGGGCGCTACACCGCGGCCCCCGAGCTCGCCTACAGCGTCCACGTGGACGTCACGGGGCTCGGTGCCGATCGCTGGTACTTCTACCGGTTCCGGTCAGGGGATGCGCTGAGCCCGGTCGGACGGCTGCGCACCACGCCGGCCGCTGGGGCGTCCACGCCCCTCCGGCTCGGGATGGCGTCGTGCCAGAACTACGAGCAGGGGCTCTTCACCGCGCTCCACCACCTCGCCGCGGAGCGCTGTGACCTCGTCGCGCACCTCGGGGACTACATCTACGAGTACGGCGGCCGCGGCAACGCCGTCCGGAGCCACCACGGATTCGAGATCCGGTCGGTCGACGACTACCGGATGCGGTATGCGCAGTACAAGCTCGACCCCGCGCTGCAGGCGGCCCACGCGATGTGCCCGTGGCTCGTCACCTGGGATGATCACGAGGTCGACAACAACTACGCGGGCGAGATCGGCGAGAACGAGATGGAGGCGGGCGAGCAGATGCGGGCGCGCCGCGCCGCCGGCTATCAGGCGTGGTGGGAGCACCAACCCGTGCGCGTGCCCCGCGCCCGCTCGTGGGCCGATCTCACCATCACCCGCACCGCCGACTGGGGCGCGCTCGCGCGGCTCTGGATGCTCGACACGCGTCAGTACCGCGACGACCAGCCCTGTGGGGACGGCTCGCGGGTCGTGCCCTGTGGTGAGTGGGCGGATCCGTCACGCACCATCCTCGGTGCGGCGCAGGAGCGCTGGCTCCTCGACGGACTCGGGGGGTCCCCCGCGCGCTGGCAGGTCCTCGGGCAGCAGGTGCCCGTCGCGCCCTTCGACGATCGGAAGGGGGCCGAGCAGCGGCTCTATATGGACGGCTGGTCGGGATATCCCGCGAATCGCGACCGGGTGCTCCGGGCGATTGCCGAGCGCGCGCCCAATCGGACCGTCGTCCTCACCGGCGACGTGCACTCCAACTGGGTCAACGAGTTGCGGGCGGGTTTCGACCGTCCCGACCGCCCGGTCGTGGCGGCGGAGTTCATCGGCACCTCCATCAGCTCCGGCGGCGATGGCAGCGACACCTGGCTCGGGGCACCGGAGCAGATGCCCGAGAACCCGCACGTGAAGTGGCACTCGGCGCGGCGCGGCTACGTCGTGCACGACGTGACGCCGAGCGCGTGGACGGCGGCGTATCGCGAGGTGCCGTTCGTGGAGCGGCCCGGGGCGCCGGTGCGCACCGCGACCACGTGGCGCCTCGAGCACGGACGGTCGGGGATCCTCGCGGGGTGAGCGTCCCCCCGCGAGGCGACGCGCGGACCCTCCGGCGCGTCAGGCTAGAACGTCAGCTGCAGACCGGTGGTGAAGAGTCGGTCGGAGTCCACGAAGCCCGCCGCAGGAAGATTGTCGTATCGGACGACGTAGCTGACCTTGAGGCCGACCTTCGATGAGACGGGGGCGACCACGGTGGACTCGGTGTTCAGACGCCAGTCGTCCGCGTCCCGCATGTTCGGGATGAACTCGGCGGTCTGGTGGAAGTAGGACGTCCGATTGAACGCGTGCCGCCAACTGCCGGCTGCGCGCGCCGAGGGGAAGTTCCGCTGGATGCCATCGAGGCGGACTTCCTGCGTCACGTTGCCGCCGCCCTCGATGCGCAGTGTATCGCGTCGGCCGGCGAACAGGCGCGCCTGAACCCCCACCTGCTCGTCGAACCGCCGCTGGATACCGGCGAATCGGTTGCGGTCGAAGGTCACGGCGAAGAAGACCGACATGATCTGGTCGATGCGATAATCGCCCCGCGTCGCGACCCGCAACTGATTCGCCTTGACGGTGTCGCGCTGCTCGGAGTACACGACATTCAGCTGCTGCAACAGCGAGAGGCGCCCGCGCTGCTGACTGAAGCGCTCGCCGACGTTCAGCGTGGTCAGGTTCGTGTTGCCGCCCGTCTGCACATAGCCGACATCGGCCGTGATCTTGGTGACCACCGATGGGCTGGATTGTGCCGAAAGCATCGCCGGCGACATCGTCCCGAGGGTGAGCCCACCGGTGAGGAGACCAACGGCGGCACGCCACCCGGGGCAGGCGAGGCACCAGAGGCGCAGAAGGCGCACGGAGGGGAGGGAGACGCGTCGAGACACGCTCCAAGATACGGACGCACACCGTGGCGGTGAACCCCACGACCCACTACCCTCCCACCAGCTTCGCCGGCCAGCTCGGCGCCTCTCCCCACGTGACTGCCTTCCCGCCGATGCCGACGATCCTCGACGCCGCCGCACGCCAGCAGTTACTCGATCGCCTCGATCGCCTCACGCCGACCGCCGCGCCCCGCTGGGGCCGGATGACGGCGCCGCAGATGGTCTCGCACCTGATCGAGTCGTACCGCTTCGGTGCGGGCGAGCTGACGCTTCCGCTCTGGTTCGTCCCGTTCCGCCCGATCGTCCGATGGTTTGCGCTGTACGTGATCCCGTTTCCCAAAGACGCACCGGCCGCGCCGCAGCTGCTGGCGCGCATCCCCGACCGCTGGGAGGGTGACGTCGCCGCGCTGCGGGAGCGCATCGCACGCTTCACGCCGCCGCCTCCGCATGTACCCCGCCCACCACATCCGATCTTCGGCGTGATGCGCGATGCGGACCTCGGCGTCCTCGCGTACAAGCACACCGATCACCACTTCCGGCAATTCGGCGTCTGATTCGCCGCGGGCGCGATCGAATCGTCGTGACCCGCTGCGCTGAATCGTCGCGCTCGGCCGACCGGGCTCTCGTCCGTGCGCGAGGGCGTCAGGTCCCGCGTGGCTTCGTTCGGCGCGTCGGTTCGGCGGCGAGCGGGTCGTCGGGCCACGGATGCCGCGGATACCGACCCTTCATCTCCTTCCGCACCTCGAAGTAGCTCGAGCGCCAGAAGCCCGCGAGGTCGCGCGTGACCTGCACCGGGCGGTGTGCCGGGGAGAGGAGGTGCAGTGTCAACGGCACGCGCCCGTCTCCGACGCGCGGTGTCTCCGCGCATCCGAAGAGTTCCTGGAGGCGCACGGCCACTGCGGGTGCGGTCGGATCTCCGTAGTCGATGGGCAGGCGCGATCCCGTCGGGGCCTCCCAGTGCGTCGGGGCGATGGCGTCGAGCCGGCGCCGCGCCGACCAGTCGAGTCGATCGAGCAGCGCCCCGCCGAGGTCGATGGTCGTGAGGTCGGCGAGTCGCCGATGTCCGGTGAGGGACGGCCCCAGCCACTCAGGTAACGTCGCGAGCAGGGCCGCGTCGGCGACGTCGGGAAAGTGCGCCGCATCGGTCGCGTGTGCGAAGGCGAGTCGGTGCCGCGTCCGCACCGCCGCGTCCGACCACGGCAGCCGGGGGAGTCCTCCACGCGCGATCGCCCCGAGCATCGCCTCACGGAGCTCATCCGCCGAGACATCGCGGCGGGGACGCTCACGGAGCACGATCGCCCCGAGTCGCTCCCGCTCGCTCGCCCGGACGGCGTCGCGGGTGTCGTCCCAGACGACCTCCGACTCGGTGACGATGTCCGCACCGGCCACGGCGCGGACATCGGCCTCGTCGAGCGGCGCCGCGAGCCAGACGCGGCTCTCCTGGGCGTCGCCGTCGAGGTCCGCGATCGCGAGCCATGGTGCGCCGGCGATACCGACCGGGGCTTCGACGCGCGCCCCGCGGCCGTTGCGCAGGAGATAGCGCGGCGCGTCGCCCGGCCGTCGCTGCGCGAGGCGATCAGGGAAGGCGAGCGCCACAAGGCGCCCGACCAACGCGAGGTCGTCGTGCGCGTTACTCGCACGTGTGGGCAGCATCCGACCGAGGAGGCGGGCCTCCTGCCGCACCCGCTGGAGTCGGCCACGGTCCACGTCCGGTCCTGCCACCCGCGCCCGCAGGGCCTCGACACGGCTCCGGAGGTCGACGTCGAGCGCGGCCGCCTCGCGTCGGAACAGGTCGCGCTCCGCCAGCAGCGCCGCGATCTCGCAGGCGAGTGTGGCTGCGCCCATCTCCGCACCGCGGAGCACCAGATGCGCGAGCCGTGGGGCGAGGCCGAGCGCGGCCATCGCACGGCCGTGTGCAGTCACGCGACCGGTGGCGTCGAGCGCGCCGAGGGCGTGCAGCAGGGTGCGTCCCTGTGCGAAGGCGCCTGCGGGAGGCGCATCGAGCCAGCGGAGCACGGCAGGATCGTCGATCCCCGCGCACGCGAGGTCGAGCGCGAGCGCGGTCAGGTCGGCCTCCAGCACCTCCGGCGCGGCGCGTCGCGGCAGGGCGGCGTGGGTCCCCTCGTCCCAGAGGCGGAGGCACCACCCCGGCGCGACGCGGCCCGCGCGGCCACGCCGCTGCTCGGCTGCCGCCTGCGAGACCCGCACCGTCGCGAGGCGCGTCATCCCGCTCCGCGGGTCGTGCCGCGGCACCCGCGCCAGGCCCGCGTCGATCACGACGCGGACATCGGCGAGCGTCACCGAGGACTCCGCGATCGCGGTCGAGAGCACGACGCGCCGCCTCGTTCCCTCGCGGCGCAGCACCCGGTCCTGCTCCTCGAGCGTCAGCCCGCCATGCAGCAGGAGCACCTCGACTTCCGACGTCAGCGTGGCCTCGTCGAGCGCCTGGCGCGCGCGTTCCAGCTCGGCGATCCCTGGGAGGAAGACGAGGAGGTCGCCGTCGGTGAGCGGCAATGCCTCGCGTACGGCGCGCGCCACGCGTGCGGCGAGCGGGCGGTCGGCGCCCTCGCCGTGCCATCGCACCTCGACGGGGAAGGCGCGCCCCTCGCTGACGATCACCGGCGCCTCGCCGAGGAGCGCGGCGACCGGGGCCGGCTCGAGTGTCGCCGACATCACCAGGAGGCGGAGGTCGGGTCGCACGAGCGCCCGCGTCTCGAGGGCGAGCGCAAGGCCGAGGTCGGTCGTGAGGTGCCGCTCGTGGAACTCATCGAAACAGACCCCGGCGATCCCCTCGAGCGTTGGATCGTCCTGCAGCATCCGCGTGAGAATCCCCTCGGTCACCACCTCGATGCGCGTGCGTGGGCCGACGCGGGTGTCGTGCCGCACGCGATAGCCGACCGTCTCGCCGGGAGCCTCGCCGAGGAGCCGAGCGAGCTGGGTAGCGGCGGCGCGGGCGGCGAGCCGGCGCGGCTCGAGCACGAGGAGGCGCCCTGAACCGACCCACGGCGCCTCGAGGAGGGCGAGCGGGACGCGCGTCGTCTTGCCGGCGCCCGGCGGCGCGACGAGGACCGCGGTGCCTCGCTCGGCCAGCGCGGTACGCACGTCGGCGAGGACGGCGTCCACCGGGAGCGGCGGGGCGTGGCGGAGGGCGTCGGCGATGCGGGTCACGGGTGAGGGGAAAGCTAGGCGCCCGCGGCGCCACCGGCGCCTCATTGCTACGGCGCTCGCGACGTCTGGTGGCGCAAGGTGCCCGGCACGCCGCACATTCTGTTCACCACCCCGTCCTCGGAATCGATATGTCAGAGCGCCGTGACTTCATTCGCAGTGCCTCCCTGCTCGCTGCCGGCGCGATGGTGCCCGCCGCCGCTGACGCGATGGAGGCCGAGCTCCCCGTGCAGGGGTCCTGGGACATGTCGTGGGTGGCGCGCGTCACCGGGCGGTATCGCATCGCCTTCGATGCCCCGGAGGTCAGCAACGGGGTCTGCCTCCATCAGGTGCGGTCGTTCCTCGCCGGATACGCGACGGTCCACGGCCTCACCGACGCCGATCTCACCGCCGTGCTCATCATCCGGCACAAAGCGGTGCCGATGATCATGGGGGACGCGACCTGGGCGGACGGTTGGCTCGGGGAGCGGACCGGGATGAAGGATCCCGTCTCCGGCGAGAAGGCGAAGCGGAATCCGTTCATCAACATCCCGTCCGGCGCGCCGCACACCGCCGCGTGGCCCGACGGCGCGCTCGACACGCTCATCAAGCGGGGCGTGATCGTGCTCGGCTGCGATCTCGCGCTCGGCAACTTCGCGGGGCAGATCGCGCAGGCGAAGTCGATCCCGCGGCAGGACGCACGGAAACTGGTCTACGACAACCTGATTCCCGGTGTGACGGTGATGCCCTCCGGCATCTTCGCCACCTGCCGTGCGCAGGCGGCGGGGTGCGGCTTCATGTACGCCGTGTAGCGCGCACGTCGCGCGCGGCGGTGGTGTGCCATCGCGGCGGACGTCTGTGTCGCACCATGGCACTGACGTGCCCTCGCGTCGGACTTATGTCTCGCGCCACGGCGCTGACGTGCCGTCGCGTTAGGCGACGCCCCAATCGCTCAGCAGCGCCTCGGCAGCGCGTCGACCGCTCCGGAGCGCACCATTGATGCTCGGGGTCTCGAGGTGGTCCCCCGCCGCGTAGCGCCCGGGGGCGACGCGCACGAGCGAGGCCGCCGTCGTCTCGTTCCGCACCGCGCGCACGAGGGAGTAGGGGACTCGGCTCACCTGAAGGAGGCGCCAGCCCGCGACCGTCGTGCCGCCGAACCACTCGCCGAGCTGCGCGCGTGCGGCGCGTTCGAGCGCGGCATCGTCTGGGGTCACGGGCCCGACCACCGTGGCCGACACGAGATGGCGACCGGCCGGCGCGTAGCTCGGCGCGATCTGGCTTGGCACACAGCAGTGATGGATCGGGCCCCGTTCCTGCGGCCCCGCGAGCGCGAGGAGGGGCGCGTCGAGCGGGGCCTCCGGGGCGTCGAAGCTCAGCGTCGCGCAGCCCGACCACGCCACGTCGGTCGTCGGACGACCGAGCAGCGCGGCGTGCGCCAGTGCGTCAGTGGCGATGATGACCGCCCGCGCGTCGATCGTCTCGCCGCCGGCCAGCGCGACGCCCGTCGCGGTGAGGCGCTCGACGGCGGCACCGGTGCGGATGGTGTCGGCCGGGAGGCCGGCGGCGAGCTGTGCGGGGAGGGCGCCCATCCCCGTAGCCGGGAGCGTCGCGCGCCCCGTCGCGAACATGCCGAAGAGGAAATCGAACCAGTCGGCGGGCGAGGTGAGCGCGCGATCGAGGAAGACGCCGCCGAAGAAGGGGCGGAAGAAGCGATCGATGGCCGCCGGAGAGAAGCCATCGGCGCGGAGGCGATCCATCGTCGAGCCCGTCGAACGACCGACGCCGCTGCCGTCAGCCGCGCGCAGGGCGCGGCTGCGCAGTCGGAGCATCCGCAGGGCGTCGAGTGGGGAGAATGCGCCGCTCCGCATCGTGGTGAATGCGGCGAGCGGGTCGCGCCACGGATCCCCGACGCGTCCGAATCCCGCGCCTCGCCGCACGAGCGCGCCCGATGCGAATGGGCGCAGGTCGAGCGCCGCGAGGTCGAGGGCGGCCTGGGCCTCAGGGTACGAGTCGAGGAGCACCTGGAACCCGCGGTCGATGCGGAAGCCGTCGACGAGGTCGGTCGCGACGCGGCCGCCGACCGTCGCCGCCCCTTCGAGGACGAGGACCGAGATGCCGCGCGCGGTGAGCGTGCGAGCCGCGGCGAGGCCGGCAAGACCACCACCGACGATGATGACATCCGGGGAGTGAGACATCGCCGTGGAATATAGATTGCCCTCCATGACGGCTCCCAAGGTCTACGACGAGGCGTACTTCCGTCGCTGGTACCACGACCCCGCCCAGCGGGTGATCACCCCCGAGGCGGTGGCGCGGAAAGTGCGCCTCGTGGTGGGGATCGCCGAGTCGCTCCTCGAGCGGCCGATCCGGACGGTCCTCGATGTCGGGTGCGGGGAAGGGGCGTGGCGGGCACACCTGCGTCGGCTCCGGCCTGCGGTGCGCTACACCGGCGTCGAGTCGAGCGAGTACGCCGTCCGGCGCTTCGGTCGACTCCGCGGTATCCGGCACGGCACCTTCGGCGCGCTCGGTGAGGTGCGCCTCGCGGCGGCCTACGATCTGATCGTCGTCTGCGACGTGCTGCAATACGTGCCGGAGGGAGAGCTGGCCATCGGCCTCCGCGCCATCGCCGAGCGCCTCAGCGGAGTGACCTACCTCGAGGCCTATGCCACCGAGGACGCCATCGAGGGGGATCTCGGGGCGTGGCACCACCGCAGCGCCGAGCAGTATCGGCGGCACTTCCGGCGCGCGGGGCTCACCCCGGTCGGGATGCACTGCTACGTGGGCCCGGCGCTCGCGGACCGCACCGTGGCGCTCGAGCGCGGGCAGGCGTAGCGCGCCACCCCGGTCCGAGTGCCGTCCGCCGTTGACGGCGGGGCGCCCTGGTGCAACCTTTCATCCGGATATACGGATGAAACGAACCGCCCTCCACGACCGCCTCTCGGCACTCGCCGACCCGATCCGCACCCGGCTCCTCCTGGTGCTGGAGCGGCAGGAGCTCACCGTCGGTGAGCTCCGCACGGTGCTGCAGCTCCCGCAGTCCACGGTGAGTCGCCACCTCAAGGTGCTCGCCGACGCGGGGTGGGTGGGCGCGCGCGAGGACGGAACCTCCAACCGCTACCGCTTCGATGCGAAGGGCGCCGACGCGGGAACGCGGCGTCTCTGGACTGCCGTGCGCGCCGAGGCGGAGACGCTCCCGGCCGCGCGTCGTGACGCGGACCGCGTGGCGGGGGTGCTCGCCGACCGTCACACACGCTCGCAGGCCTTCTTCGCCTCGTCCGCGGCGCAGTGGGACCGGCTCCGCACCGAGCTCTTCGGCGCTCGCACCGAGCTCTTCGCGCTCCTCGGCCTCCTCGACCCCGCGACGCGGCTCGGCGACCTTGGCTGTGGCACGGGTCAACTCACCGAGACCGTCGCGCCCTTTGTGTCGCAGGTGATCGCGGTCGATGAGTCCGCGGCGATGCTCCGCGCCGCCCGCGCGCGCCTGAGCGCGTTCGATCACGTGGAGGTCCGCGAGGGCTCCGTCGAGGCGTTGCCCATCGACGATGGGCAGCTCGATGTGGCCGTGCTCTCGCTGGTGCTGCACTACGTAGCCGCCCCGGTCGATGCGCTGCGGGAGATTCGCCGCGCCCTTCGGCCGATGGGTGGTCGCCTCTTGCTCGTGGACATGCTCCCCCACGCGCACGAGGAGTACCGCCAGACGATGGGCCATGTCTGGCTCGGCTTCACCCCCGACACGATTGCCCGATGGGCATCGGAGGCGGGGTTCGCGGCGGTGCGCCAGCACGCGCTCCCCGCGGCACCTCAGGCGAAGGGCCCCACGCTCTTCGCCGCCGTGCTCACCACCTAAGCACGGATCGTTCCACGCCACACCGCGGTCTCGTCCGTCGATCGCCAGCTCCGTTGTCTGTCACCCGTCTTTCACTCTTGTTCTCTCACTCGTCACCTCACCACACCCTGCCATGACCGCCATCGCTCCCACCCGCCATCCCTTCGACGCCTCGGCCGCCATCGGCCGTCCCGGTTTCAAGGTCGCTGACCTCTCCCTCGCCGAGTGGGGCCGTCAGGAGATCCGCCTCGCCGAGTACGAGATGCCCGGCCTGATGGCGCTCCGCGCCGAGTACAAGGGGAAGAAGCCCCTCGCGGGCGCCCGCATCATGGGCTCGCTCCACATGACGATCCAGACCGCGGTGCTGATCGAGACGCTCGCCGAGCTCGGCGCCGACGTGCGCTGGGTCTCCTGCAACATCTTCTCGACGCAGGACCACGCCGCGTCGGCGGTGGTGGTCGGCAAGGACGGCTCGGTCGAGCAGCCGCGTGGTATCCCGGTCTTCGCCTGGAAGGGCGAGACGCTCGAGGAGTACTGGTGGTGCACCGAGCAGGCGCTGATGTGGCCCGACGGCGCCGGCCCGAACCTCATCCTGGATGACGGCGGCGACGCGACGCTGCTCATCCACAAGGGGACCGAGTTCGAGGCCAAGGGCGCGGTGCCGGCCTTCGACGCCGCGAACGACCCGGAGGAGTGGGGCGTGATCCTCGATCTCCTCCGCAAGACGATTGCGGAGGACCCGCAGCGCTGGACGAAGGTCGGCCAGGCCATCAAGGGTGTCTCCGAGGAGACGACCACCGGCGTGCACCGCCTCTATGAGATGACGCAGGCCGGCACGCTCCTCTTCCCGGCGATCAACGTCAACGACTCGGTCACGAAGTCGAAGTTCGACAACCTCTACGGCTGCCGGCACTCGCTCACCGACGGCATCCTCCGCGCGTCGGACGTGATGCTCGCGGGTAAGGTCGCGGTTGTGATGGGCTACGGCGATGTGGGCAAGGGCTCGGCGCAGTCGCTCCGCGCGCAGGGCGCGCGCGTCGTGATCACCGAGATCGATCCCATCTGCGCGCTGCAGGCTGCGATGGAAGGGTACCAGGTCACGACGCTCGAGGAGGTCGTCTCGACGGCCGACGTCTTCATCACCGCGACGGGGAACGCCAACATCATCACCGTCGAGCACATGGCGAAGATGAAGGACAAGGCGATCGTCGGGAACATCGGCCACTTCGACAATGAGATCGATATGGCCGGGCTCAAGGCGGTGAAGGGGATCCGTCGCACCCAGATCAAGCCGCAGTTCGACGAGTGGGTCTTCCCGGACGGGCACTCGGTGCTCATCCTCGCCGAGGGTCGCCTCCTCAACCTCGGCTGCGCGACGGGCCACCCGTCGTTCGTGATGAGCTGCTCGTTCACGAACCAGGTCGTCGCGCAGATCGACCTGCACCTCGCGGCGCAGGGGAAGCCGACGGTCTCGGGCACCTCGTACGACGCGAACAAGGTGTACACCCTGCCGAAGAAGCTCGACGAGAAGGTTGCGCGCCTCCACCTCGACAAGCTCGCGGTGAAGCTCACGCAGCTCTCTGACAAGCAGGCCGCGTACATCGGCGTGCCGGTCGACGGGCCGTACAAGCCTGACCACTACCGGTACTAGGACCACGTCGGATGCGGCGTCGCACGTTCGTCACGTCGCTCGGAGTCGCCGGGGCCGCCCTTGTGGGCGCCCCGGCCCTCCTCGGCGCACGGCGACCGGCGTACGACGTCGTCCTCCGGGGCGGCGTGATCATCGACGGCACCGGACGCCCGCGCTTCTCGGGTGACGTCGCCGTCAGTGGGGACCGGATCGCGCGGGTGGCGCGGCGCATCCGGGAGCAGGGCCGACGCGAGATCGATTGCCGTGGGCACGTCGTGGCCCCGGGCTTCGTGGACATCCACTCCCACGGGGACGGCGGGATGTTCGTCGACCCGATGATGGAGTCGGTGGTGCGGCAGGGGGTGACGTCGATCATCGTGGGGGCGGATGGCAGTTCTCGCGCGCCAAACTCCGCAGCAGACCTCGAGGCGCTCCCCACGATCGGTGCTGTGCTTGCCGGCATCGAGGTGCTGCGTCCGGCCGTGAACGTGGGCACCTGTGTCGGGCTCGGCACGGTGCGTGAAGTCGTGATCGGGGAGGATGACCGACCGGCCACCCCCGCGGAGCTCGAGCGGATGGTCGCGCTGGTGGAGCAGGCGCTGCGTGACGGGGCGATGGGTGCTTCGAGCGGGCTCGAGTACACGCCTGGCGCGTTCGCCTCGGTGGCCGAGCTCGTCGCCCTCTGTGCGCCGCTCGCGGCGCGCGGGCTTGCGTATCACACGCACATGCGGAACGAGGATGACCAGCTCCTCGACGCCATCGATGAAGCCATCGCGGTCGCACGCGGGGCAGGGTGCGGGCTGCAGATCGCGCACCTCAAGACACAGGGCCCGCGGAACTGGGGGAAGCTCGACGCGGCTTTCGCGCGTGTCGCTGCGGCGCGGGCGGCCGGAGTCAACGCTGCCTTCGACCGCTATCCCTACCTCGCGTATCACACCGGGCTCACCAACCTCTTTCCCGTTTGGTCGCGCGACGGCGGTATGGCGCGCTTCTTCGCGCGCCTCGAAGATCCGGCCACCGCGGCGCGCATCCGCGCTGAGGCACTCGACAACGCTGAGCTCATCGGTGGCTGGGACAACGTGCAGATCGCGAGCGTCTCGGCGGCGGAGGACAAACCGGCCGAGGGGAAGCGGCTCGGGGCCTACGCCGCCGCGCTCGGCGTGGCACCGTACGACCTCAGCGTCGCGATGCTGCGCCGGAACGACGGCTCGGTGGGGATGATCGGGTTCGCGATGACCGAACCGAACCTCGAGCGCATCTACGCGCATCCGCAGGGGATGGTCGCGTCAGACGGCGGGGCGTATGCGGTGAGCGGGCCCGCACGCCGTGGGATGCCGCATCCGCGCGGGGCAGGGAGCTTCCCGCGGGTGCTCGCGCGCTACGTGCGGGAGCGGGGCGTGCTCACGCTCGAGCAGGCGGTGCACAAGATGACGGCGCTGCCGGCCTCTCGGGTGCGGCTGACGGACCGCGGCGTGGTGCGGACCGGAGCCTTCGCGGACCTCACCGTGTTCGATCCCGATCGGGTGGCGGATCGCGCGGAGTTCGGTGATCCGTTCCAGTACCCGGTCGGGTTCCTCGCGACGCTGGTGAACGGGGTGGTAGCGGTGGAAGGCGGCGAGCGCGGAGAGCAGAGCGGGCGGGCGCTGCGCGCCTGATCGCGGGGCTGATCGCGCGGCCGGGGTCAGCCTGCGGCGACGGCTACGAGCGACCCACTCACTCCCAGACGTCCACCCCACCCGCCTGCTGCCCCACCTCCACGCTCGCCACGCGCGTGAGCGTCCGGAGGTCGATGACGTCCACCGTGGACTTCTCCGACCCGACTCCCTCGTTCGTGACGAAGGCGTAGCGGTCGTCGGCGGTAACCGCGACGCCGTGCACCACGCGCTTGGAGGTGCGGATGCGCGCGAGCTCGCGGCCGCTCGCTGCGTCGAAGACGGAGACCGACTGGTCCCGCTTGTTCGTCGCGATCACGCGCGTGCCGTCGTGGGTCGTCGCGAGGTTGTAGATCCCGGCCCCGGCGGGAATCCGGCGCACGAGTGACCACGCGGTCACATCGATCTCCACGAGCTCGCTCGATTTGTTGCAGGCTATCCAGACGCGCCGCCCGTCGGGGGAGGGCTGTGCCCACGTGGGCGAGCAGCCGACGTCACCTGGCGTGGGGGGCGTCATCCCGTGCCCGCTCATGTCGTGCCCCGCATGGACGTCGGCGCCGCGACGGGGCGGGGCACCGAGCATCCCCATCTCCTGGCCCGCGGCGAGTGCGAAGTGCCTTGCCACGCGGAACCCGCGCGTGTCGATCTCGACGAGGAGGTCATCCATCATGCACGCCGAGTAGTGCCGCGTGCCGTCCGTGGAGAGGCGCGAGCCGTGCGGCATCGTGCAGGTCTCGATCCGGGCGACCTCTACCATCTCATCGATCGCCACGGCGGAGACGCTCGAGGGCACCATGTCGCCGTGGAGGTTGAAGTTCACCGCCCAGGCATAGAAGCCGTCTGGGCTGATCTGCACCGTGGCGGGGAAGTTGCCCAGCACCGCGCGACCGATCGGTCCCTCGGTCCCCACGCGGTATTTCCAGAGGCTGCCGCCGGGCATCCCGTGCGCGGTGGTGACCACGTAGGTCCGGTGATCCGGGGCGATGGCGATGCCGTGCGGGCCGTCGGGATCAATTAGTGAGAGCCCGATCTGCGCCGTGCGCTCGACGCGCGCGCCGTCCGGGCCGAAGACGATCGTCGCGACCTCGTCGACCGACTCGGAGACCACGGTGGCGCGGTACTCGCGGGACGGGCCCGCTCCCGCGGACGAGATGGCGCCCTGCGCCAGCCCCGTCGAGGCGAGCACGACGCTGGCGAGTCCGCTGAGGACCACGGCGAGGTCCAGGCGCCCTCGGGTGAGGGGTCGACGCGTCGGGAGCCGACGCGACATCAGCGGCCGCGAGCGCACGCCGCCGCCGTCACGGCACCACCGTCGTCTTCGGCTCGATCCGCACGATCCAGAGGCCGTTGTACATGTCGTTCACGTAGGCGAGCCCGTCCTTCTTGTTGACCACGACACCCCAGGTCATCGCGGCGTTCTTCACGAATCCGTTGAGGTCCGCGGTGTTGAGGTGGCCGATCTCGCGCCCCTGCGCGCGGAGGTCGCCACGCAGCTCACCGGAAACGTCGAAGACGCGGAACCCGCCGTTGTACGCGCCGATGTAGAGCGAGTCGCCGGCCACCCAGACGTTGTGCACGCCACCGAACTCCGGCTCGTAGAACGCCACGCTGCGCGGGTTCGTGACGTCGGAGACGTCGATCACCTGGAGTCGCCCGTAGGCGCGGCCCGCCGCGGCGTCCCGCGCGCCCTGCACGCCACTCGCGGGGAAGACCTCGTCGGCGATGAACACATAGTTCCGGTGCCGCCACGCCGTGTGCGTCCCACGGATGAAGCCCGCGCCGCCCGTCGCCTCCACCTGCCGATACAGCGCGTTCAGGTCGTACTTGTACTGGGCCACCATCACGGGATTGCTCGGGGTGCCGCCCTTGATGCCGTTGCCGACATCGAGGATGACGAGGCCGTCATTCCACCACGAGCCGTAGAGGAGGCCGTCCTGTACGTCGATATCGTGCAGCGTGCGGCCCACGTCGGGGCGGTTCTCCGTCTTCCAGAGCCCCACCTGCCGCGGCTGCGCGGGGTCGTCGATGTTGAGCACGTGGAGCGCGCCGGTGCCGTCGTTCGTCAGGAAGACGTGCTGGCCGTACTTCGGATCCTTGTAGATGAAGCTCGAGTGCACGCCGGCGGTGACGCCGTCGGTGAACTCGCTGATCGGCTTCGGGTGGCGCGGGTCCTCGAGCGAGGCGAAGACGACGCCGTTCTTCCGGTCGGCCGCCCCCTCGCGGGTGAAGACGAGGAACTTCCCGTCGGGCGTCGTCATCACGTCGTTGACGCGCCGCGTGTTCGCGACGATCGAGTCGGTGACGACGGGCGACGCCGGGTTCGAGATGTCGATGGTGTAGAGCACGTCACCGCCTGAGCCGGAGCCGAGGTAGGCGACCTCGCCGTTCGGATGGATCCAGACCTCCTCGGTGGTGAAGCGGGTCCGCGGGAGCCGGCCCACCACGGAGAGGGGGCGGCGCACATCACGCGCGGTGAGGGTCACGGCCGCCTCAGCGGTCCGGTTCCCGAACGAGGCGGTCACCGTGTACTCCCCCGCCTCGTAACCCACGAAGGTGCCGTCGGGCTCCAGCAGCCCCTGGCCCGGCGTGAAGCTCCAGGTCGGCGTGAGCCCCGCGATCTCGCGGCCTGCCGCGTCCTTTGCGACGGCGCGGAAGCGGATCACGTCCCCCGTGCGACCATCGGTGATGCCCGGCGTGACGGTGAGGCTCGCGACCGCGGTCGAGAGGACCTGCACCGCGAGGGTCTGCGAGACCGTGCCGACCGCGGCGGTGAGGGTGGCGCGGCCCGTGGCGACGGCGGTCACGAGCCCCGCCTCGTTCACGCGGACGATGGCCGGGTTCGAGGAGCGCCACGTCACGCGGTCGGCGCGCCGGTCATCGAGCCGCGAGTAGACCTCGCCGGTGAGGCGGATCCGCTGACCGGGCACGAGCCGCGCGGGCGCGGGGACGATGGCGATCCGCGCCGCGGGGCCCGGCACCATCCGCACCTCGAGCCGCTCCACCACCGGGCGCTCACCCGGCAGAATCGCCGCCACGGCGACGGGCAAGATCCCCGTCGATCCACTGGTGACGAGGCCGTCCTGGTCGACGTTCCCCTCGAAGCGCCCACCCGTCGCGCTGAACCGAAACTGCACGCCGGTCACCAACGCGCCGTTGGCGTCCCGTGCCTCGGCGCGCAGCCGGAGGGTGTCGCCCGCGGTGACTTCGCGCACCGCAGGCGTCACGACGACGCGGGCGATGCGGGAGGGCGCGTTGGCGGACCCGGCGGGCGGCGTCGCCGCCTGAGCGAGGAGCAGATTGGGGATGAGAACGAGCGAGGCGAAGTAGGTGCGCATGGCGGGGTGCTGATGAGGTGGAAGGACGCCCGAATCTATACCACGACCCGCACCCTCGGGTTTCCCTGACACGGGTGCGGAGTCCGCCGGACGGTCAACGGGTCGCGATGGCGTCATCGTGGCGAGGCGGAGCGCGCCGCTCGTTTCATTCAACCCATCGGAGTCCACCATGCTGCCCCTCAACGAAGGCCCCGCCGATCGCATCATCCGCCTCCTCCTCGGCCTCGCCGTCGTCACGCTCGTCTTCGTCGGGCCCAAGACGCCGTGGGGCTGGCTCGGTCTCATCCTGATCGGCACCTCGCTCTTCGGCTTCTGCCCGCTCTACGCCGTGCTTGGCATCCGTACCTGCCCGGCGCCGAAGGGCGGATGAGGTGGTAGGTTGCATCGGACCCTCACCCCGGTGCCGATGCGATTCCTCAGCTGCTCCCGCGCCTCGAGCCTCCTCGCGAGCCTTGCGGCCCTCCCGATGGTGGCCACCACCATGCTCGCCCAGGGCCCGGTCTCGCCCGGTGGGCGCGCC
>DAISWY010000003.1:0-41578 GCA_036826135.1 Gemmatimonadaceae bacterium | reverse complement strand
GCGCTGTCCACCTGCACCCGCGCGAACGGCTCCCCCGTCGACGTGGTCGCGACATCCACTCGCACCGCACCCATGGTCGGCGGCCGCAGCCAGGGCGATGCGGGGATCAACGCCGGCGTCGCATAGGGACCCTGCGCGAGCTGCGTGCCCACCGAATCCCGGTCGCGCAGGAAGGCCTGCATCGAGAAATGGATGTTCCCGGACGCCATCGGCTCCGCACGCGTCATCGTCACCTGCGAGAGGATCTCGGTGACCGACCACGCGGTGCGCGTCCCATCCCCGACCCGACTCGTGAAGTTGCCCGGCCAGAGATGGCGACCAAGCGTGTTCTGCTCCCCCCACCACCGGAGAAGATCGGGGTACGACTGCTCCGGACGCCCCGAGGGCCAATAGAGCTGGGGGGAGAGGTAGTCGACCCATCCCTCGCGTGCCCAGGTCCGCGCATCGGCATAGAGCTCCGCATACGCATCGAAGCCACGGATCCCCGCCGGATACCCGGGCCGCCAGATCCCGAATGGGCTGACACCGAACTTCACCCACGGCTTCACCCGATGGATACCATCGTGCAAGGCGCGCACGAGAGAGTCGACGTTCGATCGACGCCAATCATCCTTGGCGAGCCGTCCGCCCCGCGCTCGGTAGCGGGCGTAGGTGGCCGCGTCAGGGAAGATGATCGGCCGACCGCGGCGCGTCTTCTCGGGATACGGATAGAAGTAATCGTCGAGATGCACGCCATCGATGTCGTAGCGCTGTACGACGTCGAGCACCACGCGCACGGTATGCGCCAGCACCTCGGGCTCGCCGGGATCCATCCAGAGCTGCTTGCCGTAGCGGTGCACGAGGCGCCCGCGCCGTGTCGCGAGGTGCGACGCCGCGAGCGGCGTCTTCGCCGAGCCGTGCTTCGCGCGGTACGGATTGAACCAGGCGTGCAGTTCGAGGCCGCGGCGATGCGCCTCCGTCACCGCGAAGGCGAGCGGATCCCAGCGCGGACGCGGCGCGACCCCCTGCCGGCCGGTGAGATACTCCGACCACGGCTCGAGCGTCGACTCGTACAGCGCATCCCCCGAGGGACGAACCTGCAGGATCACGGCGTTCAGCCCACTCGTCTGCGCGCGATCGAGGATCGCGAGCAGCTCCTGCTGCGCGCGCTCGGTCGGCAGCCCGGGACGCGAGGGCCAGTCGATATTGCTGACGCTCGCCACCCAGGCACCGCGGAACTCGCGCACCGGCGCGGGGGCCACACAGCTCGAATCGGCACCAGCGCAGGGCACCGCGACGAGCGGCCCCTGGGCCGACGCCGCGCGGGCACCGAGCGCGAGCAGCACCAGCAACGACGCCGCTCTCATCGGACGAGGTAGGTGAGGGCGCCCGTCGGGTGCGCGGAACAGGCACCGCCATACGTGCCGGGGCGCGGGATGGTGTATTCCACCGTCGCGCCGGCATCGGCGGCGAAGAGCGCCAACGCATGCCGCACCGTGTCTCGATTCACAACGCGCACCACGGCACCCCCGGTCCTGGCCTTCAACACCAATGTCTCAGGCAACGCGGCCCCGCCCACCGTCGCAGCCCCACCTACCGCGATCTCGATCGTCGCCGCGGGCCGCGGCCACGTCACCCACGTGAGCACGGCGGTGCCGAGCAGCACCGCACCGACCGTCAGCTCACGGCGCACGTGTCACCGCCGAGACGAGGAGGGTGTCCCTAGATGCGAGGGCGAGACCGAACGTCACCGTATCCCCGGCACGCAACGGACGCCGGAGACGGAGCAGCATCACATGTGTCCCGAGCGGCGCGAGCGGCACCTCGGCGCCCGCCGGAATCAGCAGCGTCGAAACCACTGACATATGCATCGTGCCTTCGTGTTGCATGGTCTGGTGCACCGTCGCCGATTCGGCCGCCTCGGTCACGACGCCGACCACGGTGTCCGCCGTCGTCCCGCGGTTGGCGAGCACCAGGTACGCCGCAGAGGTCGCCCCGCTGTCGGCGGGCCGCGCCCAGGCGTCCATCACCGCCAACGTCACCGAGGAGGCCGCAGCCGAGCCGGTGACCGCCACGCGCGCACCGTCACCCGACGGACGGTCGCCGCCGCCGCACGCCAGCGCGACGACGCTAGCGCAGACGGCGCAGATCTTCCGCGATTGAATCACCACGCACTCCGGGTGGAATCATGAGGCGCAGACGCCCCTCGGCGTCCACGACGAAGCTGTGCGCCGGATGGGCGACGGTGTAATCCGGCGTCCGAGGGTCCCCCTCCGGATACGCCGCGATGCTCCAATCCCGAAGCACCGGCGCGAGCTCCGCATCCGTGAGGGCTGTGCCTTCAAAGGATGGATGGAACTGCCGCGCATAGGCAGCGGCATCGGCCGGCGTGTCCCGCGTCGGGTCGACGCTGACGAACACCCACCGCACGGTGAGGGTGTCAGCGCCAAGGGCACGGCGCGCCCGTGCCCAGTCGGCGAGCGTCGTCGGGCAGACGTCGGGGCAATGCGTGTAGCCGAAGTACACGAGCACCGTCGAACCGCGCGCCGACGCCAGGGTGAACCGCGATCCAGGCTCCGCCGCCACGCCGGCCACCGCGAGCGGCGGGGCTGGCGTCGCCGGGTCGAGTACGATGCCGTGCCAGGGACGCTCGGCGCAGGCGGCGAGCCCGAGGCCGATCGAGAGTAACAGGGCAAGACAGGGGGGACGCACCCTCGAAACTTATCGGGGGGGCCAAGGGACGAACGCGCTCACCTCGCGCTGGTAGCGCCGGTATGCCTCCCCGCGCGACCGCACCGCGTGGGCCTCCGTCGCCGGGATCCCCGTCACGCGCGTGAGGAAGTAGAGCATCAGGAGCGGACTGCCGACCGTCGCCCACCCCCACGGTGACGGAAGCGCGAGGAAGACGAAGGCGCACCAGATCAGCCAGTCGAAGAAGTAGTTCGGATGCCGAGACCACCCCCACAGCCCGACGCGGCACACCGCACCGCGATTCGCGGGGTCGGCCTTGAAGCGACGCAGCTGGGCATCCGCCGTCCCCTCGCCCAGCACCGAGAGGAGCGCGAGCGCCACCCCCGCCCAGAGCACCGGATGGAGACGTGGCGACGGGTCCGCCGCCGCCACGAAGAACGGGCCCGCCAGCGCGACGGCAAGCACCCCTTGGAAGAGGAAGAAGGCGAGGAACTTGAGCCGGAGATTCCCGCCCCAACGCGCCCGGATCTCCGCGTACCGCGGATCCTCGGGCTCCGAGGCCACCCGCCGGACGAGGTGCAGCGCGAGGCGGGCACTCCAGAGCCCCCCCACCACGCCGACCACCATCCGTCGCGTCGGATCTCCGGGCCCGAGCAGTGCCGCCGCGAGCGCTTGGATCCCCACGGCGACCGTCCAGCCCACGTCCACCACCGCGGCGTTGCGCAGGCGCAGGTGCAGCAGCCAGAGGGCGAACATCAGCCCCACCGCCGTGCCCGCTCCCACCGCGAGCATCGGTCCCCATCCCATGGCAGTCTCCATCCTGATATATTACTATGTACGCATATATGACACCACTAGGGGCTCTGCTCGCGCTCGGCATCGGACTCGTCCTCGGCCTCGTCGGCGGCGGCGGTTCGATCCTCACGCAGCCCGTGCTGCACAAGGTCCTGGGGCTCAGCGCCGATGCCGCCATCGTCCTCGGGTACCCGATTGTGGGAGTCACCGCCCTCGTCGGGGCCGTCCGGCACCTGCGGGCCGGGACCATCACCCTCGCGGGGACGGTCCCGATGGGCGTCGCGGCGATGGCGGGCGCCTGGGCCGGCACCCGCCTCGTGGCGGTGCTCGGCATCGCTGGGGAGACGCGCTTCCTGTTGTTGGCTGGCACGATGGTCGTCGCCGGCGCCGCGATGCTCCGCGACGTGATCCGCGACCACCCCCCCGTCCCACAGAATCGGCACCCGGCCGGCCTCCTCCTCACCGGCGTCGCGGTCGGCGCGCTCACCGGCGTCGTCGGCGTGGGTGGCGGGTTCCTAATGGTCCCCGCACTGGTCCTCCTCGGCGGCCTCCCGATGCGCCTCGCGGTCGGCTCCTCGCTCGTGGTCATCAGCATGAGCACCACCCTCGCGTTCGCACTGCAGCGGCACGACGCACCCATCGACTGGACGCTCGGGCTTCCCTTCCTCGCGCTCACCATCACCGGGATGCTCGTGAGCTCGGCGATCGTCCACCGCATCCCGACCCGCCCGCTCAAGGGCGCCTTCGCGCTGACGTTGCTCATCGTCGGTGCGCTCCTCGCCCTTCCCGCCCTGAGGTGATCCGATGTTCCTCCGACGCTTCTACGACGACGGCCTCGCACAGGCCTCCTGGATGATCGGCTGCCAGAAGACGGGCGACGCGATCGTCATCGATGCCAATCGCGACATCCGCCAGTACCTCGACGCCGCGACCGCGGAGAAGCTCCGCATCACGCAGGTCACCGAGACGCACATCCACGCGGATTTCGTCTCGGGCGCGCGAGAACTCGCGCGCGCGACCGGTGCGACGCTCCTCCTCTCCGCCGAAGGCGGTCCGGACTGGCAGTACGGCTTCGCCGCCGCGGATGGCGCACACCTCCTGCACGATGGCGACGTGATCTCGGTCGGGAACATCCGCATCGAGGTGATGCACACCCCGGGTCACACCCCGGAGCATCTCTCCTTCCTCGTGACCGATACCGCAGCCGCCTCGGAGCCGATCGGCATCGTCACAGGCGATTTCGTCTTCGTCGGTGACGTCGGCCGACCGGATCTCCTCGAGAAGTCGGCGAAGGTCGCGAATACGATGGAGGCGGGCGCACGCCAGCTGTTCCATTCGCTCGAACGCTTCCGGGCGCTCCCCGACTTCGTGCAGGTCTGGCCCGGCCACGGCGCCGGCTCGGCCTGCGGCAAGGCGCTTGGCGCCATCCCGACCTCGACCGTCGGGTACGAGAAGCGCTTCAACTGGGGCGTCGCCACGACGGACGAAACCGAGTTCGTGCGGATGGTGCTCGAGGGCCAGCCGGAGCCGCCGCTCTACTTCGCCGAGATGAAGCGGATCAACCGCGACGGGCCCACCATCCTCGGCGGATTCCCCACACCGGAGCTCGGTGACGCCGACCACCTCGCCCGCACCCTGGCTTCCGGTGCGGTCGTGATCGACACACGCCCCGCCGCCATCTTCGGCGCCGGACACATCCCCGGCACGCTCAACATCCCGCTCAACAAGAGCTTCTCGACGTGGGCGGGGTGGCTCGTGCGGTATGACGTCGATATCACGCTCATCGGGGAAGATGCGCGCGCCGTCGCCACCGCCGTCCGGGAGCTCGCGATGATCGGATTGGATCGCGTCACCGCCTGGTATCCGAGTGCCGTCGTGACGGCGTGGCAGGACGCCGGACGCCGACTCGGCACCGTCGCGACACTCGACCCGGCGACCCTCGCCGCGCAGCTCACATCGGGCGCGGTCACCCTGATCGACGTCCGGAATCAGAGCGAGTGGTCGGCGGGCCACCTGCCCCACGCACGCCACATTCCCCTCGGCTACCTCGCGGAGCGCCTGGCTGAGATTCCGCGCGACCGGCCGATCGTGGTGCAGTGCCAGAGCGGGGCGCGAAGCGCCATCGCCGCCGCACACCTCCAGCGGCTCGGTCTGTCGAACGTGCACGATCTGCTCGGCGGGTTCCAGCGCTGGGCCTCGGAGGGGCACGAGGTGGTCCGGTGACCCGCGCGCCGAAGGTCTTCACGCCGGAGTTGCTGACCGCCCTGTCTGACCGCTTCAAGGCGCTGGCCGAACCGGCCCGATTACAGCTCCTCGCCGCCCTGCGGGGGGGCGAACGGAGCGTTGGCGATCTGGTCGACCTGACCGGCCTCGGTCAGGCGAACGTCTCGCGGCACCTGCGGCAACTCACCACCTCCGGATTCATCCGGCGGCGCAAGGAAGGGACCTTCGCGTACTACGCGCTCGCGGACGCCGAGGTCTTTCAGCTGTGCGACCTGATGTGCGGGCGCGTCGACGCAGAGCAGCGACAGCGTCGCGCAGCATTGCGCGGATGAACAGCGCGGGGGGCTCACCACTGGTGAGCCCCCCGCTTTCGACCGACCACACGCGCCGGTGATTCCACCGGCGCCGCGACCTAGGCGTCGATCATCGCCCCGTCGGAGGCACCACGGGCGCCGCCGGAGTCGTGGTTGGGGCCGCAAGACTATCCGATGCGATCGTCGCCGAGTCGATCACCGGCGGGGCCGGCGGCGTGGTGAACGCGGGCGGCAGCGGCGTCGTCCAGTCGGTGTGCGTGCCCCAGAAGGCCGGATAGTGCTTGGCCATCTGGAACCCGTACAGCGGCTTGTAGACGCCGTTGTGACAGGTCACGCACTGCGCCTTCGGTGCGTCGCCCATCGGCCCGAGCCGCGACGGATGGTACGTGCCCGCCAGCGGCGCGAGGTAGTTCGTGTTGACGTCACGCAGCATCTGGATGCCCGCGTACGCCGTCACGCGCTGCGGCGGCGCCTGTTCCCAGCTCGCGAACTGCCGGGAGTTGTGGCAGAAGGTGCAGTTCACGCCTAGGGCCTGCGACTGCGTGATCATCAGGGCGTAGGTCCACTCCGTCTGCTTCACGCTGGAGCGGTTCTCCGGCGAGGGGGCCACCGTGTGCGAGACGACCCGCGCGCCCGCCCCGTCGAGATAGTGCCGGAGGAGCTGATTCTCGTTCGTGTAGAACCAGAGTCCGTTCGGCAGCGGCTTCCCCATGTGACAGGTGTAGCAGGTCACGCCCGTGTTGCCGACATGCTCCGTCCACTCGGAGTTGATGTTCCGGGTCATCTGGATCATCCGGCGCGCCACGGCCTTGGTGTAGATGGCCTTGCCGTCCGGGTAGGTGTCGGACGCGAAGGAGGCGAGGTTGTGGCAGTAGGCGCAGTTGCCCGGCCCACCAGCCACCCAGGTCGCCATCGCGATCATCGTGCGATTGAACTCCGCGACCGGGATGTCGTTGAGGACCTGGACGTTCTGCCACGGGAGCGGCCCCGGCGGGGACTCCCCGGCCGGCGGCAGGATGGCCGGCATCTTCTTGGCCAGCTCGGCCATCGCCTGTTCCTGATTCCGCGCGACGTAGTTCACTTCCATCGCCGTGCCGCGGTACCCCTTCTGCACGACGTCGCGGTCCTTCGACGCGAAGAACTGGCAACCGGTCGCGGTGAGGACAAGCCCCGCGAGCGCCACTCGGGAGAGGGTGCGCATGTCAGTTCGCTCCAGTCGGCGCCGCGGCCGCGGTTGAGTCGACGACGGCGGTGCTGTCCGCCATCGTGCTGTCCATCGCCGCGGGGGCCGGCATGGTGTAGGTCGGATAGCCGTTCTGCAGGCGGCCCGCATACTGGCCGCGCAGCGCCTCGAGCTGCTCCGTGGTCAGGATGTTCTGCGCTGGATACTGCGGCGCCACGCCGTGCTTCACGGCCCAGAGGTACCAGTTGTCGACGACCGTGCCGGTGAGCAGGATGCCGATGCCGCCGGTGAAGCCGACGAGCGAGGCAAACCACCACGCCCACCGATGGATCGACTCCATCGTCGCGTTCCACCCCATCGTCCAGCGCCAGAAGAGCGCGGAGCGCTCCGCGGCGGTGCCGCGATCGGTGATCTGCTCGATCTCGCGCTCGCCGCCCAGACGGCTCACCGCGAGGATCGTCGCCGCGTGCATCGCGAAGAGCAGCACGGAGCCGTACAGGAAGACGATCGAGAGCGCGTGGAACGGGTTGTAGTACAGGTTGCCGTAGCGGATCGAGAACGCCGACGTCCAGTCGAGATGCGCGAGCAGCCCGAACGGCACCATCTCGCTCCAGCTCCCGACGAGCAGCGGCTGGAAGAAGAAGGAGAGGTAGAGGAAGATCGCGGCGCCGAACGCCCAGGCGAGGTGCGTCCCCATCCCGAGGGCGCGGGCACGGGTGTAGGTCCGGATCCACCAGCAGAGGATGCTGAAGGTCAGGAAGAAGCCGGCGATCAGGTACCACCCGCCCTTCGCCAGCGGCGGGAGGATCTGGAGGCCGTATTCCGGCGACGGCGGCTCGAGCGCGAGCCACGGCAGCTGCCGGATGAACTCGACCGGGCTCCACCCGACCGACTTCATCATGTTCAGCCCGATGATCTCGAACGCGAGGAAGCCGAACAGCAGCGAGACGATCCCCCAGAAGCCGAGGTAGATCGGCCCGAGCTGGGCGTCACCGAGCTTGCCGGCCCAATAGTTGAAGACACCGGTCCCATAGCGCTGACCGAACGTTTCGTCGATCGGCAACCCGGGGTCGGGGGCGGTCCGGACCTGGACTCGCGTGAAGAGGTTCTGGTATTCGAGCATGCGCGTCTCCCGTTAGCGCCAGATGGGCAGGTTGAGCCACCAGCCCCACCATTCCGGCCACCCCTTCGTCCAGAACGGCCCGGAGATCACGATGCAGATCGCGCTCCAGAGGCCCGCGTTCAGGGCGAGGAAGAGACCGAGGCGATGGATGCCGATCGCGCCGATGGAATAGCCGAGGAAATCGCGGAAGAACACGTTCTCGTGTTCGCTCGTCTTCACCGGCTCCCCCTTCTTCGGATTCGTCACCGAGAGGATGAGCGACCCGTGCATCGCGAGCGCGAGCGTCGTCGTGAAGAAGAACGTGATCGCGATCATGTGCGCCGGATTGTAGTGGAAGTGCAGGTACTGGTACCCGACGTTCGACACCCAATCGAGGTGCGAGAAGATCCCATAGGGGAAGCCATGTCCCCACGCGCCGAGGAGGACGGGGCGGATCACCACGAGGGTGATGTACGCGAACACCGCCATCCCGTACGCCCAGGGGATATGCATCCCCATGCCGAGCTTCCGGCTGATCTCCGCCTGCCGCAGCGCCCAGGACAGGAACGCCCCGACCGCACAGAAGGTGATCATCTGCCAGAGGCCGCCCTCGGCCAGCGGCGCGAGCCCGAGCCCGTACTTCAGGTCAGGCGGCGCGATGTTGATCTGCCAGAGGTTCCACGTCGGCCCGATCGCCGCTCCGTAGATGATGAGCAGCGTCCCGAGCAGGGTACAGAAGATCGTGGTGACGCCGAAGAAGCCGACGTAGAACGGCCCGAACCAGAAGTCGAACAGGTCCCCGCCGAGCAACGTCCCTCCGCGCACCCGGTACTTCTTTTCGAAACTGAGCATCGCCATCGCGAAAGTCTCCAATGAGGGCGCCTGTGCGTTTCACGCCGGCAGACGCGACCGGCGGTGGGCGCCGATGGGGGGATCGAGGCGACGCATCGCCTCGACCCCGCGCCACCGGTCCCGGGACCTGCTTACCGGCCCGCGGGCAGCGGCGCCATCTCGGCGGCGGTGACCGGGGCCGAGGCCGCCACCGGCGCCTGATCCGCCGTCAGCGTCCCGTTCTCGATCCACGTGTACCGGCTCGAGCTGAGCAGGATGAAGTGGATCAACAGCGCCAGCACGCCGATGAAGCCCGTCAGGGCCACCATCACGCGGCGGGGGTCGAACATCAACCAAATGCGGTGCATACCTGAACTCCTGTGGAAAGAAGGGGTCCCGACCGAGCACGCTGGGCGGACGTCCGGGGGAACATCCAGACCCAGGTGACTCGATCGAGCGACGGGTTGGTCAGCGAACCGCCGACGCTACCGCGCTCGCGTTGTACTTCGCCTTCAGCGTCTTCGGCCAGCCGAGCTGCCCGAACGCGAAGATGTGCATGACGAGCACGGCACCGACGACGAAGGTGCCGAAGCCCATCAGGGCCTCACGCGGCTGAAGCCCAATCCAGACTCTGTGCATGGTGTAGCCTCCTCAAAGGGTGTGGGTGACCTGGATCAGAACCAGGGACGCCAGGACCACGCGAGGAAATGCGCCACCACTGCGACGGCGAACCACGCCAGCGTGCCGGCCATGAACTGGCCGTGGAACCGCCGGGCATCGTCTTCCGTCATCCCATTGTTGCTCATACGCCACCTCCAAGTGGGTATAAGGGGTTCCCGCGAATACCCGCGCGGTACCGGGGGGGGGAGATGGACTCATTCGAGCCCTGTCCGTTCGTTGCGACCGGAGTCGCCAAAACCGTATCGATCGCTCGTACCCTCACGCGCCGACCCCCTGCAGGGACCGACGCGAGGCGAGCACGTGATCGCGTGTCACCACCGTATCACCGAGGCCGCGCGCATCCTGCTCCGCCGCATCCCGCAACCGCTTCGCGGCCGAGATCCGGATCAGGATCGGCTGGCCCTCCACCAACTCGTCGAACAGCGCCTTCGCCTCATCCGCCCACGCCATCTCCCGCGCGAGGCGCGACGGCGTCGCATCGACCTTGTCGAGATCGGTCCCCAGCGGGAGGATGTGGAAGAGCGCATCGAACAGCGCGTTGCAGACCTCCTGCACCAGGTAGGTCGCGCCGGCATAGCCCATGAACGGGGTGCCGGTGTGGCGACGGATGATCGCGCCCGGGAAGGACGCGGGGAGGTACATCCCACGCCCGCCTGCCTCCGCGAGATACATCCGCTCGTTGTAGCTGCCGAAGAGGATCAGCGGCGGCTTCTCCTTCACCAGCCGACGGACCTCGTCGTTCTTGGTCTTCTCGCCCGCTTTCCGCGCCACGGCGAAGGTGCACGGCAGCCCAAGCTCGTCTTCGAGGAAGTGCCGGACACCACGCGTGTACGTCTCGTTCGCGACAATCGCGAAGCTCGCGGTGCCGAAGAAGTCCTGCGTCACCGACCGCCAGAGATCCCAGACGGGCTTGAGGGTCGTGTGCTTCTCGCGTTCGATGAACGGCTCCGGATCCAACCCGAGGAGCTCGCCCAACGTGCGCAGGAACTTGGTCGTCGAATGCAGGCCGATCGGGGCCTGGAGATATGGCATCTCCAGCGCCTCGCAGAGCATCCGGCCGAACTCGCGGTACATGCAGATGTTCACATCGGCATCCACGAGACGCGGCACATCCTGCAGATGGCTGCCGAGCGGGAAGGCGAGATTCACCTCGGCGCCGATCCCCTCGACCAGCCGGCGGATCTCGTGCAGGTCGCTCGCCGTGTTGAACGTCCCGTAGATCGGCCCGATGATGTTCACGCGGGGCTTCGCCCCCGGCGCCCGCTCGGTCGCCTTGGGACGTACGCCCTTCTTGAGTCCGTACTCGGTCCAGAGCCAGAACAGCGCGCGATTGGCGCTCTGCCACTGGTCCTCGTCGATCGTGCGCGGGAGGAACCGCTGAATCCCCGTCCCCTCCGGCGTCACCCCGCCACCGATCATCTCGGCGATCGAGCCCGTGACGACGACGCTCGGCAGCTCAGGGTCGAGCGTCCCGTGCGCGCGCTTCATGTTCGCTTCCGTCCCTTCGCGCCCGAGCTGCTCCTCCGCGAGCCCCGTGACCACGATCGGGAGCTCGTGCGGCGGCAGCCCGTCGGTGTAATGCAGCACCGAGGTCACCGGGAGGTTCTCGCACCCCACCGGGCCGTCGATCACCACCTGCAGGCCCTTGATGGCCGTGAAGACGTACACGGAGCCCCAGTAGCCGCCGGCGCGGTCATGGTCGAGGACGAGCATCAGCCCATCTCCTCGGCCTTTCGCTGGCGCGCGAGCTTCGCCAGGTGACGCTTGTAATGCTCCCGGAACTCCGGGCGGTCCTGCGGCACCGTCTCCCAGACACCGGCCGCGTGACCCGTCCCGACGCCGTCGAAGAAGGCGCGCATCGTCTCGAACCGGTGCGTGTTCCCCATCGCGGCGTTGATCACCTGCGCCAACGACCCCGCCCCCGCCGGCCCCATCAGGGGGCGCGCCGAGATCAGGTTCGTGAAGTAGAGCGCGGGAATCATCTGCTCCTTCGCCGCCTGCACCACCGGCGTGGTGCCGATCGCGAGGTCGGGCGAGAACTCCTCCATCGCCGCGAGATCCTGCTCGAGCGAGGCGCGGAACTGCACATGCACCCCGCGCGCCTCGAGCCACTCCCGGTCCGGATCGCTCCAGCGCGTACGCGGACAGGCCGTCCCCACATAGCGGACATCGGCGCCGCTCTCCACGAGGAGGCGCGCCACGAGCAGCTCCGAGCCTTCATAGCCGCTCATCGTGATGCGGCCCGAGATCGGCATCTTCGCGAGCGCGCCCTTGATGGCCGGCAGGATGCGCGCCTTCGCCGCATCCACCCGGTCTGTCGAGACGCCTGTCGCCTGGCCGATTGCCTCGAGCCACGCCGCGGTGCCGTCGAGCCCCACCGGCGCGCTGCCGACAATGGGACGCCCAGCCGCCTCGAACTCACGCACGCTTGCGGCGTAGAACGGATGGATCGCCGCGACGGCGGCGCAGTCGAGCGCGCCGTACAGCTCGCGCCACTCACGCGTCGGTACCACGGGCCCGGCCGCGAGCCCGAGCGGCTCGAGCAGCATCGCGATGCCGACCGGGTCGGCCGGGAACATCTCCCCGAGCAACGTGATGGTCGGCTTGTCGCTCTTGCCGCCGCGCGGCGCGGCCACCGGCCCGAGCTCGGCTTCGGTGCGCGCGTACTTGAGCATCGCGCCGGCGAGCACGTCCTTGGCCTCCGCGTGCGTCGGCACGCCGAAGCCCGGCACGTCGATGCCGATGATGCGGACGCCGTTGATTTCCTTCGGCAGGAGCTGCAGCGGTACGCCGGAGGCGGTCGGGACGCAGAGGTTCGTGATCACGACGGCGTCGTACAGCGCCGGATCCGCCATCTGGTGCACCGCGTCGCGGATATCCTCGAAGAGCTGCCCCGTGACGAGGGTCTCCGAGTTGAACGGCACGTAGCCGACCGTGCGACGCGCGCCGTAGAAGTGCGAGGTGAAGGTGAGCCCGTAGACGCAGCAGGCCGACCCCGACAGGATGGTCGCCGTGCGCCGCATCCGGAGCCCGACACGCAGCGAGCCGAAGGCCGGGCACATCGACTGCGGCTGATCGTGCGGGCCCTTCGGATAGTCCTGCGCGTACCGGTCGAGCGCCTCGCCCTTCCCTGCGGTCCGCGCCGCGGCCTCCAACTGGGCCTTGCCGGCATGGCAGCCCAGGCCATCGCCACCGGCGACGGCCTGCTCAACCACGGGAAGGGAGGTGGCCATGGGTCTCAGACCGTGTCGTAGACGACTTCGAGGGAGGGCTTCGCCACATCGTTGCGGCCGACCATGTCGAACACGGTGGCGGGCTCGAGGACGACGTTGCGACCGACGACATCGCCGGCGAAGAGCCCGAGGAGCTGGTCCTGGGTCAGGGGCTTCGGCCGCACCGGCGGCGCATCCGCGACGTTGGTCGCCAGCGTCTCGAACATCGGCCCCCACTGCGTGTTCGGGATGCCGACGATCTCGTAGTTCGCGCTCTTGCGGCGGATATCCTCGTGCGCGGGGATCGCGGAGAGGATCGGGATGCCGGCCTGCGCGGCGAAGGCGTGCGCCTCCCCGGTGCCGTCATCCTTGTTGATCACCATTCCCGCCACGCCCACGTTGCCACCGAGCTTGCGGAAGTACTCCACCGCGGAGCAGACGTTGTTCGCGACATACAGCGACTGGAGGTCGTTCGAGCCGACGACGATGACCTTCTGGCACATGTCGCGTGCGATCGGCAGGCCGAAGCCGCCGCAGACGACGTCGCCGAGGAAGTCGAGGAGGACGTAGTCGAAGCCCCACTCGTGGAAGCCGAGCTTCTCGAGCAGCTCGAAGCCGTGGATGATTCCACGCCCGCCGCACCCGCGCCCGACCTCGGGGCCGCCCAGCTCCATCGCGTAGACGCCGTCGCGCTTGAAGCAGACATCGGAGATCGAGACCTCCTCGCCCGCGAGCTTCTTCTTGGAGGACGTCTCGATGATCGTCGGGCAGGCACGCCCGCCGAAGAGCAGCGAGGTCGTGTCACTCTTCGGGTCGCAGCCGATGAGCAGGACCTTCTTGCCCTGCTGCGCCATCATGTACGAGAGGTTCGCGAGGGTGAAGCTCTTGCCGATGCCGCCCTTGCCGTAGATCGCGATGATCTGCGTCTCCTTGGTCACCGGGCCGGTCGCGGCCGGTGCGGGATCGGCGGCGGCTTCATCGCGGACCCCGCGATGGAGCTGCACGAGGGCGTCACCGGACGCATTGCCGGAATGGATCACGAGGCGTTCCTCCAATCGAGGACCATCTTGAGACAGCTCGGATCGTCGAACGCCGCGCGATAGGCGTCGGCCGCGCGATCCGCGGGGGAGAGATCGGTGATGAGCCCGTCGAGCGAGAGCGTACCACGCTGCGCCATCTCGACCACGTCGGCGAGATCGGCCGGGCTCCACTCGGCGGCGACCCGCAGGCGCGCCTCCTTCATGAAGGCGGGCGGGAAGGCGAAGGTGATCGGCGTCGCGTAGAAGCCGGCGAGGACGATCTCGCCGCCTTTCGCGAGGCGCATCATGAGGGTGTCGAGGAGCGCGGCGTCGCCGCTCGCGTCGAAGATGCAGCGATAGTCGCGTCGCACGTCGTCCGCGCTGGAGCAGACGGCGTACTCGGTGGCGCCGCCCATGCGCGCCGCGGACCGCTCCCACACCGTGGGGGCGCCGCCAAGGGCGCGCGTGAGTCGCGCGGTCAGGCGGCCGAAGACGCCGTGGCCGATGATGAGCTCGGGCAGCGTGGTGCCGCCGCGGATGGCGTGCAGCGCCGTCGCGCCGAGGGCGAGGAGCGTCGCGCGCTCACCGAGCGCGGCATCGATCGGGATGAGGCGGTGTGCGGGCGCGACGACCCGCTGCGACGCTCCACCGAAGAGGCCGCGGACCTCGCCGTAGCAGTTGGCGCCCGGAACGAAGACCGTCGTACCGACCGCGAGCCCCGCGGCGTCACCGGCGTGTGTCACGGTGCCGACCGATTCGTAGCCGGGCACGAGCGGGTAGCCGAGTCCCGGGAAGGCGGGCATCCGTCCCTCCCAGAGGAGACGTTCGGTGCCCGCGCTGATGGACGACCAGGCGATGTCCACGACGACATCCCCCGCACCCGGAGATGCGAGGGGCAACTCGCGCAGCGAGAGCTGGCGAGGTTGGTCGAAGACGACCGCTCGGGTGTTCACCATCGTGGAGACGTCATCACACGCCGTTTCGTAACGTTTGCCTGACGCTATAAAACGTCAGTAGGACTGGACGGTTCAAACTTGGGGACAGGTTCCGGGGCCGTCAAGAGCACCCCGGCGAAGCAGGACCGGATGACCGGCCCCGCTTTAGTGGGTCGCGGAGATCAGGCCGGCGTAGACCGGATACCGGGTCTTGTGGACCTGGCTCCGGCCGAACCCAGCTTGTCGAAGGAGGGCTTGGAGCTCGTCGGCGCGCCGTGCGCGCCCCCGCCCCATCGCCCGGAGGTAGAGCCCGAAGTAGACATCCCCCACCGTCTCGGCACCGCGGACGCCGCTGAACGGCTCCACGATCAGGAGGACGCCTCCGGGCTGGAGGACCTGCTTCACCTTGTGCAGCAACCTGAGGACCGACGCATCGTCGTGGTCGAGCAGGATGCGCACCAAGGTGATCACGTCGGCACCGACTGGGAGGGGGTCCTGATGAAAGTTCCCCCCGGACAATTCCACCCGCCCCACAAGACCCAGCCGGGCCAGACGTGTCTTCGCTCCCTCAATCACCGCCGGGAGGTCGAAGAGCTTCAGGTGGAGGTCGTGATACCTCCACGCGACTTCTGCGAGAAACGCCCCTTCACCACCACCGACATCCAACAGCACCTTGCGCCCTGCCAGCGAGTATCGGTCGAGGATGTCCTCCGCCAGCGGGAGGACCGTCTCCGCCATCAGCGCGCTGTAATCGGCCACATCCCCGCGCCCGAACTTCTCGGGATGCGCGACACTCGTGTACGGGAAGTGACTGTTCACGGCCCCGCTGTTGCTCGCCTCCCGGAAGAACTCCACCGGGTCCGCCAGATCCCGATACAGCAGCGCGTTGTGCTTGATCATCCGCGTGAGGCCCGTGTTGCCGATCAGCGGTGCCCCCATCGGGCCACAGCCGAACCGCCCCCCCGACCTCCCCTGCACCAATCCCAACGCCGCCGCCGCCCGCAACAACCGCTCCGTCTCCTCCATCGGCACCCCGATGTGGGCCGCAATCTCCTCGCGCGACCGCGGTCGCACCGCGAGGAAATCGAACAACCCCACCCGCACACATGCCGTCAGGGTCTGCGTGTAGACGAACCCCGCCGCTAGGTCGAACATCGCCCGCGACCGCCGCAACGCGATCGGCCGCACCAACGGGAACGACGCCGCCCAACGCTGGAACTTCGGACTCGATTGAATCGAATCCCGCCACGCCAGCACCCGGTCCCACCACGTCATCGGCACCTGGTCACCCGACACCGACACCCCTGCGAACGCTGACTCCCTGGTTGCCATGACCCCGCCGGGCTGATCCTTCCCTACACGAACCTGCGATGGACCCATCGAGACACGACCGCAGGGCTAGGATAAGACCGAAAGTCCAAAGTGTCAATACTGAAAGACAAAATATTTTGTCAGGGTATTGCGACACTGCGCCGACCTTCGTACTATCGGAACGACTTCCCCCGGAGCCATTCAATAGATGCGAGTCGCCTTCCCCTTCTCGGCGATCGTCGGTCAGGACGAGATGAAGCGCGCCATCCTCCTGACCGCCGTCGACCCCACCCTCGGTGGCGTCCTCATCCTCGGCCACCGCGGCACCGCCAAGTCCACCGCGGTCCGCGCCCTCCCGGCACTCCTCCCGCCGATGACCGTCGTCACGGGGTGCCGCTACGGCTGTGACCCCGACGCCGGACGACGCCGCTGCGCCGACTGTCTCGCCCGCGACGCCGAAGGCCAAAAACAACGGACCACCAAAGTCCCCGTCCCGGTCGTCGACCTCCCCCTCGGGGCGACCGAGGATCGCGTCGTCGGCGCCCTCGACCTCGAACGCGCGCTCACGCGCGGCGAGAAGGCGTACGAACCGGGTCTCCTCGCCCGCGCACACCGCGGCTACCTCTACGTCGACGAGATCAACCTCCTCGAGGATCACCTCGTCGATCTCCTCCTCGATGTCGCCGCGACAGGCGAGAACGTCGTCGAGCGCGAGGGGATCAGCGTGCGCCATCCCGCACGCTTCGTCCTCGTCGGCAGCGGCAACCCCGAGGAGGGCGACCTACGGCCGCAGCTCCTCGACCGGTTCGGCCTCTCGGTCGAAGTCACCACGACGACCGACCTCGAGGAACGCATCGAGGTGATCAAGCGACGCGATGCCTTCGACCGCGACCCCGAAGGCTTCACGGCGCAGTGGGCCGACGCGGACCGCGCGATCCGCCGCAAGGTCGAGCGCGCCCGACCGAAGGTCGACGCGCTCACCGTCCCCGACGAGGTGCTCCGCGCCGCGGCACGCCTCTGCACCGCCATCGGCACCGACGGAGTCCGAGGCGAACTCGCCCTGCTGCGCGGTGCCCGCGCCCTCGCTGCCTTCGAAGGCGCACGCCACGTCAGCCTCGCGCACCTCCGCACGATCGCGCCGAGCGCGCTCCGCCATCGCCTGCGTCGCAACGTCCTCGACGACGTCGGCAGCACCGCCAGGATCGCCCGCGCCGTCGCCGACGTCCTCGGCGCCTGACGATGCCGGTGGGCGGAACGACGCCGGTGCTCGAGGGGACGCAACGCGCCGCGCTCGCCGCCGCGCTGGTGGCCCTCGACCCGGTCGCGTTCGGCGGTGTCGTCGTCCGCAGCACGCGCGCCGATCGGGTCGCCGCGTGGATCGCGCAACTCACCGCGCTCCGTCCGGAGCGCTCGCCCATCGGGCGCCTCCCCATCAGCATCGGTGACGACCGACTGCTCGGCGGCCTGGACCTCGCGATGACCCTCGCGATGGGGCGCCCCGTCGCCGAACGCGGACTCCTCGCGCGACACGACGGCGGACTCCTCGTGCTGCCGTGCGCAGAGCGGGCGAGCGCGACACTCATCGCTCGACTCACCGCGGCGCTCGACACCCACGTCGCCGTGCCACGCGGCCCCTTCGCCGGTGAGCCGGCTGACGCCCGCGTCGGCCTCATCGCCCTCGACGAATCGGAACCGGAGGACGAGCCGATCCACCCGGCGCTCGCCGATCGCCTCGCGTTCCATCTCACGCTCGACACCGACGATGCGGAACCGTTCCTGACGCACGAGGAGATCGACACCGCCGCGTCCCGCTGGCACGCCGTCGACATCGCGCACACACAGGTCGCGACGCTCGTGGCAACCGCGGAACTCCTCGGCGTGTCCTCGGTCCGCGCCCTCTCGTTCGCGGTGCGCACCGCACGGGGCTGCGCCGCACTCGACGGACGCGCCCACACCTCCGACGACGACTGCGCGGCGGCGGCCGCGCTGGTCCTCGGGCCGCGCGCCACCCGACGCCCACCGGCCGCCGATGACGCGGCCGAATCACCGCCGCCACCGCCGCCACCGCCCACCGACGCGGAGACACCACCGCCGGACCCCTCGAACACGCCGAGTGCCGACGAGGTGAAGGCGCTGGAGGAGCGGCTGATCGAGGCGGCGCTCGCCACGCTCCCCGTCGGTCTGACGATGTCCGCCCCAGCGTCGCCCCCCCGCGCAGGTCGGAGCAGCGGGCGCGCCGGGATGGATCGCGCCGGAGGCCAGCGTGGCCGTCAGGTGGGGACGCGCCGTGGCGATCCGCGTGCCGGTGGTCGGCTCGACCTCCTCGAGACACTGCGTGCCGCGGCCCCCTGGCAACGCCTGCGCTCCGCACCCACGGGTGCCCGCGAACGCGTCCGCATCCAGGTCCGGCCTGATGACTTCCGCGTCCGTCGGCTCGTCGAGCCGACGGGGACGACAGCCATCTTCGTCGTGGATGCCTCCGGGTCGGCGGCACTCAATCGGATGGCGGAGGCGAAGGGCGCGGTGGAGCTCCTCCTCGCCGACGCCTACTCACGGCGCGATGAAGTCGCGCTCATCGCCTTCCGCGGCGCGACCGCTGATGTGCTGCTTGCCCCCACACGCGCCATCGCCGCGGCGAAACGCGCGCTGGCGGCGCTGCCGGGTGGTGGCGGGACGCCCCTCGCGAGCGCGATCGACCGCGCCCGCGAGCTCGCCGACCGCGCGCGTCGCGACGGGAATGACACGATCGTCGTCTTCCTGACTGACGCACGGGCGAACATCGCACGCGACGGCACGCCGGGCCGACCGGCTGCCGAGGCCGACGCCACGGCGAGCGCCGCCCTCCTCCGGCAGCTGGGTGGAACCACTCTCCTGATCGACACCTCGACGCGCCCCTCGACCACAGCGCAGGCCGTGGCGACCGCGATGGGCGCCCGCTACGTCGCGCTGCCGCGCACCGATGCGCAGAGCATCCACGCGGCGGTCACCGCCGTCCGCCCGACGAGCGGCTGATGGGACTCTGGCGCGGCGTCGGGCTCGTGATCGCGTTCTGGTGGGTCGCGACGGGAATCATCATCGCGATGCAGGCGAACGCGTGGACCCGAGGTGCCGGCCTCGTCCTCTCCACGCTGCTCGCCGTGGTGGGCTTCCTCGAGATGCGCGCGACGCGCGAGGACGACACGCCCGACTCGGTGCGCCGGTCGTTCCTCGGCGGCGCGATGCTCTGGGGGTGGGTCTCCGCGACCTTCTACGGCGGATTCCTCACCGGCATCGCGCCGACAGGTCCGACGCCGCCCGCCCCCTCGTGGGGCGCGGTGCTCCCGGCGATCGCCGCCACGCTCGTCAACGATGCGGCGGCGCTCTGCCTGATGATCTTCTCTGCGTGGCTCGACCACGGCGCGCGGAATCGTACCGGGCTCAAATCGCTCGCCCTGTTCTGGGGCGTCCAGCAGGTCGCGAAACTCAACGTCTTCTTCGGCGTCGAGAACCCAGCGGCGAACTTCCTCCCGCCACATCTCGCGGGACTGCGGCAGTTCTTCGGCCCGGCCGTGAACTCGCCATTCCGGACGGCGAGTCTCATCGGGCTCATCATCGCGACGGCGTGGGTGCTCCTCGGCACCCGCGCGCGGCACACCGCGGGCCGGCGACAGGCCGCGGCGATCTACGCGACGATTCTGGCGCTCGCGGTGTTGGAGATCGCCCTGCTCGGCGTCCGGGTGGACTCGACGCCGTGGGACGCCTTCCTCAGCGCACGGGACCGCTGACGACGCGTCCGGCGGTGTCGAGTAAGGCGAGGAAGCTCTGCACCTGTGTGGGCCCGAAGGAACTCACCGCGATCCGTTCCCCGGTGGTCGGGTCCTCGATGGTGAGACGCCCATCGTCCCACGCGGTCAGGAGAAACGGCGCGGTGGGCGAATGGCCGGCTCGACGTCGTCCCGCCGCGAGCGCGCGCAGCGCGCCTCGGATGAAGCCGTTCGTCCCACTCGGCATCGCGACCGCGAGCGTCCCGGTCGCGGCATCGGTGACCCGGATGCCGCCGTCCGGTGCATCGGTGAAGTGCAGCGCGCGCTGCGCGACCGGTGTGCCGTAGGTGTCGACGGCCTTGCCGATGCCGAACCGCGCGGCGAGGGTGGCGACGACGAGGGTCAGCACCGCCATCGCGACCGCCGCGCGGAGGAAGGCCTTCGGCGGGGTGATCTGCGGCATCGCCGAGGCGGCGCCCGGCTCCGCTTCGAAGTGGATTTCAACGCTCATCGGAGCCTCACTCGCCGAGGGTGGCGCGACGCAGGATCGCGCCGACGGCGGCGGGATCCTCGAGGCCACGGAGGAGCGGCTCAGGGCGGCCGATCCGCCACGGCCGGACGTGCGGGAAGAGCACGATCCAGGCGAGTTTCTCCTTCGGATCAAGCTGCAGCGCGATCTGTCCCGTCCCGTCGCCGAAGGTCCGCGCCTGCGCACCCTGCACATACGCGAGCGGGATATTCACGGTTAGCGGGAAGACGACACCGAGCCGCATCACCAGCCGCCGGTCGGTGATGGCGTACGTCGTGCTCGCGGCGATCCATCGGGCGAGACCGTGCGCGCCGCCGATGACGACGGCGACGAGCGTCAGCTGCAGAGCAACTGGCCCCCAGAACGCGGTACCATCGATCCGTGAGATGTTGGCCAGCACCCACCAGCCCACCATCGCCGTGAAGTACGCCGTCAGAGGCCGGACGAGCAGGAGGTGCCGTGCGAGGGCGCGCGGCTGCGGCGCACCCTCCCAGAGCACCCGTTCCCCGGGGGGGAGGGCCTCGGCGACGCCATGCACCCGCGCACGGGGCGACGTCGCCGAGACGCCGAGGACGGAGGTGGTCATATCAGATCCAGGGTTCGGCGCGATCGGGCGTCGCGTAGAGGTGACCACCCGCGTAGTACGCCATGATCTTGTCCTCTTCCAGCAGCGTGATGCGATCATCGCGCTTCGTGGTGGGGACGTTGGCGAACTGCGCCGCGGTGATCGCCTTCACGATCACGTGGTCGTTCCCCCAGAGCCCGAAGTGCGGCCACTGCACGAGGGCGGCGGGGAGGAGGCGATGCGCACCGTTCGCGGCGAGCTTGACCTCGTAATAGCGGATCTGCGGCTCCGAGCGATCGACCCACAGGTCGACGATGGTGCCGGCGATGGCCCCGTCGCATGCCTTCACGGGGAGCCCGCGCGGGTCAGGATCGCCCGCGGCGATCGAGAAGCTCGGCGCGACGCGCATCGGAATGATCTTCGCTTCGCCGTGCGCGGTGAGGTCCGGGACGTCCGCGCGGTCGGCGTAGGCCGCCGGGCCCACGGCGTCGACCATCGGGTCGCCGGTCGGGACGAGCGGGGACCCGTTCCAGTGATCCACCGGGACTGCCTTGAGCTCCGACATCAGTGCGACCCTCCGTCCGTGTGCTGGGTGACGTGGATGAATTCCTTCTTCTCGGGGACGGTCGGCCACCCTTCGCGCGGTCCCTGCGGTGATTCGAGCGGATACCCTTCGCGCTTGTCCTCGCGGCGCAGGTATATCACCAGCCCGACGAAGAACGCCCAGAACGCGTACAGGGCGATCTGTGCACCATCGATGTACTCCATGATTCCTCCCCCCTGGGATGAAAGACGACTACGCAGGCAGATCGGCGAGGCCGAACTCCGCATCGGGCGCGCGCCGGATCGCGCCCGACCGGACCAACCGCACGAGTGGCCCGAGGGCCAGCAACGTGGCGAACAACAACAGCGTCTCGACGTGGTATACGACGGTGTAGGGGACGCTCGGGTCGGCCCAAACGCCCTGCAGGCTCCCCGACCGAATCGCCGCACCCATCGTGTCGCGGATCACGCCGGCCGTGGCCATCGAGAGTCCCTCGCAGGTCGCGAAGACGGCCCCCCACGCCCCGAGTGCGATCCCGTGCTGCGCGACGTCGCGCAGCCCCATCGCGGCGCTCAGCGTCCCCACCGCGAAGAGCCCCTCCCCCAGTCCCATCAGTCCCGTGCCGGCGATGAAGAGGGTGGAGGAATGCAGTGGCGACGCGAAGATCACCGCGACGAACGCCATCACACCGATGAGCGCGCCGAGCGCGGCGACGCGCACCGGATCGTGCCCCCGCTCGAGGAGGGCGGCCGCGAGGACGAAGGCCAGCAACGCCCCGATGGCGGCGATGCCGGTGAGCGACGTCGTCGCCCCCACGCCCCAGTGCAGGATCTCCCCGCCGTACGGCTCCAGGAGGACGTCCTGCATGTTGAAGGCGAAGAAGCCGAGTCCCGTCGCGACGAGGAGCCGGACCGCATGCCCCCCCGCGACGAAGGTCCGCCAGGCATCACGGAAGCGGGGTCGAGCGTCTGACGCCGTATAGGGGACGGTGGCCGGACCCCGCGCCTCCTGCTGCCAGAGCGCGACGAAGTTGCAGCCCACGGTGAAGACCGCGGCCCCCTGGATGACCTGGATGAGCCGGAGCGGCGTGAAGTCGTGGAGCAGCCCGCCGAGGAGGAAGGCGCTCGCGAGCGCCCCGACGAGCATCATCACGTACATCAACGCCACCACACGCGGCCGCTTCGCCTCATCGGCGAGGTCGGTCGCGAGGGCGAGACCGCTCGTCTGGACCGTGTGCGCCCCAGCCCCGACGAGGAAGAACGCCAGCGCCGCCCCCACATAGGGGAGCCACGCCGGACCCGACGCCTGCTCTCCGGACAGCAGGAGCAGGGCGAACGGCATGATCGCGAGCCCGCCGAACTGCATGAACGAGCCCACGTAGATGTACGGGACCCGCCGCCAACCCCAGAAGCTCCGGTGCGTGTCCGACCGGAACCCGATCAGCGCGCGGAAGGGCGCCACGAGGAGTGGAATGGCGATCATCGCCGCCACGACCGTCGAGGGGACGTGGAGCTCGACGATCATCACACGATTCAGCGTGCCGTAGAAGAGCGTGGTCGCCATCCCCACCGTGAGCTGGAAGAGGCTCAGCCGGAGGAACCGCGTGAATGGCACCTCGGCCGTCGCGATGTCCGCGAACGGCAGCCAGCGGGGCCCCAGGGTCTCCAGGGCCCACGTCACGGGGGAACGACGACGGCTCATCGCCTCACCACACCGGCTCCAGCCGGACGTTGGCGGGGAGCGGCGCATGCTTCGCCGGGAGCAGCATCAGTCGGACGAAGGTGAGGCCGTTGTCGAGCTTGGCGAGCACCGACCGCGCCGCCCCGCCGATCCCACCGGCGGCGTCGGCCCGCTCGATCGCCTGCATGTTCCGATGCATCCGCTCGAGCAACGCCCAGAACCGCGGGTTGTCGGTGTCGATCGTGACCGGGAAGACCTGCCGGCTGATCTCGTTCGTGAGCCGGATGACCTTCCGGTCGAAGTCGTCGACGTCGAAACCGAGCGCCTGGAAGAAGGTCTGCCGCGCGTGGTCCCGCACGTACATCGTGGCGAAGACGGCGAGGAGGAAGAACCGGATCCAGAGCTTGTTGAGTCCCTCGAGGGTGTGCGGGTTCGCCCGCATCAGCACGGCGAACGCCTCCCCGTGGCGGAACTCGTCGTTGCACCACTCCTGGAACCACTTGAAGATCGGATGGAAGCGGTACTCGGGATGCGCCTCCAGCTGGCGGTAGATCGTGATGTACCGCGCGTAGCCGATCTTCTCGGAGAGATAGGTGGCGTAGTAGATGTACTTCGGCTTGAAGAAGGTGTACTTCTTGGCGCGCGTCAGGAACGAGAGGTCGACGCGGACGTTGAAGTCGTTCAGCACGTGGTTGATGAACCCCGCGTGCCGGCCCTCATCGCGGCTCATGAAGCCGAACAGCTCGCGGATGTCCTTGTTCTTCACCCGCTTCTTCACTTCGGCGTAGAGGATGCAGCCGGAGAACTCCGCGGTCACCGAGCTCGTGAGGAACTCGATGAACGCCGCCTTGAGCTCGGGGGACCACCCGGTCCAGTCCAGCTCCGCGAACTCGGGCGTCCGCTTGAAGTGGTCCTTGTTCGGGTCGCGACGGAACTCGTCGACGAGCTCGTCCCACTGCGCGCGCAGGGGGGAGACGTCGAGGCGGTCGAGCTCGTCGAAGTCCGTGGTGTAGAATCGCGGGTTCAGCACCGCATCATCGGTCGCGGCGCGGGTCGTCTCGTTCACCGTCTCGAGCGGGGGCGTCATCGTGGCATCGATCATCGCTCAGCCCTCGAATCCGACTTCGTACAGCTCGGTGATCCCGCTCGTGCCGAGGACGCGCACGAGGAGCCGACGGGGCCAGCTGGCCTGCTGCACGGTGGCGGTCGCCCGCATCGTGCGGACCTCACCGAGGCCGATGCGATCCGGCGCGCCGTGGACCAGCACGGCGTCACCCTCGTTCACCTCGACGCCGTCGAGCACGACATGCGCATGGAAGTCGGTCGGGGTCGAGGCGAGGTCGATGGTGCAGGCGACCTCCCGTGTGCGGCGATACGCCAGCCAGCCGGCCAGCGCGGCGGCGGTCAACGCCAGCCAGGTCCATCCGTTCATGGGGTCCTCCGGGGGGTGAGGGAGAGATGCAGGCCCTGCGAGGTGTAGAAGCCGCGCTGCACGCGCACGGTGCGGCCAACCGTCCAACCGGCGTCGCCGAGCGCGGCCTGCAGGCCGCGCCGCACGCCGGCCTCGCGCATCGGGACGATGCGCGGCGCACGGTCGCGCCCGGGCAGGAGCCGACCGACACCGTGCATCACGGCGAGGAGGGGCGTCCGGGGCGCGAAGGTCCAGACGATCGACGCCCGGACCCGAGGAGCGAGACGCGTCAGCGCGGCGAGCGCATCGGACATCTCGTAGTGGATGAGCGAATCCATCGCGATCACATGATCGAACGTCCCGAGCGCGGGGTCGAGCATGTCCCCGCTGCGGAAATCGACCCGCCCGCGCAGCGACGACTGCGCCGCACGGTCCCGCGCGACCGCGACGAGGGTCGGGGAGAGGTCGATGGCGACGACCTCCGCCCCGCGCCGGGCGAGTTCGATCGACGCCGTCCCGGTCCCACAGCCGGCATCGAGCACCCGCATGCCGGAGAGGTTCGTCGGCAGCCAGTCGAGCAGGGTGCGCTGCATCTGCGCGCGTCCCTCGCGGACCGTCGCCCGGATGCGGCCGACCGGAGACTCGGAGGTGAGCGCCGCCCAGGCCGCGGCGGCGCGGCGGTCGAAGTACTCCTCGAGCCACGCGCGCGTGCGCACATATCCGGTCGACTCGGGCGGCTGCGCGAGATGCATCAGTCGTAGCCCAGCAGGTCGAAGATCTCACGGTCGCGGAGCGGCGTCCCCTGGAGCGGGGGCACCCCAGCCACGAGGGTCGCCGCGATGCGGAGGTATTCATCCTGCACCGCCTTCACCTCCGGGGAGTCCTCCATCTCGAAGATGGTGCACTTCTTCAACCGGCTGCGCCGGATTGCATCGAGATCGGGGAAGCGGCCGGTGAGGGCCAGTCCGGTCTGCGCGTTGAAGCGGTCGATCTGATCGACGTCCTTGCTGCGATTGGCGATGACACCGCCGAGGCGGACGGCATAGTTCTTGGACTTCGCGAGGATCGCCGCCATGATCCGATTCATCGCGAAGATCGAGTCGAAGTCGTTCGCCGTGACGATGAGCGCCCGCTGTGCGTGCTGCAGTGGTGCGGCGAACCCGCCGCAGACCACGTCACCGAGCACGTCGAAGATCACGACATCGGTGTCCTCGAGCAGGTGATGCTCCTTCAGGAGCTTCACGGTCTGGCCCACGACGTAGCCGCCGCAGCCGGTCCCGGCCGGCGGGCCCCCGGCCTCGACGCACTGGACGCCGTTGAACCCGGTGTAGACGAAGTCCTCCACCCGGAGTTCCTCGGAGTGGAAGTCGACCGACTCCAGCACGTCGATCACGGTCGGGACCATTCGCTTGGTCAGCGTGAAGGTCGAGTCGTGCTTCGGGTCGCACCCGATCTGCAGCACCCGCTTCCCGAGCTTCGAGAAGGCGGCGCTCAGGTTCGAGGAGGTGGTCGATTTCCCGATACCTCCCTTCCCATAGACCGCGAACACCTGCGCCCCCGTGATCTTCTCGTTCGGATCCAGGTGCACCTGTACGCTTCCATCGCCGTCCGCCCGCGTGGGCAATACCGGCAGCTCCAACGTCGCCATTCCCACCTCCGTCCCTCCGACTCGGACCGGGTCGTCCCGCTGCGTGAGCCGAGTGCTCACGCCACCGCGTAGACGCCCTCGAGTCGGTCCTCCAGTTCCTCCGACGCCTCCCGCAGCTGCGCGAGGATCTCCTCGCTCGGCTGCCAGTAGCCTCGGTCGTGCGCTTCCATCAATCGCTTCGCCATCCCAGCCGCCGCGTTCGCGTTCGCCTGCGCGAGCCGCTCCCGCATCGCCGGGTCCAGCACGAACGTCGTCGTGATGTCCGTATAGACCCATTCGGGCACCTGCCCGGCGGTGGCAGACCATCCCAGCGTGGTCGCCACGTGGCCCGCGATGTTCCGGGCGCCCTCATACCCCTGCGCCAGCTGTGCCTCGTACCACTTGGGATTCAGCATCCGGGTGCGCGTCTCGAGCGCCACCTGCTCGCCGAGGGTGCGCACCCGCCCCTCCTTCCCGGTGTGGTCGCCGAGGTACACCGGCACGTCACATCCCTTGGCCCGCGTGATCACGCGGTTCATCCCACCGAGCGACTCGACGTACTGGTCGATGTCCGTCGCTCCGAGTTCCACGGAATCGAGATTCTGGAACGCGATGTCGGCGCCACCGAGCGCACGCTGCATCAGGGCCGGCATCGGCCGCGCGCCCGGGCGCACGCCGTAGGCGTGGCTCTTGCGTTGCACGAACTGCTCGGCGAGCTCGTCCTCGGACTCCCACTGCCCGGTGTCGACGAGGAGGTTCACATTCGAGCCGTACGCGCCGTCGGCGTTCGAGAAGACCCGGAGCGCCGCGGTCTCGAGGTCGCAGCCAAGGGCGGCCTGATGCGCCAGCGCATGCTTGCGGATGAAGTTGCGGTCCTCGGGCTCGTCCGCCTGCGCTGCGAGCCACGCCGCCTCGGCAATCAGCTTCACCTGCAGCGGCAGGAGGTCGCGGAAGATCCCCGAGAGGGTGCAGACGACGTCGATGCGCGGCCGCCCGAGCGTCTCCAAGGGGAGGAGCCGAGCGCCCGCGAGGCGACCCACCGCGTCGAAGCGCGGCACGGCGCCCATCAGCGCGAGCACCTGCGCGATCGGCGCGCCCTCGGTCTTCATGTTGTCCGTGCCCCAGAGCACGAACGCCACCGTCTCGGGGTACGCGTGCCCGTCGGCGAGATGGCGGGCCAGGAGCGCATCGGCGCGGGTGCGGCCATCGAGGAGCGCGTAGGCGCTCGGCACCTTGTACGGGTCGAAGCCGTACATGTTGCGTCCCGACGGAGCCACCTTCGGGGTCCGCACCAGGTCCCCGCCCGGGGCCGGCGGGAGATACCGCCCGTCCAGCGCCCGGAGGATCCCCGGAATCTCGTGGTCCTCCGCGAGCACGCGATCCAATCGCGCGGCCTCGTCATCGGACATCGGCTCCGCGAGCGACGCCCGGATCGCCCGGATCGTGTCGGCGCGCGCGGCAGCGGGCATCCCCTCCCCAACCACGTGGAGGCCGAGGGGAATCAACGCGTACTCGAGTTCGAGGAGTCGGCTCCGCACCGCGTCGATCTCCGCACGAGCCTCGCCCACCCAACGTGGCGTGGCTGCGCAGAGATCCAGCGCCGCCGCCTGCTCCTGCACGAGCGAGACGAGTTGGGGGTCGACGGTGCTGGCGGCACGGACGGAGTCAAGGCTCGCCTTGAGCGCGGCGAGATCCTTGTAGAGCCCCGCCTGCGCGATCGGCGGTGTCAGATAGGTGACGAGCGTCGCCCCACCCCTCCGCTTCGCGAGCGTTCCTTCGGAGGAGTTGTTCGACGCGTAGAGATAGACGTTGGGGAGGTCGCCGATGAGGCGATCTGGCCAGCAGGCATCGGTCAGCCCGACCTGCTTGCCGGGCATGAACTCCAGTGCGCCGTGCGTGCCGAAGTGCAGCACCACGTCTGCCCCGAAATCGTCGCGCATCCAGCGATAGAACGTCGAGAAGGCGTGCGTGGGGGCGAAGTTTCCCTGGAAGAGGAGCCGCATCGGGTCGCCCTCCCAACCGAAGGCCGGCTGTACGCCCACGAACGCCGCACCGAAACGCGCCCCGAGGACGAAGAGGTCTCGACCATCCGTGAGCTGCCGTCCGGGCGCCGGTCCCCAGACCGCCTCGAGCTCGGTGAGATGCGGCTCGCGGGCGACGTGCGCCTCCGCACTGACGCGCGCATGCACATTGGCGGGCGCGCCGAGCAGCGTGGCATTGCCCTCCGTCACCGCCTCCCGCAACGCATCGACGCTCGCGGGCACCTCGACGGCATAGCCCTCGCGACGCAGCGCGGTCAGCACATTGAAGAGCGACTCGAAGACGGCGAGGTAGGCGGCACTCCCCGTGTTCCCGGCGTTGGGCGGGAAGTTGAAGAGGACGATGGCCACCTTCCGATCGGCGCGCGGCGTCCGACGGAGCCGCACCAGCCGCGCGACGCGCGCGGCGAGCAGCGCGACTCGACCGGCGATCGGCTCGGAGGGCGTGATGCCCTCGGACGAGGCGGTTCCCTTCCCACCGAAGACGACCGGACCGATCGCCCCGTCGATCTCCGGGATGGCGACCTGCAGGGTCGCCTGGAGCGCATTGAGGCCGCGCGGGTCCTGCTCCCACTCGGCCACACTCTGGAACTCGAGCGTCTGGAGCGAGAGGTACGGCACATCGAGGGCGGTGAGCACCGCCTGCGCCGCTTCCGCATCGTTGTATGCCGGGCCACCGACGAGCGAGAAGCCGGTCAGCGAGACCAAGGCGTCGATCGTCGACGCCGTATCACCCGTGGCGGTCGATGTCATGAAGTAGCGGGTGATCGCCTCACGGGCATCGAGCCCCGACGCGAAGGCCGGCACCACCGAGAGACCGTGTCCCTCCAGCGCGCGGATCACCGCGTCGTAGTGCGCCGTGTTGCCCGCGAGGAGGTACGAACGCCCCACGAGGACCCCGACCCGACCCGCGCGGCCCCGGGCCGGGAGGGCCCGACGGTCCTCCGTGAGGCCGAGGCCGGGGAGATCGGGGTGATAGCACCCGACCTCGGGATACTCGACCGGGTCGCCAACGGTCAACGCCCCCTTGAGCGCCGCGCGCGGCCCGGCCGCATAGCGATGCACGAGCATCCGCACGAGGTTCGCGAGGTTCTCCTCCGAACCGGCGAGCCAGTACTGCATGGCGAGGAACCAACTGCGGACGTCCTGCGCGGTGCCGGGGATGAAGCGCAGCAGCTTCGGGAGCCGCTTGAGCGCCGCCAGCTGCCGCTCCCCGGCGGAGCGACCTTCGGTGCGCTCCCCGCGCAACTTCTTCAGCAGTGCGAGCGGCGACCAGGCGCTCGTCGAGCGATCCTCGTCGGCCATCGAGTACTTCCCGAGCCGCGTGAGCTTCACCACCTCGTTCACGCAGAGCATCGCGCACACCGCATCGCACGACGCCCGCCGTGCCGCGATGGCCTCCTTCACCGGGCCAGCCGACTCCTCGGTGAACAGCTGCCCGGCGATGATGATGTCGGCGGTGCTGATGTCGGCGCAGGCCGCAGCCGCGCGCGCGGTGTCGTTCGCGTAGTCGGCGGCGACGTGCATCGTGAGGGTCAGGCCCGGCAGCTCGCGAGCCAGCCGGCGGCGCGCCCCGGCGAACGCCTCGGCGAAGTGCGCGTCGAGCGTCAGGATCGTCACCCGGACGGGGACGCGAGCCGAACCGGCGGCGCGCTTACTTGCCATAGTGCGCCTTGGCTTCGTACAGCGTGTCGACCGTGATGGTCAGGATGCCGCGGTCCGCGGCGAACCGCTCGGTGTTGAGCCGCGCCTTCTTGCGGACGAAGAACGGGATCTTCTTGAGTTCGCGCTCGCCGTCGGCACTCCAGCTCGGCCCGGCCGCGATGGTCGCGACGGCGACCGCCGCCGCATCGTCCGCCAGGCCGGACGCGCCGCCGCCGATGGTCATCGCGGCCGTGGCCGGAGACGCCTCCGTGGCAGGCCGCCCCACCACACCGGCGTCCTCCGCGATGCGTGCCGCGCCCACACCCGCCTCGCGCCGACCGCCTCCCTTCCCGAGATGACTGCCCGTCTCGTCGAACTCGAAGTCCTCGCTGAACATCGTGATGAGATGCTCCTCGAGCCCCATCATCAGCGGATGCACCCAGGCATCGAAGAGGACGTTGGCGCCTTCCCATCCCATCTGCGGGCTGTAGCGCGCCGGGACATCCTGCACGTGGAAGGGACCGGAGATCGTCGCGCAGGGCACGTGCAGCCGCTTGGCGATGTGCCGCTCCATCTGCGTGCCGAGCACGAGCTCCGGCGCCGCCGCGCCGATGGCGCGCTCCACCTCGAGATAGTCGTCGGAGATGAGCGCTTCGAGCCCGTACGTCTTGGCGGCCTCGCGCACCTCACGCGCCATCTCGCGCGAGTAGGTGCCGAGCCCCACGACCTCGAAGCCGAGCTCGTCGCGCGCTACGCGAGCGGCGGCGATGGCGTGCGTCGCGTCGCCGAAGATGTACACGCGCTTGCCGGTCAGGTACGTCGAGTCCACCGAGCGCGAATACCACGGCAGGCGCGATGCCGGCCGCGCGAGCACCGGCCCCACGTCGACACCGAGGACGGTCCCGATCTCGGTGAGAAAGTCGCGCGTCGCGCCCACGCCGATCGGCACGGTGCGCACCATCGGCATCCCGTGCGTCCGCTGCAGCCAGCCGGCGGTGGTCTGTGCGATCTCCGGATAGAGCACGACGTTCGCGTCCGCGTCGGTCAGCGTCGCGAGCTGCTCGGGGGTCGCACCGAGCGGGGCGACCACGTGCACGTCCACGCCGACGCTGGCGAGGAGTTCGCGCACCTCGCGCACGTCATCGCGGCATCGGAAGCCGAGGCTCGTCGGGCCCAGCAGGTTGACGCGGGGGCGCCGCCCCTCGCGGGCCGGCCGCGACCGCGCCGTGCCGCCGACCATCGCGCGCACCAGGTGGTAGAGCGTCTCGGCCGCGCCCCAGTTCTCCTTCTTTGAATAGGCGGGCAGCTCGAGCGGGACCACGGGGACCGGGAGCTGCATCCCGACGGCGAGCGACCCGGCTTGGTCCTGGATGAGCTCCGCGGTGCAGGACTCTCCGACGAGCAGCGCCTGCGGACGGAACCGCTCGTACGCCTCGCGCACCGCGGTGACCACCATGTTCGCGGTGTCCCCACCGAGGTCACGCGCCTGGAAGGTCGTGTAGGTCACCGGCGGCCGCGCATCGCGCCGCTCGATCATCGTGAAGAGCAGGTCGGCGTAGGTGTCGCCCTGTGGGGCGTGGAGGACGTAGTGCACACCCTCCATCGAGGTGGCGACGCGCATCGCGCCGACATGCGGCGGGCCTTCGTACGTCCAGAGGGTCAGTTGCATCGCGTCAGACCCTCAGCCGATCGATGCGGTTGAGCGGACGCGCGAAGAGTTCCGCGAGGTCCGCGGCCTGGTCGTAGCCCTGGATCGGCGAGAAGACGAGCTCGATGCTCCACTTCGTCCGGAGTCCCTCGGCCTCGAGCGGGTTCGCGAGCCCGAGACCGCAGACCGTGAGGTCGGGGCGCAGCGCGAGGCAGCGATCGAGCTGCTTCTCAACGTCCTGTCCTTCCGAGAGCTGCGTCGGCGGGAGCGCGGCGAGGTCCGCGGCCACGAGGGTCCGGTCGAGATAGGGCGTCCCCACCTCGAGCAGCGTCGCCCCGCACTCGGCGGCGAGGAATCGCGCGAGCGGAATCTCCAGCTGGGAGTCGGGGAAGAAGAAGACGCGTCGTCCCTCGAGCGTCGAGCGATGGCGTGCGAGCGCGGTCCGCGCGCGCTGCGCCGGCCCGGCGATCGCACTCGCGAATCGCTCCGGCGCCACGTCGAACGCGTCCGCGGCGGCGCGGAGCCAGGCCGTGGTGCCGTCGACCCCGAGGGGGTAGGGCGCGGAGAGGAGCGTCGCGCCGCGTGCCACGAGGGCGCGCGCCGTCTCATTGAGGAAGGGCTGCGCCAACAGGATGCGCGTCCCCGGCCCGATCGACGGGAGTGCCGTCGCCCGCCGCGGCGGGAAGAAGTCGACGCGCCCGATGCCGAGTTCGGCGAAGAGGCGCGCGAACTGATCCTCGACGACGTCAGCGAGCGTCCCGCACACGAGCAGGGCGGGGTCGTTCGTCGTCGCCGTCGGGAGCTCGGGCACCAGCGCCTTGAGGCAGGTGTCCTCACCCTGGGTGAAGGTCGTCTCGATGCCGCTCCCCGAATAACTCAGGATGCGGACCCGACCGTGGTTGGCGACGGAGAGCCGCGATGCGGCCTTCGCGAGGTCGAGCTTAATGACCTCGCTCGGGCAGCTCCCCACGAGGAAGAGCGTGGTGATGTCCGGTCGGCGCGCCAGCAGTTCGCCGACCACGCGGTCGAGCTCGTCGTTACAGTCCGCGAGGCCCGCGAGGTCACGGTCGCCGAGGATGGCGGTGGCAAAGCGCGGTTCGGCGAAGATCATCACACCGGCGGCCGACTGCAGCAGATGCGCGCAGGTGCGCGACCCCACGACGAGGAAGAAGGCGTCCTGCATCTTCCGGTGCAGCCAGACGATGCCGGTGAGGCCGCAGAAGACCTCGCGTTGGCCGCGTTCCTTGAGGACCGGGGCATCGGTGCACCCGGTCTCGACCACGGGAAGCGCGGTGCCTGTCATGCGCCGGCGAGCCCCAATGCCATCGCCCGCTCCTGTCGCCGCGCCGCGCGCAGCTTGAGCACGAACTGCACCGCGTTCACCGCGTAGGCCGAATAGGCGGCGAGGGCGAGTGCCATCAACTGCCGCGGGGCGAGGGCGCCCGTCCAGAGGCCGGCGACGTACGCGAGGTGGAGGGCGATGACGCCCATCGACACCACGTCCTCCCAGAAGAAGGGCTTGGCGAACAGCCATTCATCGAAGACGACCTTCTCCCAGATTGAGCCGGTGACCATGATGAGGAGGAGCACGCCCGTCTTGATGAGGACGGAGAGGTTGGCGGCGGCGAGTCCATCTCCTGTCCGGAGATATCGGATGACGAGCGCAGCGGAGACGAGGCAGACCGCGAACTGGAGCGGTGCGAGGATCCCCTGCACGAGGGTCCATCGCGTCGCGTCCCGGCGGGCCCGCTGCTCCGGGGTGTAAAGAGATGTTGACGGTTCTTGGACTGACACTCCGTGATATTGGGAGCCGTCCGACGCCATGTCAATAGAAGTTTACGTCAAAGTGTCTTGACAGCCAGACACCGCGGTCCCACCTTGGGAGGGTAGGAGCCGGGGTACGCCCCCCAAACCTGGTGGTGGGTTCGCATGTCCTCTTCTGGTCTCGCCCGGGAAGAATTCCCGGCGACCTCGCAGGTCGTCACCGACTTCGCCGACACCATCCTGTCGGCGGATGAGGCGGCGCCGGGCGCGTTCGTCCGCTCTCTCCTGCGAGACGGGATGTCCCCCGCCACGATCCTCGAACAGGTGTTCGCACCCGCCGCCCGGATCCTCGGCGAGCGGTGGGAGCGGGACGACTGCTCCTTCTATGAAGTGACGATCGCTTCCGGGCACATCCAACGCTTGGTCCGGGCCATCAGTCCGCTCTTCCTCACCGACCGCGCCCTCTTCGGTTCGATGGGCCGGATGCTCCTCACCTGCGCCCCCGGAGAGCAACACACCCTCGGTACATTGATTATTGCCGAACATTTTATTCGGGATGGGTGGGATGTCCATCTCATGACCATCTACAGTTCAGATTTATTGTTGGACATGGTTAGGAAATCCGATTATGATTGCCTCGGCGTCTCGATTTCGTGCTCCCAGTACGTCTCGAGCCTCCGAAAGGACATCCGTCGGGCACGTCAGGTGTCTCGCAGGTCAGACATTCGCGTGCTCGTCGGTGGCCATCTGTTCGGTGATGATCCCTCCCTGGTCCAACAGCTCGGGGCGGATGGATTCGCGACCGATGCGGTCTCCGCGGTCGCGGAAGCCAGACGCCTCCGTGGTGTCACCGAGCTGAGGCTCGGTTGACGCCATCCTCTCGCCCACAGGGCACTTCATGAATCCCGGCCATTCCGCCTCCGACGCCTCGCGCGCTCCCCTCTCCGGTCTCGCACCGGACTGGGCAGCGAAGCTGATCACCGCCACCAGCGAGGTGGCGCTGGTGGTGGATCGCGGCGGCATCATCCGTCACGTGGAGTTCAGCGGAACCGAGGCACCGGTCGACGGCGCCGAGGGCTGGATCGGGACGCCGTGGGTGGACACGGTGACGTCGGAATCCCGTGGGAAGATCGAGCAGATGCTCCGTGAGGCGACCACGTCGGGGACGACGCGGCGACGGCAGGTGAACCACCCCTCGCGTGCCGGAGCGGACATTCCGGTCGCCTACAACGCGGTGCGCGCCGAGGATGGATCGGTCGTCGCCGTTGGGCGCGACCTCCGCGCGATCTCCACGCTCCAGCAGCGCCTCGTCGACACGCAGCAGGCGATGGAGCGCGACTATTGGAAGCTGCGGCACGTCGAGACGCGCTATCGCCTGCTCTTCCAGCTCTCGACCGATGCGATCGTCGTCGTCGATGCGGACACGATGAAGGTCGTCGACGCCTCGAACGCGGCGTCGCGCCTCTTCGATCTGCCGGCCGAGAAGCTCATCGGGCGCGCCTTCCCGCTCGGGATTGCCGCGGGCTCCGCGCGCGCGATGGAGGATCTCCTCGCCGCGGCGCGCACGACCGGCCACGCCGGCGACGTGCGCATCACGCTCGCCGACGACCGGGGCGAGTCGCTCGCCTCCGCCTCCTGCTTCCGCCAGGAGAACCTCACGCTCCTCCTCGTCCGCCTCTCGCGCTTCGCCGCGCCGGCGGGGGCGAGCGCTACGCGCGAACAGGTGCTCGCGCTCGTGCAGGCAGCCCCCGATGCGTGCGTCATCACCGACGCCGAAGGGGAGATTGTCTACGCCAACCGTGCGTTCCTCGACCTCGCGCAGCTCGCAAGCGAAGAGCAGGTGAAGGCGCGCTCGCTCGGCAACTGGGTGGGCCGGCCTGGCGCCGACCTTCAGGTCTTCCTCTCCACACTGAAGAAGCACGGCGTGGTCCGCGTGGCCGCGAGCAGCGTGCGCGGCGAACTCGGCCTCAGCTCGGAGATCGAACTCTCCGCGGTGACCCTCACGGGTCCCGAGGGCCCGGGTATCGGCTTCATCATGCGTGATGTCGGCCGACGCGTCGCCACCGTCCCGCACGGCGCGCGCGACCTCACGAAGGCCGTCGAGGATCTCACGGCGCTCGTGGGACGCGTCTCGCTCCCGACGCTCGTGAAGGACACGACCGATCTCGTCGAGCGGCACTTCATCGAAGCCGCACTCGAACTGACCGGCGACAACCGGACGACCGCCGCCGAGGTCCTCGGCCTCTCGCGGCAGACGCTGTACGTGAAGCTGCGCCGACACGGGTTGTCGGGCGCCGACTCCGACACCGCCGAAGCCGTCTGATCCAATGAGGCGCGCCCCCCTCCGCCGCGGTCCGTCCGCCCCGAGTGTCAGGGTATGACGACACTTTCTGGCGTCAGCACCCCTCAGGGTGCCGTGCGGACCGCTCCGAGTGCTTCGGCGATCGTCGAGTTGCTCAAGCCGGTCACCTGGTTCCCGCCGATGTGGGCCTTCACCTGCGGTGTCGTCTCGACCGGGGTTCCGGTTCGCGACCGACTCGGCATTGTCGCCCTCGGTGTGCTGATCACGGGCCCGCTCGTCTGCGCGACGAGTCAGGCGGCGAACGATTGGTTCGATCGACACGTCGACGCGATCAACGAACCACAGCGCCCGATTCCCTCGGGCCGGATGCCCGGCACATGGGGGCTACGCATCGCGATCGCCTGGACGCTGCTCTCGCTCACCGCGGCGATCCCGCTCGGAGCGAGTGGACTGGTTGCCGTGGCGATTGCCCTTGCCTTCGCGTGGGCCTACTCCGCGCCGCCCTTCCGTCTCAAGCAGAACGGGTGGATCGGGAACGCCGCCGTCGGCCTGACCTATGAAGGACTCGCCTGGGTCACGGGTGCCGTGATCCTGCTCGACGGCGCGATCCCCGGACCCCGCGTGCTCGCGATCGCCGCACTCTACTCCGTCGGGGCGCACGGCATCCTCACGCTGAACGACTTCAAAGCGATCGACGGGGACCGCCGGATGGGCATCCGCTCGCTGCCGGCGTCACTCGGGCCGACGCGTGCGGCGTGGGTGCTCTGCGCCGTGATGCTGCTGCCCCAGGCCGTCGTCGTCGGGCTCCTCCGCTCGTGGGGGGCGGCCGGTGCCGCCATCGGCGTCACCGCGCTCGTCGTCGTGCAGATCGCCCTGATGGCCCGCTTCCTCCGCGCCCCGCGCGAGCGCGCGCTCTTCCTCTCCGCCGTCGGTGTCCCGTTCTACGTGTCGGGGATGATGGTCGCCGCGGTCGCCCTTCGGAGCCTCGCATGACGACGCCACAACGCCCCTTCGGCTGGCGTGATGTCGCACGGCTCGGCCTCGCGCAGATCGCCATCGGCGCGGTCGCCGCCGTGATGACCTCGACGCTCAACCGCGTGATGATCGTCGAGCTCGCCCTGCCGGCGACGGTGCCGAGCATCCTCGTGGCGCTGCACTTCGTCATTCAGATGTCGCGGGCACGCTTCGGCTTCGACTCCGATCGGAGCGGACATCGCGCCCCCTGGATCCTCGGCGGGGTGGCGACCTTCGCCGTGGGCGGATTCCTCGCTGCGCTCGGCGTCGCGCTCGCGGCGACCCGCACCCTTCCAGGGCTCGGCGTCGCCTTCCTCGGCTACGCGCTCATCGGCATCGGGATGAGCGCGGCGGGAACGGCACTCCTCGCGCACGTGGCCGAGGAGATGCCGCCGCAGAAACTCGGCGGGGCGGCCGCGATGCTCTGGATCATGATGATTCTCGGGATCGCCGTCACCGCCGGTGTCTCAGGACAGCTCCTCGACCCCTTCTCGTTCCGCCGCCTGCTGTCGGTCATCGGCGCGGTCTGTGCGATCGCCGTGGTGCTCGCAGCCATCGCCGCCTGGGGCTCGTGGCACATCCGCCGGGCACCGGCGGGGACCGGCGCGGCCGTCTCGAACGCCGGCTTCGGTGCCGTGCTCCGCGACGCGCTCGCCGACCGGGCGACGCGCCGCTTCGCGCTCTTCGTCTTCGCCGCGATGCTCGCCTACTCCGCCCAGGACCTCATCCTCGAGCCGTTCGCCGGCCGGGTATTCGGGATGACCCCAGGGGAGAGCACCAAGTTGGGCGGCACGCAGCACGGCGGCGTGATGCTCGGGATGCTCGGGGCCGCGTTGCTGAGCGCACGATTCGGGTCGCTGCGGCACTGGGCCGTCGGCGGCTGCCTCGCCTCGGCGCTCACCCTTGTCGCTCTCGCGCAGTCCCCCGCGTTGGGCGGCCCGGCGGCGCTCTCGGCGATCATCTTCGCCCTCGGCGTCGCGAACGGCGTGTTCGCCGTCGGGGCGATCGGCGCGATGATGGCGATGACCGCCGCCGACGGGACACGCGGCACGGGGATCCGCCTCGGGGTGTACGGGGCCGCACAGGCGATTGCGTATGCGGCCGGCTCCCTCGGGGGCGGTGTCGCGAGCGACCTCACCATCGCCTGGTTCGGCGATGCGTCCCGCGGCTACACGGTGGTGTTCGCCGCCGAGGCGATCCTCTTCGTGGTCGCGGCGGCGATGGCGATGGCGAGCACGCCGTCGGTGCGCGCCGGGATCCTGCGCCGCACCGACGCCGGGGATGCGATCCTGGGGGCGATGCGCTGATGGCGGTCGCCGCTCTCCCGCTCCTCGCGGAGACGCCGGCGCTCGCGCCCGCGCCGCATCGCGACCTCTGCACCGACTGCGGGGTCTCGCGATCGTCGTGGGCGCATCAGTGTGGGAAGGCGTGCCAGTTCATCCATCCGCGCTACGACGTGCTGGAGCGGCAGGTGCATGGACGACCGCGCGACCTCACGCGTGGCGATGAGGCGTTCTTCGGCGTGCATCGCGCGATGTACCGGGCGCGCCTCGACCGGCCGCGGGCCGGCGCCCAGTGGACCGGGATCACCACGCGGCTCGGCGAGCGGTTGCTCGAGACCGGCGCCGTGGATGCGGTGCTCGCCACGGCCAGTGACCCTGATGACCGATGGCGGCCGCGACCGGTCATCGTCACCACGCCGGAAGGGATGGCGGCGTGCCGCGGGATGAAGATGGGCTACAGCCCGTTGCTCGCGCTCCTCGACGAGTGCGTCGCGCGGGGGTACCGCCGCCTCGCGGTGATCGGCGTGGCCTGTCAGGTGCATGCCCTCCGCGCGCTCGAGGCGGAGCTCGGGCTCGAGGCGCTGTATGTGATCGGGACGCCGTGCAGCGACAACACGACGACGGAGCGTTTTCACCAGTTCCTCGGGCTCCTCACCGACACGCCGGACGAGGTGACGTATCTCGAGTTCCTGGCGGATTTCCGCGTGGAGCTGCGCTTCCGCGATGGGACGCATCGCTTCATCCCCTTTCTGCAGCTTCCGATCCGCGACCTGCCGCGGGATTTCTTCCCCGCGACCTGCCGCTCGTGCTTCGACTACACGAACAGCCTGAGCGATCTCACCGTCGGCTATATGGGCGGTGAGGGTGACCAGTGGCTGCTGGTCCGGACCGCGCGTGGCGAGGCGATGCTCGACCTGATTCGCGACGAGATGACGCTCGCACCGCCGGGCTCACGGGGGAATCGCACGGGGGCCGTGAAGACCTTTGTGACGCTGAGCGAGCGCGCCGCAGGCGGGCTCCCGGTGCGTGGGGCCCCGGACTGGGCGCGGCCGGTGATCGGCTGGGCGCAGCGACGCTTCGGCCCGAAGGGGCTCGAGTTCGCGCGCACGCGTGTGGAGATGAAATGTGCCGAGGGGATTCTCGCCCTGCGGCACGAGCGACCGCATCGGATGCGGCGGATGATCCCGGATTTCGCCTGGCAGCTGGTGGCCCGATACGGGATCACCCCCCGCGCCGGCGAGCGAGTGCAGACCCCCCAGGAGACGACCTGATGATTCTCGAGACGACGTATGACGTGGTGGTGGTGGGCGGCGGACCGGCGGGCGCCACGGCGGCCCACGACCTGGCACGGAAAGGCCGGAAGGTGTTGCTCCTCGACCGCGCGTGGCGGGTGAAGCCGTGCGGCGGGGCCGTGCCGCCACAGCTGCTCAAGGATTTCGAGGTGCCGGAGTCGCTGCTCGTCGCGCGCATCAACGAGGCGCGGATGATCTCGCCGAAGGGGCAGACCGTGGACATCCCGGTCGGCGACGGCTTCGTGGGGATGGTGGACCGCGACGTCTTCGACGAGTGGCTGCGGGCACGGGCGGCGACGGCCGGCGCGGAGCGACGGCTCGGCGCGTTCGTGCGGCGCACCCACGATGCCGACGGGGTCGCGCGCATCCACTACACGGACGGCCGCTCGCGCCACGGCGAGGAGCGGTCGGTGCGCACCCGATTCATCATCGGTGCGGACGGGGCACTCTCGCAGGTGGCGCGCCAGTGCGTGCCGCGGGCCGATGAGGGGAAGTTCGTCTTCGCCTATCACGAGATCGTGAAGTCGCCGGAGACCGACAGCCGGGTCTTCGCGCACGATCGGTGCGACGTGTACTACCAGGGCCCGCTCTCGCCCGACTTCTACGCGTGGATCTTCCCGCACGGGAAGACCACGAGCATCGGCACCGGCTCGCTTCAGCGGGGGTTTGGGCTGAAGGAATCGGTGGCCAAGCTCCGTGCCGACACCGGCCTCGACCAGGTGGAGACCATCCGGCGTGAAGGCGCACCGATCCCGCTCCATCCGCTGCCGCGCTGGGACGACGGTCGCGAGGTCGTGCTCGCCGGTGATGCCGCCGGCGTCGTCGCCCCGGCGAGTGGCGAGGGGATCTTCTACGCGATGACGGGCGGGCGTTTCGCCGCCGACGCGGTCGAGCTGGCCCTCGCGACCGGGCGCGCCGCCGCACTCGCCTCGGCGCGCCGCCGGTTCATGCGCGCGCACGGGCAGGTCTTCTGGGTGCTCGACGTGATGCAGCGCTTCTGGTACACCTCCGATGCGCGCCGCGAACGCTTCGTCGCCATCTGCCGCGATCGCGACGTACAGCAACTCACCTTCGACGCGTACATGCGGAAGCGCCTCGTCCGTGCCAAGCCGCTCTCCCATGTACGGATCTTCTTCAAGAACCTTGCGCATCTCACTGGCCTCGCGACCGCGTGATGGAGCCGGCGGTCTGGCTTCCCGTCACGGCGGCGATCGCGTTCTGGTGCGCGGTCGCCGTCGCCGGCGCGCGCATCACGGAGATCGGGCCGTGGTATCGGGCGTTGCGGCAACCGTGGTGGAAGCCTCGCGACGCGCTCTTCGGACCCATCTGGACGACGGTGTTCCTATGCGCCGGCACGGGCTGCGTGATCGCGTGGCGCGGCGGCGGGACGCCGGGCGAGCGCCAGGCGTTCCTGCTGGCGTGTCTCGTGAACGGTGTCGGCAACGTCTGGTGGAGCTGGCTCTTCTTCCGGCGGCGGCGCCCCGACTGGGCGCTGCGGCAGGTCGTCCCTTTCTGGCTGACCGTCCTCCTCATGTACTGGACCACACGCCCACTCGCCTACGCGGCGGGCATCTGGTTCGCACCGTACCTGGGTTGGGTCGCGATCGCCACCTACCTCAACTGGACCGTCGTGCGACTGAACGGTCCCTTCGACGCCAGGTGACCCGATGCTGATCTCCATCGCGGTCGATTTCCGCCACGCGAACGTCGCGACGCGGGAGCGGTTCCATCTCTCGCCGGAGCGGATCGTCCGGCTTCACACGACGGCGCTGCCCGCCAACGTCCGCGAGCTCGTCGCGATTGCCACCTGCAATCGCAGCGAGATCTACGCGTGGACCGGCGGGCACGACCCGGCCAGCACGGCCGCCTTTGACGACGCGGTCGAGGCGATCGCGCGGGTCTGGATGGGGAACCGCACGGGGGCGAAGGCACTCCTTGGCGTGGCACAGCGACGTGCCGGACTCGATGTGGCACGGCGCGTGCTGCGCATCGCGAGCGGGCTCGAATCCCAGGTGATGGGCGACGGCCAGATCCTCGGTCAGCTGCGGCAGTCGTACCGCGAGGCGGCTGATGCCGGCGCGGCAGGCTCCGTCCTGCACCGGCTCTTCGAGACCGCACTGCGCGCCGGCAAGCGCGTACATGCGGAGACGGCGCTCACCGCGGGCCGACGGTCGGTGGGCGCGGAGGCCGCGGCGGTCGCCCACGATCGGTTCGGGA
>DAISWY010000002.1:0-46907 GCA_036826135.1 Gemmatimonadaceae bacterium | reverse complement strand
ATGCCGCACGTCGCTTCCCATCCCCGCGGCCTACCCCGTGCGCGCGATAGACGCCACCGTGGTCAGGCCGTCCGGCCCCCAGGTGCACCGGGAGACACTCACGTCATCGATGCGCAGCAATTGGGGCGCGTCCAGCCACGCCCCGGGATTCGCAAAGATTCCACCGCCGAGGCGCTCGAGGGCGGGAACGTGCGAGTGGGCCAGCACCATGAGCGTCGGCGCGTCTGGGCCGCGAAGCCGCGCGTCGGCGACGCGACGGAGCCCCTCGCCACCGTCGCGGGGCCGCATCTGGCGGCTCGTGTGCGAACTGCGGAGCGCGATCGACGTCCCGAGGTCGGGGTGCAGCCACCGGAAGGCCGCGACGCTCCACGGATGCCGCAGCACCGTGCGAAGCCGCCGGTAGGGCGCGTCCTCGCGGTCGCGTAACCCGTCGCCGTGCTCGATCACGGTGGGCCATCCGCCGATCGGCCCGCGCCACGGCCCGACGTGGTAGGTGAGCCCGAGGTCGCGGATGAGGACGTCGCCCCCCCAGCAATCGTGATTGCCGGCGATCCAGACGATCGGGAGGCCGGCGTCATGCAGCCGTGCGAGCTCACCCAAGACGCGGACCCCCGCCCGCGGGACCGCGTGACGCCACTCGAACCAGAAGTCGAAGAGGTCGCCGTTGATCACCAGGGACCGCCCATCCGCTGGGAATCGGCGCAGGAAGTCGAGGAGCGAGGTCTCCACGTCCGGCGGGGCCGCCCCGAGATGGGCGTCCGCGAGCACATAGCACGGCGTCGGGAGCATACGGGAATCCTACCGCGTCGGCGCGCCCTTTACAAAGCCGTCGACACGCCGGTAGACTCGCGCGATGCGACACGTGACGGAGCTGCAGGTCCGCTATGCCGAGACCGACCAGATGGGGGTGGTGTATCACGCCCATTATCTCGTCTGGTGCGAGGTCGGGCGTACCGATTTCATCCGAGCGCTCGGGATGCCGTACGCGGAGATGGAACGGCAGGGGATTCGGCTCGCGGTGGCCGACGCCACGATTCGCTACCACGCTGGCGCGCGATACGATGACCGCATCCTCGTGGAGACGCGCCTCGTCGAGGTCCGTTCACGGATGGTGACCTTCGCGTATCGCATCCTCCGGCGACGCGAGGGGATGGACGCCGAGCTGCTGGTCAGCGCCCGCATCGATCTCGTCTGCACCGGGCGAGAGGGGCGCCCCGCCTCACTGCCCACCGCGTGGCGCGAGCTGCTGCAGCGCGGCGTCTCCGCGGATTGACCCACCGGGGCTGCGCGTCGACCTTTCCAGACGTGAATCGACGTCTCGCCCTCCTCGGGCTCGCGATCCTGCTCGCGAGCGGTTGCTACGGCTTCGCCGGCGGCGGGCTCCCCCAGCACGTGCGCACCGTCGCGGTGCTCCCCTTCGACAACGAGACGGCAACGCCCGAGCTGCCGCGCGAGTTGCAGGAGGCCTTGCGCCTCGGCCTCCAGAATCGCCTCGGGCTCCGTGATGCCCCCGAGGAGCGGGCGAACGCCGTGGTGCGCGGCAAGGTCGCGCGCTACGAAATCGACATCCCCGTCGGTTTCAGCGCCAACTCCGGTCAGGCGACGTCGGCTCGTCGTCGCCTCCGCGTGATCGTCGATGTCGAGATCTTCGATCAGGTCACCGGGAAGGTGCTCTGGAGCCGCACCGGGATGCAGGCGGAGGGCGAGTACGCGGACCGCGGTGAGGCGAACGGACGGAAGCAGGCGATCGAGCGCATCGTCACCGACGTGATCGAGGGGGCGCAGTCGCAATGGTGACGTGCCTGCGCTCTCGCTCGGCGCTGCAATGAGCGGCGCGGTGTCGTCTGCCGACAAGGTGCTCGACCGCACCGCCATCGCCGAGTGGCGACGGCGGCTCGCGGGGCCCCTCGTCTTCACCAACGGCGTCTTCGACCTCCTGCACCCGGGGCACGTCGACGTGCTCGAGGGGGCACGGGCGGAAGGCGCGCATCTCGTCGTCGGGATCAATAGCGATGCCTCCGTGCGTCGGCTCGGCAAGGGACCGGAGCGCCCGATTCGTACCGAGCGGGAGCGGGCCCGCGTGATCGCCGCCCTCGCCGCGGTGGACGCGGTCGTGATCTTCGATGAGGATACGCCGGCCGCACTGGTCGACCTGCTCCAGCCCGATGTCATCGTGAAGGGCGGGGATTATGCGCCCGACACCGTCGTCGGCGCCGACGTGGTCCGCGCTCGTGGCGGCCGCGTCGTCATCATCCCGCTCACCGCGGGACAGTCCACCACCTCCATCGTCGAGCGTGTCCGTGCCGTCCAATCCTGAAGCCGCCGTGGGCCGTCCTGGCGGCCGTGCCGTCGACGCCCTGCGGGAGATCCGTCTCGAGCGGGGGGCCGCGGCGAACGCCGAGGGGTCGTGCCTCATCGCATTTGGCGCCACCAAAGTCCTGTGCGCAGTGAGCGTCGAGGACGGCGTGCCCGGATGGAAGAAGGGACGTGGGGAGGGGTGGCTCACCGCCGAGTACGCGATGCTGCCGCGTGCCACGCACACCCGCACCGCGCGGGAGCGCGGGCAGGTCGGTGGGCGCACCCAGGAGATCCAGCGGCTGATCGGCCGCAGCGTCCGGGCGATGCTCGATGATTTCCGGTGGGGGGAGTTCACGCTCAAGGTGGACTGCGACGTGTTGCAGGCGGACGGTGGTACGCGGACGGCCGCGATCACCGGCGCTGCCGTGGCGGTGTGTGACGCGTTCGACTGGATGGTGCGCACCGGTCGCATCGGCGCGTCGCCCGTGAGGCGCCGCGTCGCGGCCGTGAGTGTTGGCGTGGTGGGCGGGACGCCGGTCCTCGATCTCGAGTACGCCGAGGATGTGCGAGCGGACGTCGATGCGAACGTCGTGATGAGCAGCGAGGGGCGATTCGTGGAGGTCCAGGGCACCGGGGAGCAGGGCACCTTCGCGCGCGCGGAGCTTGACCGGCTGCTTGACCTCGCAGCGTCGGGGATCGCCCGGCTCGATCGCGCGCAGCGCGACGCGCTCGGCATCGCCTGACGTGACCGTGCTCGTTGGCGACGCGCTCCCCATCGTCCTCGCCACGCGGAGCACCGGGAAGCTCGCGGAATTGCGGTCGATGGCCCGGGAGTGTGGGCTCGACGTCGTCGACCTGACGGCGGTCGGTCTTGGAGCAGAGGAGCCAGCGGAGGACCTGCTGGAAGTGCACGAGAGCTTTGAGGCGAATGCCCGTGCGAAAGCGCAGTGGTTCGCCGCGCGCCTGCCCGGGCGAGTCGTGATCGCCGATGACTCCGGGCTGGAAGTCGCTTCGCTTGGTGGCGCCCCGGGCGTGCGGAGCAAGCGATGGGCGGGCAGTAGTGCGACGGGGGACGCGCTCTACGCCGACAACAACGCGGCGTTGCTGCGAGCGCTCCACGGGGCTGCTGATCGGTCCGCGCGGTTCGTGACGGTGATGGTGGCGTGTGATGGGGTCAACGAATGGGTCTCGCGTGGGGAGTGCACGGGTCGAATCCTTGAGACCACCGATGGCGCTGGGGGCTTCGGATATGATCCCCTCTTCTGGAGCGACGAGCTGGGGATCTCCTTCGGTCGAGCCGAGCGGGAGGAGAAGTCTCGGGTCAGCCATCGCGGACGTGCGTTTCGGGCGCTGCTCGCGCGGGTGGGGTGACCACGCCACGGCGAGGTTAGTTGACCTGACCGGGGCGTCCGACTAGGATTGAGGGCTCACGGGGCGTAGCGTAGCCCGGTATCGCGCCTGCTTTGGGAGCAGGAGGTCGCCGGTTCGAATCCGGCCGCCCCGATCGGTCGCGCCGGAGCGCAGCAGCGGTGGGTGAAGCGCCAGTAGCTCAGTTGGATAGAGCAACAGCCTTCTAAGCTGTGGGTCGGGGGTTCGATTCCCTCCTGGCGCGCCTGTGTGGACGTTGGCGGGATGGAGGAGTGGCAGGGTAGGCGCCGTTAGCTCAATTGGCAGAGCAAGTGACTCTTAATCACTAGGTTGTAGGTTCGATTCCTACACGGCGCATGAGCGGGTGAGCGACTGCGGCTTGGGTCTGCTCTGGGGGTTGCGGAAGCTGATGGCGTCCGCTACGATTGCAGGTCTGGCTCGTTTTTCTCGCGAGTCGGCGGGCTCGGCAACTCATTCGAAAAATTTTTCGAATGCCCCTTGACCGTGATGGTTTTGTTGGTTATGCTGATGGGCTGGCGCGGAAACGCTGCCGAGCACTGAGTTGATTGACAATCGAATCGAGAGAGATCGCAAAGTGTGCGAGGCGAACTCATTGATCCTGTGTCCCGTTCGGGGGCCAGGGGAGAGTTCAGACCTGAACAATTTTGTGATTCCGAATAACGCTGTCATGCGATGACAGCGTGACAGCGATTCGGAAGAGCCTGTTGAATTCTCATTGGAGAGTTTGATCCTGGCTCAGGACGAACGCTGGCGGCGTGCTTAACACATGCAAGTCGAACGATGAAGTTCCTTCGGGAATGGATTAGTGGCGAACGGGTGAGGAACACGTGAGAAACCTGCCTTTCATTCTGGGATAACACCGGGAAACCGGTGCTAATACCGGATACTCCGTCTTGGCGGCATCGCCGAGCCGGGAAAAAATTTTGATGAAAGATGGTCTCGCGGCCTATCAGCTAGTTGGTGAGGTAATGGCTCACCAAGGCGACGACGGGTAGCCGGCCTGAGAGGGCGACCGGCCACACTGGGACTGAGACACGGCCCAGACTCCTACGGGAGGCAGCAGTGGGGAATATTGGGCAATGGAGGAAACTCTGACCCAGCGACGCCGCGTGCGGGATGAAGGCCTTCGGGTTGTAAACCGCTTTCAGTAGGGAAGAAGCGAAAGTGACGGTACCTACAGAAGAAGCACCGGCTAACTATGTGCCAGCAGCCGCGGTAATACATAGGGTGCAAGCGTTGTCCGGAATTATTGGGCGTAAAGAGCTCGTAGGTCGTTTGTCACGTCGATTGTGAAAATCTGAGGCTCAACCTCAGACCTGCAGTCGATACGGGCAAACTAGAGTGTGGTAGGGGAGACTGGAATTCCTGGTGTAGCGGTGGAATGCGCAGATATCAGGAGGAACACCAATGGCGAAGGCAGGTCTCTGGGCCACTACTGACACTGAGGAGCGAAAGCGTGGGGAGCAAACAGGATTAGATACCCTGGTAGTCCACGCCGTAAACGATGGGTACTAGGTGTCTGGGGGAGCGACCCCCTGGGTGCCGGCGCTAACGCATGAAGTACCCCGCCTGGGGAGTACGGCCGCAAGGCTGAAACTCAAAGGAATTGACGGGGGCCCGCACAAGCGGTGGAGCATGTGGTTTAATTCGATGCAACGCGAAGAACCTTACCTGGTCTTGACATCCACGGAATCCTGCAGAGATGCGGGAGTGCCGCAAGGAACCGTGAGACAGGTGCTGCATGGCTGTCGTCAGCTCGTGTCGTGAGATGTTGGGTTAAGTCCCGCAACGAGCGCAACCCTCACCCTTAGTTACCAGCGGGTAAAGCCGGGGACTCTAGGGGGACTGCCGGTGCCAAACCGGAGGAAGGTGGGGATGACGTCAAGTCATCATGGCTCTTACGTCTAGGGCTACACACGTGCTACAATGGGCCAGACAAAGGGCTGCCAACTCGCGAGAGTGAGCCAATCCCCAAACTGGTCCTCAGTTCGGATTGTAGTCTGCAACTCGACTACATGAAGCTGGAATCGCTAGTAATCGTGGATCAGCTACGCCACGGTGAATACGTTCCCGGGCCTTGTACACACCGCCCGTCACGCCATGGAAGTTGTGAGCGCCCGAAGTCGGTGTCGGAACCCGCAAGGGACCAAGCCGCCTAAGGCGAGCGCAATGACTGGGGCGAAGTCGTAACAAGGTAGCCGTAGGGGAACCTGCGGCTGGATCACCTCCTTAACGGAGCAGCGAGTAGGCCACTTCGGTGGCACGAAAGCGCTACCGGTTTGTCGCTCGCCTCACACACGGCGATCTCTCTCGATTCGTTCTTTTTGGTGCCGATCGGTCGACCTCTGGGTCGCCGGGTCGGCCCGCTGTTTGACAACGGAAGATGGTAGTGTTCGTGGGATAACGAATCACACTAGTGACATGATTTCGACGAACGGCTCGCAAGAGCCACACCGATATCTGATCACTCGTTGTAGATCGCGCGTGCTCTGCTGGATTACATGTTGTAGTCAAGCGAGCGAATGCATGTCGAGGATGCCTTGGCACACGAAGGCGATGAAGGACGCGGTAAGCTGCGATAAGCCTGGGGGAGCGGCACACACGCTTTGATCCCAGGATTTCCGAATGGGGAAACCCGGCCGTCAGCGATGGCGGTCACGCCGAAAGGCGAGCGAACCCAGGGAACTGAAACATCTAAGTACCTGGTGGAAAGAGAAATCAACCGAGATGCCCCTAGTAGCGGCGAGCGAACGGGGTAGAGCCCAAACCGTGGTCCTTGTGGCCGCGGGGTTGTAGGACCCACAGACGCGTATGGTGACGTCAGTTGAAGTGGCCTGGAACGGCCCGCCAGAGACGGTGACAGCCCGGTAAGCGAAGACTATGAACTATGCGTAGTGGAGTTCCTGAGTAACGCCCGACCCGAGTAATCGGGCGTGAAACCGGGGGGACCACCCTCCAAGGCTAAAGACTCTCGTGTGACCGATAGTGAACGAGTACCGTGAGGGAAAGGTGAAAAGCACCCCAGTGCGGGGAGTGAAATAGATCCTGAAACGACATGCATACAAGCGGTAGGAGGCTGGGCCGGGGTTCGCCTCGGTCACGGCTGACTGCGTGCCTTTTGCATTATGATCCGGCGAGTTACTCCTCAGGAGCGAGGCTAAGCCGTTCAGCGGCGGAGCCACAGCGAAAGCGAGTCCTGTAACGAGGGCGACGAAGTTCCTGGGGGTACGACCCGAAGCCAGGGCGATCTACCCATGAGCAGGGTGAAGCTGCGGTAACACGCAGTGGAGGCCCGAACCGGTATGGGTTGAAAACCGTTCGGATGACTTGTGGGTAGGGGTGAAAGGCCAATCAAGCCTGGAGATAGCTGGTTCTCCCCGAAATCTATTGAGGTAGAGCCTCGAGAATTGTGTCCAGGAGGTAGAGCGACTGGATGGGCGCGGGCTGGCGTAGCCGGTACCAACCCCAACCAAACTCCGAATGCCTGAGACATGGACCTCGGGAGGCAGTCGCTGAGCGATAATGTCCAGCGGCGAGAGGGAAAGAACCCAGAACCACAGCTAAGGCCCCGAAGTGGCCGCTGAGTATAGCGAAGGATGTGTCCCTACACTGACAACTGGGAGGTTGGCTTAGAAGCAGCCACTCCTTTAAAGAGTGCGTAATAGCTCACCAGTCCAGTGGGGATGCGCCGAGAATGGTCGGGATTAAGCGGCCCGCCGAAGCTTGGTCTTCTGACTTTGTCAGAGGGGTAGGGGAGCGTTCTGTCCGCCTTGAAGCGGTCGTGGAAACGTGCCGTGGAGCGTTCAGAAGTGAGGATGCCGGATTGAGTACGCGCAAATGCGGGTGAGAACCCCGCACACCGTAAGCCCAAGGATTCCTGCGCCATGGCAATCAGCGCAGGGTGAGGCGGACCCTAAGGCGAGGCCCCAGAGGCGTAGCCGATGGACAGCCGGTCAATATTCCGGCCCCGTCTGTAGTGTGTTAGCAACCCCAGGGGGACCCTGGAACGAAGCGCGAGCGGCTTTGTGGATGGCCGTGAAAGGGTGTAGGGAAACCGAGACCTGAGACGAGTGCGCGGGGCAACCCAAGCGCAAGTCGCGTAGAGTCGACAGGCAAGAAAAGCCCTGGTGGGGAATGCTGCAGACGTCCGTACCGCAAACCGACACAGGTGGGCGAGGCGAGTAGCCTCAGGTGAACGAGTGAAACCGGGTCAAGGAACTCGGCATAATGATCCCGTAACTTCGGAAGAAGGGATGCCGATGGAGGTTGGCGACTTCGCGTCGCAGGCTTCGATCGGTCGCAGATAATCGGCCCAAGCGACTGTTTAGCAAAAACACAGGTGAGTGCCAAGCCGCACAAGGCGCCGTATACTCACTGACGCCTGCCCGGTGCCGGAAGGTTAAGGGGAGATGTTAGCCGCAAGGCGAAGCATTGAGCCGAAGCCCCGGTAAACGGCGGCCGTAACTATAACGGTCCTAAGGTAGCGAAATTCCTTGTCGGGTAAGTTCCGACCTGCACGAATGGCGTAACGACTTGGGCACTGTCTCGACCCGGTGCTCGGCGAAATAGCAGTCTCGGTGAGGATTCCGAGTCCCCGCGACAGGACAAAAAGACCCCATGCACCTTTACTGCAGCTTGTCATTGGACGTCGCATTAGACTGTGTAGCATAGCTGGGAGACTATGAGGCCCGGGCGCCAGCTCGGGCGGAGTCATCAGTGAAATACCAGCCTGGCTCATGTAACGTCCTCACCACGCTCGGGCAAACCCCGGCTGGGACCGTGGCAGGTGGGCAGTTTGACTGGGGCGGTCGCCTCCGAAAGAGTAACGGAGGCGCGCGCATGGTTCCCTCAGCGCGGACGATATTCGCGCTCTAGAGTGTAACGGCACAAGGGAGCCTGACGGCGAGACCGACGGGTCGAGCCGCCACGAAAGTGGGCCGTAGTGATCCGGTAGCCCGGTGTGGATCGGCTATCGCGCAACGGATAAAAGGTACGCTGGGGATAACAGGCTTATCGCGCCCGAGAGTTCACATCGACGGCGCGGTTTGGCACCTCGATGTCGGCTTATCACATCCTGGGGCTGGAGAAGGTCCCAAGGGTCCGGCTGTTCGCCGGTTAAAGTGGTACATGAGCTGGGTTCAGAACGTCGTGAGACAGTTCGGTCTGTATCCGTCGTGGGCGTTGGAGAGTTGAGGGGTGCGGACTCTAGTACGAGAGGACCGAGTCGGACGACCCGCTCGTGTCCCGGCTGTCACGCCAGTGGCAACGCCGGGTAGCGATGGTCGGCACAGATAACCGCTGAATGCATCTAAGTGGGAAGCTGTCCCCAAGATGAACTCTCCCTGGGACCTTGAGTCCCCTGAAGGGCCGTGGGAGACCACCACGTCGATAGGTGGGGAGTGGAAAGTCAGTAATGACCTCCGAGCTAACCCATCCTAATCGCCCGTGCGGCTTGACTACTCCCCCTTTCTTCGCGAAAGGGGCAGGAACACCAACCGCAGAGCTTCGCACGATCTAATCGATCGTTTGCACACGAACACTACCATCCCCGTTGTCGTCTTTTCGCTGGCGACTAGAGCGTAGGGGCCACACTCGTTCCCATCCCGAACACGATCGTTAAGCCCTACAGCGCCGATGGTACTCCGACCGAGAGGTCGCGGGAGAGTAGGCCGTCGCCGGCACCCCCTTGAAAGCGCCCCAGCCCACCGCGGCTGGGGCGCTTTCGTTTTCCCACTATCTTTCCTCGCATGACTCGGGCCGGGTTCGTCACGCTCGTGGGCCGACCCAACGCGGGGAAGTCCACGCTCCTGAATCACCTCGTCGGGACGAAGCTCGCCATCGTCTCGCCCAAGCCCCAATCGACGCGTGACCGCGTCGTCGGCATTCTCATTCACGCCGACACGCAGATGGTCCTCTTCGATACGCCCGGGCTGCTCGAGCCGCGATACGATCTCCATCGATCGATGCGTCGGGCCGCTCTTGAGGCGATCGCCGATGCGGACCTGATCCTGCACCTCGTGGATGGGCTCTCGACGCCTGAGCAGCGAGAGCCGCTTGCGAAGATCGCCGGACTCGCGGTGCCGCCACGGGCGGCGGTACTGACCGTCGTCACCAAGGCCGATCAACTCTCCCCGGAACAACGGGCGCGTTGGCTGGTGGAGGTGCCGGACGCCCTGCTCATCTCGGCCGCCACCGGGGAGGGGATCAGCGCCCTTCTGGACCTCGTCGCGGCTCGGCTCCCGGAGTCGCCGTTTCTCTACCCGGTCGATGACGTCTCCACGCAGCAGACCAGGTTCTTCGCGTCGGAGTTCGTCCGGGAGGCAGTCTTTGAACAGCTCGAGGACGAAGTGCCCTACGGGGTCGCCGTCGAGATCGAGGAGTTCCGGGAGGAGCGCACGCCGGTCTACGTCCGCGCCGTGATGCACGTGGAGCGCGACAGTCAGAAGCGGATCCTCATCGGGAGTGGTGGCAGCCGCATCCGGGCAATCGGGCAGGCGGCTCGTCCCCGGATCGAGGCGCTCATCGATCGCCCCGTGTATCTTGACCTGTGGGTGAAGGTGTTGACGAATTGGCGGCGTAATCCGGTCGCACTTCGTCGGCTCGGTTACCAGTTACCGGAGGACCTCGAGCGATGACGATCCCGGAGACCATCCGACGCATCCTTGTCTGTCCGCGATGCCACGGCGTCTTGATCGATGAAGACTCTGCCGAGGGACTCGGATTGGCATGTGCACCGTGCGCCGTCGTGTATCCCGTGCGGGACGGCATTCCCGTCCTGCTCGTGGATCAGGCGCGGTCGAGGTGATGCACAGATGACCTCGGTCCTGACGGCAGTCTGTCCGGAGTGCCAGGTGATCTACCGGATCGATCCGAGTCGCGTGCCGCCGGGCGGGCTCCGTGCCCGTTGTACGGCCTGTGGTGCGGTCATCGCCATTGGTCTCTCGATGCCGCCCTTCGTCGCGGCGACCGCACCGGTCGATCCGGCCGCGCTGGCCGCCTCGGATGCCGCGGCGGCGCCCACCGGGTCGGATATGTGGGACTGGGGCGCGAAGGAGCGGACCACGGATGCGGCCTCGGTTCCGCCGACGTCGGCGGATGATCCGTGGGCAGGGCTGTGGGGCGAGGATGGTCCCTCCGACCGGCAGCCTGCTGCGACCCGGCATCCCGGCCCTGTGGATGTCCATCAGGCACGTCCGTCTGCCGGGGCTCGTCCCCGGCCTCCCGCGATTGCTCCGCGACCCCGTACCTGAGCAGCCCGTCGGTGCCATCGGGGTTCCTGACCCGGTATCTTACCCGGATGGCCGACCACGAATCGCTGCAGTCCCTCCGTAACGACCGAGCCCGTCTGGACGAGCTCCGGAGGTTCCTTTGACCTTGATCGCAAGCGCGAACGCCTGACCGCCCTTGAGGGGGACATGGCGGACCCGGGCTTCTGGAACGCGCAGGAGCGGGCACGAGGGGTGGTCCAGGAGGTGAAGGTCCTCAAGAACTGGATTGAACCATGGGACCGGCTTGATGGTCGAGTGGCTGGTGCGCTCGAGCTCGCCGAGCTCCTCACCCTCGAGCCGGACGCCGAGATGGCGGCCGAGCTCACGCGCGAGTCCACGGCGATCCAAGAGGAGACCGATGCGTACCGGCTCCGCTCGCTGCTGCAGGGACGTGACGACTTCCGCGACGCGCAGGTCGAGATCAGCGCGGGGGCCGGTGGCACTGAGGCCCAGGACTGGGCACAGATGCTGATGCGTATGTACACGCGCTGGGCGGAGCGAAAGGGATTCGGCGTGGAGATCCTCGATCTCTCCGAGGGGGAAGAGGCGGGGATCAAAGGCGCGGTCCTCGAGGTGAAGGGGGAATACGCCTTCGGCTTTCTCCGTCCCGAGACGGGGGTTCACCGTCTCGTGCGGATCTCGCCATACGACTCGCAGGCCCGTCGGCACACGAGCTTCGCCTCCGTCTTCGTGTACCCGGTGGTGAACGAGGAGATCAACATCGAGATCCGTGAAGAGGACCTCCGGATCGACGTCTATCGGGCGTCGGGCGCAGGTGGCCAGCACGTCAACAAGACGAGTTCCGCCGTCCGCATCACCCACCTGCCGAGCGGTGTGGTGGTGGCGTCGCAGCAGGAGCGGTCGCAGTTCAAGAACAAGGCGACGGCGATGAAGATGCTGAAGAATCGCCTCTACAACCTCGAGGCGGAGAAGCAGGCCGCGGCGAAGGCCGCGCTCGACGCGACGAAGCAGGATGTGTCGTTCGGGAGCCAGATCCGCAGCTACGTCTTCCAGCCCTACACGATGGTCAACGACCACCGGACCGAGCTCAAGATCACCGACGTCCAGAAGGTGATGGATGGCGCGATCGATCCGTTCATCGAGGCATATCTCAAGCAGACCGGCGCGCCGACGGAGGGCGCGTGAGCTCCGCCCCGACCCTGTACGGCGCCGCCTGGGAGGCCGCATGACGGATGACCTGAACTTCGTGATGCGGGCGCGGCGCGAGAAGCTCGCGGCGCTCGTCACGGCGGGCGAGACGCCCTTCGCCTACGGCTTTGATCGCTCGCACGGGTGCGGTGCGGCGGCTGGGTTGCTCGGGGACGCGGAGGAGGGGCCGGTCGTGCGACTCGCGGGGCGCGTCGTCGCGTGGCGTGGGCACGGGAAGACGGTCTTCGCGCATCTCGCCGACGATGAGGGGCGGATCCAGCTCTACTTCCGACAGGATCAGCTGGGGGAGCGGTTTGCCCTCCTGTCGTCCTTCGACCTCGGGGACATCATCGGGGTGTCCGGGCCGCTCTTTCGCACGCGGACGGGTGAGGTCACGGTCAAGGTCGACGCGGTGACGATGCTCGCGAAATCGCTCCGACCGCTGCCGTTCGGGAAGGAGGAGGTCGTCGAGGGGCGTACCGTCCGGCATTCGGGCTTCGCCGATGGGGAGCAGCGCTCCCGGCAGCGCTACGCCGACCTCGCGGTGCATCCGGAGGTGCGGCGGCACTTCGCCGCACGGTCGCGGATGACGACGGCGATTCGTCGCGCACTCGACGCGCTCGGGTATCTGGAGGTGGAGACGCCGGTCCTGCAGCCGCTCTACGGCGGTGCCGCCGCGCGCCCGTTCACGACGCATCACAATGCGCTCGACATGCCGCTCTTCCTGCGCATCGCGGACGAGCTCTATCTCAAGCGGCTCGTGGTGGGGGGGTTCGATCGCGTCTATGAGATTGGGCATGACTTCCGGAACGAGGGGATCGACCGGACGCACAACCCCGAGTTCACGATGCTGGAGTTCTACGAGGCGTACGCCGACTACACGCAGATGATGGGGCGCGTGGAGCAGCTGCTCCTCACGGCCGCCGAGGCGGTGCGCGGCGTGCTGGGCGAGGGGGAGCGGCTGCGTCCGGACGGCGAGGTCGCCGCGGCAATCCCGACCTTCGCGACCCCGTTCCCACGGATGGAGTGGGTGCCGTCGCTCTCGGCGGCGTTGGGCGTCGCGGATGTCACGGCGATGTCGGACGCGGAGTTGCGACGCGCGGCGGAGCGAGCCGGCGTGCACGACCTCGCCCGGCTCTCGCGCCCGAAGTTGATGGATGAGCTCTTTCAGCACCATGTGGAGTCACGCATCGACACGCCGACGTTCGTCGTCGATTACCCGGTGGAGCTTTCTCCGCTGGCGAAGCCCCACCGGACGAAGCCCGGTCTGACGGAGCGCTTCGAGCTCTTCGCCAAGGGGAAGGAGCTCGCCAACGCATTCTCCGAGCTGAACGACCCGATCGATCAGCGCGCCCGGTTCGAGGCGCAGGCACGGTTGAAGGCGGCGGGGGACGATGAGGCGACGGGCGTCGATGAGGATTACCTCCGTGCGATGGAGTACGGCATGCCGCCGATGGGCGGCGTCGGCATCGGGCTCGACCGGCTCTTCATGTATCTCACGGGCACCCCGCACATCCGCGATGTCATCCTCTTCCCGCTGATGCGGCCGGAATGATCGGGACGCGTCGGCTCGAGCTGGCGATCGCCTGGCGGTATCTGCGCAGCCGCCGGCGGAGCCGCCTGCTGTCGTTCCTCAGCGCGATCGCGGTCTCGGGGGTGGTCGTCGGGGTGAGCGCCCTCATCCTCATCATGGGGGTGATGAACGGCCTCCAGACGGACCTGCGGGAGAAGATTCTGACCGGCAGCCCGGACGTGCGGGTGCTGACGTACGGCGACGGTCTACGGATGGATGATTGGCGTGCGACCCAGGCGCGGGTGGACTCGCTGCCCGGTGTGGTGGCGGTCGCCCCCTTCGTCATCCACCAGGGGCTCGCGACGACGACGAGCACCTACACCGAAGCGGTGACCGTCGCCGGGATCGCGCCGGGGGATTCGGGGTCATCGCAGGTTACGACGATTCGGGACCACGCCCGGACGGGGAACTTCTCGTTTCGCGGGGCGCAGGGGCCTGGGCGTGGGGCGGTGGTGGGTGCCTTGCTCGCCGAGCGCCTCGGCGCATATCCGGGATCGACGATCTCGCTCGTCACCGCGTCGGGCGGGGCGGTGAACCCTGTCCTCGGCGGGCTGGTCCCTTCGTTCGCGACGTTCGAGGTGACCGGGGTCTTTGAGACCGGGATGTACGTCTACGACAATGGATACGTCTTCGTCGACCTGCCCGCGGCGCAGGCCTTCGCCGGGCTTGATACCGCGGTGACGGGGCTTGAGGTACGGACGACGGACCGATGGGCCGCGCCGGCGGTGGCGTCGGTGATCGATAGCGTGCTCGGGTATCCGTATCGCACCGTGGACTGGCGGCAACAGAACCAGGATCTCTTCAAGGCCCTCAGTCTCGAGAAGCTCGGGATGGGCATCGTCCTGACGCTGATCATCATGGTGGCGGCGTTCAACATCGTCAGCACGCTCACGATGGTCGTGCGGGACAAGTCACGTGAGATCGGCATCCTCCGAGCGATGGGGCTGCGCGCCGACGCGGTCCGACGGATCTTCCTGCTGCAGGGCCTCTTCATCGGCGGCGTCGGCACCCTGGGCGGCGTTCTGCTCGGCGTCGGTCTCGGCTGGACGGTGGACAGGTATCGCCTGATCCCGCTCGAGGCGAAGGTCTACTTCATCGACCATCTGCCGATCCGGCTCGCCGCCGGTGACGTGCTACTCGTGGTCGCGGTGAGTGTGCTGGTCTCGGTGCTGGCGACGCTGCATCCGGCGCGCGCGGCGGCGCGGCTGATGCCGGTGGAGGCGATCCGCGGCGTATGACGTCGCCCCTCGTCACCTCGGCCATGCGCAGCGGCGCCGTCGTCCTCGAGGCGGCGGGGGTCGTCCGCGAGTATCGCGGTGGCGACGGCGCGCTGCTGCGGGTGCTAGCGGGGGTCGACCTGTCGGTGCGGGCGGGGGAGATGGTCGCGATCGTCGGCGCGAGCGGTGCCGGGAAGAGCACGCTGCTGCAGGTGCTCGGCGCCCTCGACGCGGCGACGGCGGGGACGGTCCGGATCGGCGGGCGGGACGTCCCGGCCTCGGATGACGTGGCGATGGCGGCGCTCCGGAACCGGTCGGTCGGGTTCGTCTTTCAGTTCCATCACCTGTTGGCGGAGTTCAGCGCGTTGGAGAACGTCGCGATGCCGCTGTTGATTGCCGGCCGTGCGCCGACGGAGGCGCGGAGCCGGGCGGCGAGGCTCCTCGCGCAGGTCGGGCTCGCGAGCCGCGCGTCGCATCGGCCGGGTGAGCTCTCCGGTGGCGAGCAGCAGCGGGTCGCGGTGGCGCGCGCGCTGGCGGTCGATCCCGCCGTGCTGCTGGCGGATGAGCCGTCGGGGAATCTCGACCACCAGACGGCGGAGCAGTTGCACGACATGCTCGCGTCGCTCGTCGCCGAGACCGGGCTCGCGCTCGTCGTGGTGACGCACAACGCGTCGCTGGCATCTCGGGCGCATCGCGTCCTCGTGCTTGAGGACGGGGTGCTCCGGCCATCCGGTCGGGAGCCGGAGGCGGCCTGATGCTCTGCGACCAGTGCCGGGAGCGGGACGCCGTGGTGCACCTAACGCAGATCGTCGGCCAGTCCGTCGCGCAGGTGCATCTGTGCGAGCGGTGTGCCGCGGAGCGCGGGATCGAGACGACGGTGGCCGAACCCAAGCATCCGCTCGGGGACTTCCTGCAAGCGGTCCAGCACCAGGCGAGCCAGCTCCCTGGGGATCTCCCGCGGTGCGCGTACTGCGGGACGTCGCTGCAGGAGTTTCGGGCGAGCGGTCGGCTCGGCTGCGCACACTGCTATGCGGCGTTCGACCAGAGCCTCCGCGAGCTGCTGCGCCGCGTGCACGGCGCGACACGGCATGCGGGATGGCGTCCGACGGCGGCGCCGCCGCTGCCGGCGGGCGACCCGTCGACCGTGGACCGCGCGTCACGCATCGAGGTGCTGCGCGAGGAGTTGGCCCGGGCGGTTGCGGCGGAGGCCTTCGAGTCGGCGGCGGCGTTGCGGGACCAGATCCGGGCGCTCGAATGACGCTCGATCTGTCGCTGCTGCCGGACGGCGGACTGCAGTGGCTCGCCCCGACCGGGGAGCACGCGGCGATCGTGCTCTCCTCCCGCATCCGTCTCGCCCGGAACCTCGCCGGCTTCGCGTTCCCGCCGCGCGCTCGGGAGGGGGAGCGGCTCCGTGTGCTGCAGGCGGTCCGGCAGGCGGTCCCGCACCTCGAGGGGCTCCGCGATGGGGTGCTCGTGCGGGTCGATGAGTGCACGGCGTCGGAACGGCTGCTGCTCCACGAGCGGCATCTCGTGAGCCGTGAGCTCGCCGGGCTTGAGGTCGCACCGGGGGCCCCGACGTCTCTCACGGCGCCGACGGCGGGGGCGGTGTTGGTGACGGGCGATGTCGGGCTGATGGTCAACGAGGAGGATCACCTGCGGCTCCAGGTCTTCCGGTCCGGATTCGACCTTGAGGGGGCGCTGCGGCATGCCGAGGCGCTCGATCGCGGACTTGGCGCGGCGGTGCCGTATGCGGCGCACCCGGAGTTCGGCTTCCTGACCTCCTGCCCGACGAACACCGGGACGGGGCTCCGGGCGTCGGTCCTGATCCACCTGCCGGGGCTGGTGATGACGCAGGAGATCGGGAAGGTGCTGCAGGGGCTGCAGCATATGGGGTTGACGCACCGTGGGCTCTACGGGGAGGGGAGCGAGGTGCTGGGGAACCTCTTCCAAATCTCGAACCAGACCACGCTGGGGCGCTCCGAGGGGGAGCTGGTGGACCAGCTCGCCCGGGTGGTGCGCCGAGTAATTGAGCGGGAGGAGGAGGCGCGGCGGGTCCTTCGCCGGGAGGCCGGGTATATTATCGAGGACAAGCTGTGGCGGGCCTATGGCACGCTGCGGCACGCGCGGTCCCTCTCGGGGGAGGAGGCGATGCAGCTCCTGAGCGGGGTACGGTTGGCGGCGAGCCTGCAGCTCGTCACGGGCCTGAGCGTGTACACGCTGAACAAGCTCCTGATCTTCAGCCAGACGGCGCACCTGATGCATGCGGCGGGTCGGGCGTTGACGGAGAGCGAGGCGAGCGTGGCGCGCGCGCGCTATGTGCGGTCGGTCCTAGCGGCCGAGGCGAAGATCACGGACTGAGTCCGCGGCAGGCGGACCATCGAGGCGACGATGAACGGATACAACTTCACGGAGCGGGTGCGGAAGGTTCTGGCGATGGCGCGCGAGGAGGCGGCACGCCTCCATCACGAGTACGTCGGGACGGAGCACATCCTGCTGGGGCTCATCCGCGAGGGTGAGGGTGTGGCGGCGGCCGTGCTCAACAACCTGAGCGTCGATCTCGAGGACGTGCAGCAGAAGATCGAGGAGACCGTCAAGAAGGGAAAGGCGGCGCAGGCGCTCGGCCCGGACCTCCCGTACACGTCGCGCGCGAAGAAGGTGCTGGAGCTCGCGATGGGTGAGGCCCGCGAGCTGAACCACTCGTATGTCGGGACGGAGCATCTCCTCCTCGGCCTTTTGCGCGAGGAGAAGGGCATCGCGGCGCAGGTCCTGAGCGACGCCGGGGTCAACCTCGAGGCGGCGCGGGCGGAGACGCTCCGGTTGCTCGGGACGGAGATGCCGAGTGGCGGCGCGGAGCCGTCGGCGAAGCCGAGCCCGGCGCCCGGTGGGAAGGGGGAGAAGAAGTCGAAGACGCCGGCGCTGGACCACTTCTGCCGTGACCTGACGGCGATGGCGTCCGCGGGGGACCTCGATCCGACGATCGGCCGGGCGAAGGAGATCGAGCGCGTGATGGAGGTGCTCTCGCGCCGGAAGAAGAACAATCCGGTGCTGATCGGCGAGCCTGGCGTCGGGAAGACGGCGATCGTCGAGGGGCTCGCGCAGCTCATCGCGACGAACCAGTGCCCCGACTCGCTGCGGGACCATCGCGTCCTCTCGCTCGATATGGCGGCGGTGATCGCGGGGACGAAGTACCGCGGGCAGTTCGAGGAGCGCCTGAAGGCGGTCATGAACGAGATCGCCCAGAACAAGCAGATCATCCTCTTCATCGACGAGTTGCACACGCTCGTCGGGGCCGGGGCGGCTGAGGGCGCGATCGACGCGAGCAACATGCTGAAGCCGGCGCTCGCGCGCGGCGAGTTGCAATGCGTCGGCGCGTCGACGCTCAACGAGTACCGGAAGCACATCGAGAAGGACGGCGCGCTGGAGCGTCGGTTCCAGACCGTCGTGGTCGATCCGCCGTCGATCGAGGAGACGGTGGAGATCCTCAAGGGTCTGCGCCCGAAGTACGAGGAGCATCACCGCGTGACGATCCCCGACGAGACGCTCGGGATCGCGGCACGGCTCTCCGAGCGCTACATCACCGACCGCTTCCTGCCGGACAAGGCGATCGACGTGATCGACGAGGCGGGGGCGCGGGCGCGGTTGGCGGCGCAGGTGCCTCCCGTCGAGGTCCATGACCTCAAGGCGAAGCTCGAGGCGGTGAACGCGGACAAGGACGCCGCGGTGCGTGACCAGAACTTCGAGCTCGCGGCCTCGCTGCGCGATACCGAGCGCGACCTGCAGGGGCAGATCCGCACGCGGCAGGAGGAGTGGGAGTCGCGTCGGCAGTCGCTGCGGCCGGTGCTGGGCGAGGCGGAGATCTCGTTCATCGTGAGTCGCTGGACCGGGATTCCCGTGACGCGGCTCCAGGAGGCCGAGACCGCGCGGCTGCTCCGGATGGAGGAGGAGCTGCACCGGCAGGTCGTGGCGCAGGACGACGCCATCAAGGCGATCGCGCGGGCGATCCGGCGCAGTCGTGCGGGGCTCAAGGATCCGCGGCGGCCAATCGGTTCGTTCATCTTCTGTGGGCCGACCGGCGTCGGGAAGACGGAGCTGGCGCGGGCGCTCGCGACCTTCCTCTTCGCGGATCCGACGGCACTCATCCGCGTGGACATGAGCGAGTACATGGAGAAGCACTCGGTCTCGCGGTTGATCGGCGCGCCGCCGGGGTACGTCGGGTACGAGGAGTCGGGCACGCTCACCAAGGCGATCCGTCGGAAGCCGTACAGCGTCATCCTGCTCGACGAGATCGAAAAGGCGCACCCGGACGTCTTCAACCTCCTGCTGCAGGTCCTCGATGAGGGGCACCTCACCGACAATTACGGCCGCGTGATCGATTTCAAGAACACGGTCGTCATCATGACGTCGAACGTGGGCGCGAAGGACATCACGCGGAACCGGAGCCTCGGCTTCGGTGCCGGGGATGCGACGCTCGACTTCGACCGGATGCGGGACAAGGTCCGGGAGGAGTTGCAGCACGCCTTCAACCCGGAGTTCCTCAATCGTCTCGATGAGGTCATCGTCTTCCATCCGCTCTCGCGCGACCACATCGCGCAGATCGTGAACGTCCTCCTCGCCGAGGTGCAGAAGCGACTCCGCGAGGAGGAGCTCTCGCTGCGGCTGACGGAGGGGGCGGTCGACTTCCTGGTGCAACACGGATACGACCAGACGTACGGGGCCCGGCCGTTGAAGCGCGCGATCCAGCGGTACATCGAGGATCCGCTCTCGGAGCGGATCCTGCTCGCCGAGTACCGTCGGGGCGACGAGATCGAGGTGGATGTCTCCGGGGATGGGACGGCGCTGGTCTTCCGGGTCCCGACCGAGGCCGCCCGCTCCTGACCTCGGCGGGGGTCCCCGGGGGACCGATGGCGGGCCGGGTCGTGTATATTCCGAGGATGCGCAGGAATCCCCTCGTTCTGGTCGGACTTCTCCTCACGGCCGCCCCCGCCTTCGCGCAGGGGGCTGCCCAAGGGGTGGGCCGCTGCCTGACCCCCGATTCGATCGCGGTGCGTGGGGAGCGTCGGGTGGCGGCGCAGACCATCCTGTCCGCAGCGGGGATCGCCACGGGCGAGACGTTGAACTTCCCGGCAATCCAGCGGGTGATCCGCGACGTGTATGCGACCGGCGACTTCGACGCCGTGACCGTCACCTGTGACTTGGACGGCCCGCGCAGCACGCTCGTGGTGGGCGTCGCCGAGCGACCGCTGCTCGCCGAGGTGAAGGTGGAGGGGCCGCGCCGCCTCTCCCAGCGGCAGGTCGAGGACCGCGTGGAGTTGCTGGTGGGACGGCCGGTCGACCCGGTGCAGATCGCGACCGCGATGCGGCGGATCGACTCGCTCTATCAGGCGAACGGGTACTACCTCGCCCGCGTGCGTCCCGAGACGACCCAGGTCGGCGAGCGCGTCGGCCTGACGTTCCGCGTCGACGAGGGGCGACGGCTCGCGATCTCCGGGTTCGATATCGCGGGGAACGCCGCGGTGACGGACGGGGAGATCGTCCGGGCGATGAAGACGCGGCCGGAGGGCTTCTGGTTCTTCCAGAAGGGGGAGTTCAACGAGGACAAGTTCGCGACGGATATCGGGGAGAAGCTGCCGAAGCTCTTCGCGGACCGGGGCTATGCCGATTTCCAGTTGGAGCAGGATACGCTCCGTATCGACCGGGCGCGCGGGAAGGCCGTGATCGGGCTGCAGGTCCGTGAGGGGCCGCAGTATCGAGTGAAGGCGTTCGAGGTGGTCGGGAACCGTCGCTTCACGACGGAGCAGATTGCGGCGCTGTATCCGTTCACCACCCGCGCCCCCTCGCTGACGGAGCGCGTGCAGGGGGTCATTCGGCGGCGCGCACCGGCGACGGACATCTTCGACCGGTCGCGGTGGGAGGAGGCCACGCAGCAGGTGAGCACCCTCTACAACAACGAAGGGTACATCTACGCGCAGGTCCGGCCCGTGGTCGAGCGTGACCCGACGGATTCCGCGGGCGTGGTTCGGCTCCGGTGGGACGTGGTGGAGGGGGCGCCGGCGGTCATCAACCGGGTGGAGATCCTCGGGAACGACTTCACGGTCGAGAACTGCATCCGCGACCAGCTGGTGATCATCCCGGGCGACGTCTTCAACCAGGATCGGATGATTCGGAGTTGGCGGAGCATCTCGAACCTCGGTTTCTTCGAGACGCCGCTCCCGTTCCCTGACGTGCGTCCCGCGAACGATCAGGGCGACGTCGACATCGTCTTCCGCGTGAAGGAGAAGCGGACGGGGAACGTGAACTTCGGTGCCTCGGTCGGGCAGGGCACCGGGCTCGGCGGCTTCATCGGACTCGAGCAGCCGAACCTCTTCGGCAAGTGCAAGCGCGGCAGTCTGCAGTGGCAGTTCGGGCAGTTCATCAACGACTTCAATTCGTCGTATGTCGACCCCGGGATTCGCGGGACGCTGATTTCGGGGCAGGTGAACGCGTACCGCTCGCAGGCGCGCTTCCGGATCGCGGACCTCGGTCGGACCACGCGCACCGGCGGGGCGCTCCGGTTCGGGTTCCCGTTCCCGCGCAGTCGGTTCACGCGGGTCTTCGTCTCGTACGGGCTCGAGGGGGTGCGATACGGCACGGACGGCCTCCTCGGGACGATCTCGGTGAACCAGTGTCGCGGGTGTCTCCGCAGCACGGTCGGGTTCGACGTGAGCCGGGACACGCGTCTCGATATGCCGTTCGCGACCGAGGGGCAGCTCCAGTCGGTCAGCGTCGCGTTGAACGGCGGACCGCTCGGCGGCACGGCGACCTTCCAGCGCTACACGACGGAGTGGCGCAACTACACGGTGTTGGCGCGCATCGGGGGGAAGAAGCCGGGGTCGCAGCCGCTGCGGCTCACCTTCGGTCTCAGCAGCCGCGGCGGCGCGGTGTTCGGCGATCCTGGAGACTTCTTCTGGTCGCAGCAGTTCTCGCTCGGCGGCGTGCAGTTCGGCGAGATGTTGCGCGGGTACCCGGAGTTCTCGATCACCCCGACGGGGTTCTCGACCGGGACGGGGACGTTCAACGCGCAACGGAACTCCTTCGGCTCCGCGTTCTTCGCCTCGACGGCGGAGGTGGGGCTGCGCTTCAACCAGTCGGTCTACATCAACTGGTTCTACGACGCCGGCAACCTCTGGGCGCGTCCGCGGGATTTCGACCCGACGCGGCTCTTCCGGGGTACCGGTTTCGGGTTGTCCACCGTCACGCCGCTCGGTCCGCTCGGGATCGACTACGCGTACGGTTTCGATCGCCGTGATGCGCTCGGCCGGCCGGATCCGCGCTGGCAGCTGCACTTCCGGCTCGGCCAGGTCTTCTAACCACCCTTCGGAGCACACCCATGATCCGCCCGACCCGCGGCCTCCTCGCCGCCCTCCTCCCGCTGACCCTCCTCGCCGCGCCGGTCGCGGCCCAGACGAAGGTCGCCTACGTCGACACCCGCAAGATCCTCCAGGAGATGCCCGGCCGGAACCAGGTCGAGGCGCGCTATCGCGCCGAGGTCGAGGTGCTCCAGTCGCGCGAAAAGACGATGGTCGACTCGCTGAACTTGATGGTCGCCGCCTTCGAGAAGGATTCGGCGACGCTGACGCCGGCGCAGCGCACCGAGCGCTTCACGAAGCTGCAGGAGTTCGACGGGCGGTATCGGGACACGCTGCAGGTGCTGCAGAACGAGGCGCAGCAGAAGCAGAACGAGATGATGCAGCCGCTCTTCGACCAGATCAAGATCGCGCTCGAGGACGTGCGTCGCGCCGAGGGCGTGGCGATGATCTTCGACATGGGGGCGCAGGCGAACCCCGTGGTTGCGATGGACAAGAATCTGGATCTTTCGGACAAGGTGATCGCCAAGCTCCGGACGATGCCGGCGGCGGTCCCGGCGGCGGCGCCCGCGCCGGCGGCTCGTCCGGCCACGCCGGCGGCCACCCCGGCCCCGGCTCGTCCGGCGGGCCCGGTGACGCAGCCGGCGGGCGTCCGGCGTCCCTGAGGCGGGACACGCGCGAGGGCGCAGGAGCGTGACGCGCGAGCCGTCCTCTTCGCTCGAGCTCGCGGCGATCGCGACGCTCGTCGGCGGGACACTCCGGGGGGACGGCGCGCGTCGCATCGGCGGCGTGGCGCCGCTCGACCGGGCCTCGGCCGATGACCTCACGTTCGTCGCGTCGTCGCGCTACCTCGCGGCGTTGGCGTCGACTGGAGCGGGGGCGGTGCTCATCTCCCCCGACCTCGCCGAGGCGTCCGGGGGGCCGGCGGACCGCGTGATCGTGGCGCGCCCGCACGAGGCGATTCTCCGCGTCCTCGGGGCCCTCACCCCCCCGGCGGCGCCTCCCTTTCGTGGGATCCATCCCGCGGCCAGCGTGTCGCCCGAGGCGTCCGTGGCCCCGGATGCGTGCGTCGAGGCCTTCGCCGTCGTGGGGGCCGGCGCGGTGGTCGGCGCGGGTGCCTGGGTCGGTCCCGGGTGCCATCTCGGGCGACGGAGCGCCGTTGGCGCCGGGACGCGTCTTGTCAGTCATGTGACGATCTATGACGCATGCACCGTGGGGGCCCGCGGGCTCATCCACGCTGGGACGCGCATCGGCAGTGACGGCTTCGGTTTTGTCTCCGATGCGACGGGGCATAACAAGATCCCGCACGTCGGGCGCGTCGTCGTCGGGGATGATGTGGAGTTTGGCGCGAACTGCACCATCGACCGCGGGAGCATCGACGACACCGTGATCGGCGACGGCACGAAACTCGACAACCTCGTGCACATCGGGCACAACGTGCGCGTGGGGCGGCGGTGTCTGATGGCGGCGGGGGTCGTGATCGCGGGGAGTGCGCGGCTCGAGGATGACGTGCGGGTGGCGGGACAGGCGGCCATCGGCGGACATCTGACGGTCGGGCGCGGCGCGACGATCACGGCGAAGGCCGGCGTCCTGAAGGACGTCCCCGCCGGCGCGACTTGGAGCGGGTTCCCGGCGCGCCCGCATCGCGAGGAGCTGCGCCGACAGGGCGCCGCCGCGAAGCTCCCCGCCGTGCTTCGTCGCCTCGATGGCGGTGGCGCGCCTGAGGGGACCGACGCGTGACGGACCGCCGGACCATCGCCGCCCCCGTCACGCTCGAGGGGGTCGGGCTGCACCTCGGTCAGCCGTGTCGGTTGACGTTCGCGCCGGCGCCATCGGGCGCGGGGCTCCGTTTCCGTCGGTCGGACCTCCCTGGCGCGCCCGAGACGCCGGTGCACGTGGGTGTGGCGGTCGCGGCGGAGCGGCGGACGCAGCTCGGCGAGGGGGCGGCCGCGCTCCACACGGTGGAGCACGTCCTCGCCGCGGTGGCCGGGCTCTCGATCGACGACCTCATCATCGCGATGGACGGGCCGGAGCCGCCGATCCTCGATGGGTCGGCTGAGCCGTTCCGCGCCGCGCTCGTTGGCGCGGGGATCGTCTCGCAGCATGGCGCGCCGACCGTCCTGCGGCTCCGCGAACCTGTCCGCGTCGTGGACGGCGAGTCGGTCTACGTGGCCACCCCCGCCGATGCGCTGGAGTTGGAGGTCGCGATCGACTTCCCACATCCGCGGATCGGTGCACAGTCCGGACGCTGGACGGTGACGCCACAGACCTTCGCGGAGGAACTCGCTCCCGCGCGCACCTTCGGGCTCATGTCGTGGGTCGATGACCTGCGTGCGAAGGGGCTCATCCAGGGGGCGTCAGCGGAGAACACCATCGTCCTCGACGCGTCGGAGATCGTCGGCACGACGCTCCGGTGGCCCGACGAGTTCGTGCGGCACAAGGCGATGGACGTGGTCGGCGACCTCGCGCTCGCCGGGGCGCGGGTCCAGGCCCGGATCACCGCCACCAAACCCAGTCATCGAGGGACCGTCACGCTCGTGCGCGCCATGGTCGCGCAGGCGGCGGTTCCCGCAGCCCCCACGGAGGCCCGCGTGCTCGGCATCGAGGAGATCATGCAGATCCTGCCCCATCGCTATCCGTTCCTGCTCGTGGATCGGATCGTGGAGATGGAGGCGAAGACGCGCGTCGTCGGAATCAAGAACGTCACGATCAACGAGCCCTTCTTCCAGGGGCATTTCCCGGGGCATCCCATCATGCCCGGCGTGCTCATCGTCGAGGCGATGGCGCAGGTCGGGGGGGTCCTGTTGATGGGGACCGTTGACGATCCCGGTTCGAAGGTCGTGTACTTCATGTCGATGGACAACGTCAAGTTCCGGCGCCCGGTGAAGCCCGGCGATCAACTGCGCATCGAGGTGGACATCGTCCAGCTTCGGTCGGCCGTCTGCCGGATCCGCGGTGTGGCCAAGGTGGACGACACGGTCGTGTGCGAGGCCGATATGGCGGCGACGGTGCGCGCGCGATGACGACGACGATTCACCCTACGGCCATCATCGACCCGGGCGCGACGCTCGGCGCTGATGTGTCGGTCGGTCCCTGGGCCATCATCGGCCCGGATTGCCAGGTGGGCGACGGTTGCGTGATCGAGGCCCGGGCGACACTGGAGGCGCATGTTCGGCTGGCGCCGCGCGTGCGCGTCGGAATCGGGAGCATCCTCGGCGGGCTCCCGCAGGACCTCAAGTTCAAGGGGGAGGTCACGACCGTCGAGGTGGGGGAGGGGACGACGATCCGCGAGTACGTGACCATCAATCGCGGGACGGCGGAGTCGCATCGCACGACCGTCGGGAAGGGATGCTTCCTGATGGCCTACGTCCACCTCGCGCACGACTGTCATGTCGGGGACGGGGTCATCGTCTCGAACGGGACGCAGTTCGCCGGGCATGTGACCGTCGAGGACCGTGCGATCATCTCCGGCCTCTGTGCCGTGCACCAGTTCGTGCGCATCGGTCGCCACGCCTTCATCGGTGGCGCGTCGCGGGTGACCAAGGACATCCCGCCGTTCGTGAAGGCGGTGGGGAACCCGGTCGCGCTGTATGGCCTCAACTCCGTCGGCCTGCAGCGGAGCGGCTTCGCCCCCGAGGTGGTGTCCGAACTCAAGAAGGCGTACCGGCTGTTCTTCCGCTCGGAGCTGAACATCTCGCAGGCGCGGGAGCAGGCGCGTGCGACGCTCGCCCCGATGGCTGAGGTGGAGGCGTTCATCGGCTTCGTCGAGGCGAGCGGTCGGGGGGTCGTCGTATGAGCGCGCCCGTCCGGCTCGGCGTTGTCGGGGCGGGGAGCCTCGGCTACCATCACGCCCGCATCGCGCGCGATCTCCCGGGACTCGTCTTCCGCGGCATCTTCGAGGCGAACGCCGAGCGGGCGGGCACGGTGTCCCGCGACCTCGGCATTCGCGCCTATCCCACGCTCGACGCCCTGCTCGATGATGTCGACGCGGTGTCGATCGTGACGCCGACCCCCGCGCACCACGCCGTGGCGATGCGGGCGCTGGAGCGTGGGAAGCACCTGTTGATCGAGAAGCCGATCACGGTCACCCTCGAGGAGGCGGACGAGCTCCTCGCGCTTGCCGAGCGGCAGGGCGTGCTCGTGCAGATCGGGCACGTCGAGCGGTTCAATCGGGCGATCCGGGCGGCGCAGCCCCTCGTCGACCGGCCACTCTTCATCGACAGCGATCGGCTCGCGCCGTTCAATCCACGCGGGTCGGACGTGGCCGTCGTGCTCGACCTGATGATCCACGATATCGATCTGGTGTTGACGCTCATCGGCGGCGGGGTCCGCGACGTGACGGCTGCCGGCGTCGGTGTACTGACGCCGTCGATCGACATCGCCAACGCGCGCGTCACCTTCGACTCTGGGGCGGTCGCGACGATTACCGCGAGCCGCGTCTCGAAGGAGCGGATGCGGAAGCTCCGGATCTTCCAGCGGAACGGGTATCTCTCCCTCGACCTCGGAGCGGGCACGGGCGAGCTGTATCGACTGCGCGAGGACGTCGACCTGCCGACGCTCGTCACGCAGGCCCAGCCGATCGAGGCGTTCGTCGAACGCATTCCGCTCGAGGCCCCCGAGGGGGAGCCATTGCGCTTGGAACTCGAGAGCTTCGCCGAGGCGTTGCGCGGCCGGGCGCCGGTCGTGGTGAGCGGGCGTGCGGGGCGGGAGGCGTTGGCGGTCGCGCTCCGCATCGTCGCCGACATCGAGCGGTCCCGCGCTCTCCTCGGCGCTGCCGGTGCGTGAGGTCGTAATCGTCGCCGGCGAGGCGTCCGGCGACCTGCACGCCGGGCTCCTCGCAAAGGCGTTGCGGCGTGCCCGACCCGACCTGCACCTCGTCGGGACGGGGGGGCCGCGGATGGCGGCCGCCGGGGTGGAGATGCTCGCGCAGGTCGAGGGGGTGGTGGGATTCGTCGAGGTGCTGCGGCACGTCCCGGCCCATCTCCGGCTCCTCCGGACCCTCGTGGCGCGGATGCGCACCGGGCGGGTGGGGCTCGTCATCCTGATCGACTATCCCGGATTCAACCTGCGGGTCGCGGCGGCCGCCCGCGCGGCCGGCGTGCCGGTGCTGTACTACATCACCCCGCAGGTCTGGGCATGGAAGCGCGGACGACTCCGCACGATGGCGGAGGTGATCACGAAGGCCGCCTGCATCCTCCCGTTCGAGCCGCCGATGCTCCGTGAGGCGGGGATCGACGCCGTCTTCGTGGGGCACCCGCTGCTCGACCGCGCACAGGCGCTCCCGTCGCGGGCCGAGGCACGGGCCAGGCTCGGGCTCGACGAGGCGGGCGAGGTGCTGGCGCTCTTCCCCGGGAGCCGCGCGGTCGAGATCCGTCGGCATCTCGCGGACTTCGTCGCGGTCGCGCGACGGCTCGAGGCGATGCGGCCGGGACTGCACGTCGTGCTGAGTGCGGCGCCGACTATCGACCTGCGGGAGGGCGAGGTCCCGTTCCCGATCATCCGCGCGGCGTCGTTCGACGTGCTGCGCGCGGCCGATGTCGCCCTGTGCAAGAGCGGGACGACGACACTCGAGGCCGCCGTCGCCGACTGCCCATGCGCGATCGTCTACCGGACGAGCGCGGTCTCGTACGCGATCGCTCGGCGGCTCGTACAGATCCCGCACATCGGCCTGCTCAACATCGTGGCGGGCCGAGCCGTCGCGCCGGAGTTCGTGCAGGATGCGTTCCGTCCCGAGGCGGTGGCCGCGGCCCTCGGGCCGCTCTTCGATCCGGAGGGCGACGCGCGACGGACGATGCGGGAGGGGCTGGCCGAGGTGCGGGCGCAACTCGGCACCGCGGGCGCGTCCGAACGGGTCGCGGCGATGGCCGCCGGGTTGGTGCCGTGAGCTGGCGGCGGTGGCTGCGCCTGCAGGGGATCCTGCTCGTGGCGGCGCCGCTTCTCCGCCTGCTGGCGAGCACCTGGCGGGTCGAGTGGCGCGGGGTTCCGCTCACCCGCGCCGCCGGTTCGTCGGCGCGGCTCTTCGCCTTCTGGCACGGCGGTCTGCTCCCGATCGCGTGGGCGATTCGCGGTCGTGGCATCGTCGCGATGGTCAGCGAGCACCGTGACGGGGAGTTGATCGCGCGCATCCTGCGGCGGTGGGGCTTCGCGCTGGTGCGTGGGTCGAGCACGCGCGGGGGCGGGAAGGTCCTGCTCGGGATGATCCGGGCCCTCGCCGATGGCCGCGACGGGGCGCTGACACCGGATGGGCCGCGGGGGCCGTTCGAAGTGCCGCACATCGGCGCGATCCGGGCGGCGCAGCGTGCGGGCGTCCCCATCATGCCGGTGCGGGTCGTCGCGTCGCGGGCGTGGCGGGCGCGGAGCTGGGACCGATTCCTGGTGCCCAAGCCGTTCGCGCGTGTGGTCATCACGGCCGACGCGCCGTGGATTCCCGGGGGTGGGGACGATGCGGCGCTCGTAGAGGAACTGCGGCGTCGGATCGGCATCTCAGGGGCCGCATGAGGCGCGCGCTGGCTGACGCGCTCGTGGCCGCGTGGGCGGCGGATGGCGTCGTCTCGCGGGCACTCGCGCCGTTGGGGGTGATGTACGGCGTGGCGATGTCGGTCCGCAACGCCGCGTACGCGTCGGGGCTCCGTCGCGTGACCCCGACGTCGGCCCCGACGATCAGCGTGGGGAATCTGACCGTTGGCGGGACGGGCAAGACCCCGGTGAGCGCCTGGTTCGCCGCGCAGCTCGCCGCGCGCGGAGCGCGCCCGGGCATCGTCCTCCGCGGATACGGCGCCGACGAACCCCTCGTGCACCGCACGCTCGTCCCGTCGGCGGTCGTCGTCGCCGACCCCGATCGCGTGCGGGGCTCGGCCCGTGCCGTCGCATCTGGTGCGCGGGCGATCGTGCTCGACGACGCCTTCCAGCACCGCCGTGCAGGCCGGACAGTGGATGTCGTCCTCGTCGCCGCTGAGCAGGGCCTGCCGGGGCGCTGCCTCCCAGCGGGTCCCCTGCGCGAGCCGTGGTCGGGAATCCGTCGCGCCGATGCGCTGATCGTGACGCGCAAGACCGCCTCGCCGGAGGCGGCATCCGCCATGGCGAGCGCGCTCAGTGCCCGCTGGGGTCGCCCGGTCGCCGTGATGCATCTCGCGCCCGGGGCGCTTCGTCGTGTCGACGGCGCGGCGGAGGCGTCATCCGCCGCCGTCCCGGCACCCGGGTCACGGGTCCTCGCCGTGTCTGGGATCGGTGAGCCGGCGGCGTTCCATGGCCAGCTCGCCGCGTCGGGGTTCGACGTGACGCCGATGCCGTTCCCCGATCACCACGCGTTCACGGCCGCCGATGTGCAGCAGGTGGTGGCCCGTGCCGACGGGGTCGGGGCAGTCGTCTGCACGCTGAAGGACGCCGTCAAACTGACCCCGCTCTGGCCTGCTCGCGCCCCAACCCTGTGGTATCTTTCACAGGCTGTTCGGCTGGAGGCCGGCCAGGGAATCCTGGACGGCCTGTTGGACCGCTTGGCCCCGATTTCGAACCCCTGACCTCACGTGCCGCCGGCCCGGCGGCCCCGACTGCCTCCCCCCCATGGCTGACCTCAGGCTCCCCACCGATTCCATCGTCCGCCCCGACAAGGACCGCTTCCTCGCCCGCTCCGGTGACGTCGACCGCCACCAGTCCAACGAGGAGAACCCGTTCGAGGCGATGATGTCGCGCTTCGATCGCGCGGCCCAGCTCCTCGACCTCGAGCCGGGCATGTACAAGGTCCTGCGCAGCCCGGAGAAGGAGATCACCGTTTCGATCCCCGTGATGATGGATTCCGGGGAGGTCGAGGTCTTTACGGGGATCCGCGTCCTGCACAACACCTCGCGCGGTCCGGCGAAGGGCGGCATCCGCTTCGACATGAACGTCTCCCTCGATGAGGTGAAGGCGCTCGCGGCATGGATGACCTGGAAGTGCGCTGTCGTCAACATCCCGTTCGGTGGGGCGAAGGGCGGCGTCATCTGTGATCCGCTCAAGATGTCCGTCGGCGAGCTCGAGCGCGTGACGCGCCGCTACACGGCGGGGATCATGTCGACGCTCGGTCCGGACTCGGACGTGCCGGCGCCTGACGTGAACACCAACGAGCGCGTGATGGCGTGGCTGATGGACACGTACTCGATGCACAAGGGCTACACGGTGAACGCCGTGACGACCGGGAAGCCGGTCGAAATGGGCGGCTCGCTCGGCCGTCGCGAGGCGACGGGTCGCGGTGTGATGCTCACGGCGGTACAGGCCCTCGATCACCTGAAGATGCCGGTGCAGGGCGCCACCGTCGCCGTGCAGGGATTCGGCAACGTCGGTTCGATCGGCGCGCAGCTGCTCGCCGAGGTGGGGTGCACCGTGATCGCGATCAGCGACCGGACCGGCGGATGGCATAATCCGAAGGGGATCGACGTGGCGGACGCCATCGCGTATGTCCGAGCGAACAAGACGCTCGAGGGGTATGGCAAGGGCGATCCGATCTCGAACGAGGCGCTCCTCGAGCTCCCCGTCGATGTGCTCGTCCCGGCCGCGCTGGAGAACGTGATCACGACGCGGAATGCGCGCGACATCCAGGCGAAGGTGATCTGCGAGGGGGCGAACGGCCCCACGACGGCGGCCGCGGATGCGATCCTCGACGAGAAGGGGATCTTCGTGGTCCCCGACATCCTCGCGAACGCCGGCGGTGTGACGGTCAGCTACTTCGAGTGGGTGCAGAACCGCGGGGGGTATTACTGGACCGAGCAGGTTGTCAACGACCGCCTGCGCGAGATTATGGTGAACAGCTTCCGTGACGTCCTGAAGCTCTCGCAGCAGCACAAGGTCAACATGCGCACCGCCGCGTACATGGTGGCGATCAGCCGCGTGTCGACGGTGCACCGGCTGCGCGGGATCTACGCCTGAGGTCGGCGTGCCCGACGGCGGGGCGGTGACGGATGCGGGTCGCCGTGCGTGCCGTCGGGCGACCGAAGGCGGAGGGGATCGTCGTGGCCATCGCGGAGTATGAGCGCCGCGCCGCCCGCTACTGGCCGCTCGACGTGGTCGAAGTGCGGGAGGCGGGTCCCCGGGGCGGCGACGCCGACGGGATGCGCCGACTGGAGGGGGAGCGTCTGCTGGACGGCATCGGCGGCGGCACGGTGGTCGCCTGCGACCCCGGCGGGGAATCGCTCGATTCGTCGCGCTTCGCCGCGTGGCTGCAGGCGCAGCGCGAGCGGGCCCGGGACGTGACCTTCGTCATTGGTGGTGCCCACGGGCTCGACCGCGAGGTGCTCGATCGCGCCGAGCGCCGGCTCTCCCTCGCCCCCTGGACCCTGCCGCACGAGCTCGCGCGGCTCGTCCTCGCCGAGCAGCTCTACCGGGCGGGCACGATTGTGCGCGGCGAACCGTATCACAAGTGATGCCTTCCTCGATGCCCGTACCCTGCTTCGCTCATGGCCGCCCCATGCATTCGCCGCCGCACGTGGGGGCGAGATGAGCGCGCCGCGCGTCCTGACCGAGGCGCTCGGTGGGGGGCTGCTCGCGCGGGCGATCCTCCAAGGTGTCACACCCGCCGATTGGTTCGTGCCGCGTCCGCGTGGGATCGAGGGATGGCGGGCTCAGGTCGAGTCGGTGCGTGCTGGTGCGCCCCCGGGGTGGCGGACCTCGCTTGGACCGGCGTTCGCCGCGAGCGGTGAGGCGGCTGCGCGTCTCGATCGGGTCGCGGCGGCCGGTGGCGTGGTCGTCACGACGGGGCAGCAGCCCGGGCTGTTCGGCGGGCCGCTCTACACGCTGCTCAAGGCCCTGTCCGCGCTCGCGCTCGCCGACCGGCTTGAGCGCGACACCGGGATTCCGGCCGCCCCCGTGTTCTGGGCGGCCACGGATGACGCCGATTTCGCTGAGGCGGCGTGGGCCGGTGTCGCGGAGACAGACGGGTTCGAGCGCCTCGCCATCCCTCGCCAGGGGACAGACGGCGTGGTGATGGCTGAGATGCCGCTCGGTGATGTGCGGGCGGTGTACGACCGGCTGGTCCGCGCCGCCGGCTCGGCGCCGAACGCGGCACTCCTCGACGCCGTGCGCGCCGCTTACGCGCCTGGTGCGACGATCGGTGGTGCGTATGTGTCGCTGATGCGCACCGTGCTGGAGCCGCTGGGGATCGCCGTGCTCGACGCGTGGCACCCCGCGGTGCGAGCGGCCGCTCGGCCGACGCTCCTCGCCGCCTTGCGCGGGGCGAACCGCGTGGACGAGGCGCTGTCGCTCCGTACCGTGGCGATCGAGCGGGCGGGGTTTCGGGCGCAGGTCGCGCGAGTCGCGCGCCTCTCCCTCGTCTTCGAGACGCACGCCGGGGTGAAGGCGCGGGTTCCACTCACGCGGGCGGTCGCGCTCGTCGCCGATGATTCGGCAACGCTTTCGCCGAACGTCCTGCTCCGGCCGATCGTCGAGCGGCAGATCTTGCCCACGGTCGCCTATCTCGGCGGGCCGGGAGAGCTCGGGTACTTTGCGCAGGTCACCGCCGTTGCCGATGCGCTCGACCTGCCGCGCCCACTCGCGGTGCCGCGGTGGTCCGCCACCGTGGTGGAGCCCACGATTGATCGTCGCCTCGGCCGGCTCGGCCTCACCGTCGCCGACCTGCTCGACCCGCACGCCGCCGAGCGCCAACTCGGGGAGCGCGCCCTCCCGCAGGAGGTGCGGGCGGCCCTCGAAGGGCTCCGTGCCGACATCACTGCTCGGATGGCCGGCCTTCGAACGCCCGAGGGCGAACCCCACGCGCTCGTCCCCGATCGCGTGCTCGAGGGCGCGCGCCTTCAGCTTGAGCATCGCGTGGCCCGGCTCGAGCGACGCCTCCGGGCCGCGGCGTATCGCCGCGACGAGGCGCTGGGTCGGGATATGGTCGCGGTGCGCGCTGCGCTGCGCCCGGAGCAGCAGCGGCAGGAGCGGCGCCTCAGTGCGATCCCGTTCCTCGCGCGGCACGGCGACCTGCTCCTCACGCAGCTCAAGGCGGGCGCCGCCCTGCACGCCGGGACGCTCGTCGCCCCGTGAGCGCGGCGCGCGGCGCGCGGCTCGTCGCGGCGGGCATCCTCCTCAGCCGCATCGCCGGCCTCGTCCGACAGAAGGCACTCGCCTTCTTCCTCGGCGACTCCGCGGCGGCCGACGCGCTGGCGTCGGCCTTCCGCATCCCGAACGTCCTGCAGAATCTGCTGGGCGAGGGGGTTCTCTCGGCCTCGTTCATCCCGGCCTACGCGCGCTTGCGGGCGGAGGGCCGGGCCGAGGAGGCCGGACGGTTGGCGGGGGCCGTGGTCGCGTTGCTCGCGCTCGTGAGCAGTGTGGTCGTCCTGCTCGGTGTCCTCGCGGCTCCGTTCCTCGTGGACCTCATCGCGCCCGGGTTCGGACCGGCACCGCGGGCGCTGACGATTCGTCTGGTGCGCGTGATCTTCCCAGGGGTCGGCGTGCTGGTGTTGAGCGCGTGGTGCCTGGGCGTCCTGAACGCGCACCGGCGGTTCTTTCTCTCGTACGTCTCCCCGGTGCTGTGGAACGCCGCCATGATCGTCGCGGTGCTCATCGGGGCGCCCGGGAGTGGGCTCGACGACATCGCCGTCCTCGTGGCGCTCGCGAGCGTCGTCGGAAGCGTGCTGCAGTTCGGCGTGCAACTGCCGATGGTCCATCGACTCGAACCCGGACTCCGGTTCCGGCCGCGTCTCGGCGACGCCGCGCTCCGTGGTGTGATGGCCCGTTTCGGCACGACGGTTGTCGGTCGCGGGGTCGTCCAGCTGAGTGGCTTCGTCGACACCGCAATCGCCTCCCTCGTGGGGTCCGGTGCAGTCGCGATCCTCGGCTACTCGCAGGTGCTCTCGCTCCTGCCGATCTCCCTCTTCGGGATGGCGGTGTCCGCGGCGGAGCTCCCGGCGATGGCCGGCGAGACCGGCGAGCCCGAGGCCGTCGCCTCAGCCCTGCGGACGCGACTCGACCGTGGTCTCGACCGGATCGCGTACTTCGTCGTCCCGACGGTCGTGGCGTTCGTCCTCGTCGGCGAGCTCGTGGTGTACGGCCTCTTCGGCGGCGGCGCGTTCACTGCGGAGACCGCGCGCTGGGTGCATCGCACGTTGATCGGTGCGGCCCTCGGTCTGCTCGCCAACACCGCCGGCCGGCTCTATGCCTCCGCCTGCTACGCGCTCGGTGACGCCGAGACGCCGTTCCGCGGCGCGCTGCTGCGCGTGGGGCTTGGGGGTGTCCTTGGTTGGATCGGCGCACTCGGGCTTCCCGCCTGGATCGGGGTCGATGCGCGCTGGGGGCTGCAGGCGTTGACGGCGGCGGCGGGCGTCGCCGCGTGGGTGGAATACCACTGGCTGCGCCATCGCGTCACGCGCGCGATCGGGCCGACGGCGGTGCCGACCCGCCGCCTCCTCGGGTACTGGGCCGTTGCCGCGGTGAGCGTGATCGGCGGGCTCCTGGTCAGCGTCGGCGGGGCGCTCCTGACTCGTGGCTCGGCGGTGGTGGTGCCGGGGTGGGTGTATGCGGCCGTCACGGCGGCGGTGGCGGCGGTGGTGTATTTCGCGCTGACGGCGCGATTCGGGATCGATGATGCGCGACGCGCCTGAGCGCGTCGCGCAGGCGCTCGCACACCTCCCGGATCAGCCGGGCGTCTACCTCTGGAAGGATGCCGAGGGGACGATCCTCTACGTCGGGAAGGCGAAGCGGTTGCGTCCGCGCGTGCGGAGCTACTTCGCCTCGGCGCACGAGGAGAGCCCCAAGACGCGTCGGCTCGTGAGCCTCATCGCCGACCTTGAGACCATCGTCGTGCCCTCGGAGGTGCACGCGCTGGTCCTCGAGGCGAACCTGATCAAGGAGCATCGGCCGCGCTTCAACATCCTGCTCCGGGACGACAAGACGTACCCGTACGTGAAGGTCACGATGCAGGAGCCGCTCCCGCGGGTCCTCGTCACGCGACGCGTGGAGTCGGATGGTGCACGGTACTTCGGCCCCTACACCGACGTGCAGGGGATGCGTCGCACGCTCGAGGTGATCCAGCGCGTCTTCCAGGTCCGGTCGTGTCGATACGACCTCCCGCGCGAGGCCCCCGATCGCCCGTGTCTTGATCATCACATCGGGCGGTGCCGCGCCCCGTGCGTCGGGCGCCAGCGGATCGATGAGTACCGGGCCGACCTCGAGGAGGTCGTGGCCTGCCTCGACGGGAAGACCGAGGCGGTTGAGCAGCGCATCGCGGTGCGGATGTCCACCGCCGCCGCTGCGATGGACTACGAGCGGGCCGCCGAGTACCGGGACGCGCTCGCGCGGTTGGCACAGCTTCGCGAACCCACCGTGGTCCTGTCCGTCGAGGGGGGGGACCGCGACGTCATCGGCTATGCGCGGGACGGCGAGGATGCCGCCGTCGCGTGGTTGCGCATCCGTGATGGGAAGCTCGTCGCGCGCGAGCATCGGTATCTCACCGGCGTCGACGACGCCTCGGACGGTGAGGTGCTCGCGCAGTATCTCACGGCGCACTACCGGGCGGCGCCGGCGCGCGCCCGCGAGGTGCTGCTGCCGTTCGACTTTGAAGATCTGGGGCTCGTCGCCGAGGCGCTCGATCCGGGGACGCGACTGCTCGTCCCGCAGCGTGGTCCGAAGCGCGAACTTGTCGATCTCGCGGAGCAGAACGCGCGCCACCTGCTCGAGGAGCTGAAGCTCACGGCGGAGGACGCCGAGGAGCGTGCCGTGGATCCGGTCTACGAGCTCGGGCGCGTCCTCGGCCTCGCCAAGCTCCCGCGGTCCCTCGTCTGCGTGGACAACAGCACGGCGCAGGGGAAGGACTCCGTCGGCAGTGTGGTCTGGTTCGAGAACGGACGACCGCGGCGCGCCGAGTATCGGACGATGCGCGTGCAGTCGGTCGATCCCGCGCAGGGTCCCGATGATTTTCAGTCGATGCGCGAGGTTGTGGGACGGTATTTCCGGCGACGACTCGACGAAGGGCGTCCGCTCCCCGATCTCCTCGTGGTGGATGGTGGGAAGGGACAGCTCTCCGCCGCCGATGAGGCGCTCGCGGCACTGGGGCTGGGCGCGCTCCCCCTGATCAGCCTAGCCAAGCGGGAGGAGGAGGTCTTCGTGCGTGGGCGGGCAGAGCCACTGCATCTGTCGCGCCGCTCGACCGCGTTGCGGCTCCTGCAGCAGGCGCGCGATGAGGCACACCGGACTGCCGTCGGTTACAATCGGAAGCGCCGCACGATGCGGACGATCACCAGCGAGCTGCTGCGCATCCCCGGTGTCGGACCGGTGCGCCGGCGGGCGCTGCTCACCGCATTCGGGTCGCTACAGGGCGTGCGCGACGCGACCATCGAACAGATCGCCGCGGTCCCCGGTTTCACCGCCGCGCTGGCGACGCGGATCCTTGAATCGTTGCACTCCCCATCCGTCCCTCGAGAGGGTCCATCGACATGACCTGGTCGCTCCACTGTTCCGCGTGCACGTACACCCACGCTGACGGCCGGCACCTCGCCTCACTCTGCCCGGATTGCGGGCAGCCGTTGCTGGCGCGCATCGCTGGTGCTCCCGCGCGGTCGGCGGTGGGCACCGAGGCGTCGCTCTGGCGGTACCGTGTGGCGCTGCCCCTCCTCGAGGGGGAGACGCCGGTGTCTCTCGGTGAGGGGATGACGCCGCTCCTCGAACTGCCGCATCTCGCGCACGAGGTTGGCGTGCGGCGGCTCTGGGTGAAGGACGAAGGGCTCAATCCGACGGCGAGCTTCAAGGCGCGCGGCCTGATGATGGCCGTGACGCGTGCGAAGGCGCTCGGGTTGCCGGGGGTCTGCGTGCCGACGGCGGGGAACGCGGGCATCGCCCTCGCCGCGTACGCGGCAGCGGCCGGGATGCCGTGCCGGATCTACGCGCCGGAGACGACCCCACCGCCGATCCTCGGTTCGATTCGTGCGTTCGGTGCTGAACTCGAACTGCTCCCTGGCCACATCGGCGATGCGGGGAAGGCGACGCTCGCCTTCGCACGAGAGTCCGGGTTCTTCAACGTCGCGACGGTCCGGGAGCCGTATCGGGTCGAGGGGATGAAGACGATGGGGTTCGAGGTTGCCGAGCAGCTCGGGTGGCGCCTCCCCGACGCGATTGTGTATCCGACCGGTGGAGGTGAGGGGACGATCGGCATCTGGAAGGCGATCGTCGAGATGCTCGAGTGGGGGTGGCTGCCGTCGGAGACCGCACGTCCGCGCATGATCATCGCGCAGGCGAGCGGATGCGCCCCGCTTGTGCGGGCGTTTGCTGCTGGGGCGGACCGTGCGACGCCGTGGGTGGACCCGACGACGCACGCCAGCGGACTTCGGGTGCCCGGACCGCTCGGCGACCGCCTCACGCTGCGCACGTTGCGCGAGAGTGGGGGAGACGCCGAGGCGGTGAGTGAAGAGCGGATCCGCGCCGGGACGTTCCTGCTCGCGTCGCGGTCCGGGATCGATGCCGCGCCGGAGGGTGGTGCCGCGCTGGAGGCGGTCCGGCAGTTGGTCGCGACTGGGCGGTTGCGTGCGGACGCCGAGGTGGTGGTGTTCAACACTGGGTCCGGCGCGAGCTATCGGTGGTGACGAGGTAGATTCCGGGATGCGCATCGCGATCTTCGACCCGTTCTCCGGCATCGCCGGGGATATGTGCCTCGGCGCCCTACTGGACGTCGGGCTTGATCCGGCGTTCGTCGATGCCTTGCCGACGGCGCTACGGCTCGATGGGGTCGGGGTGCGCCGCACCAGGGTAACGCGTGGGCAGATCGCCGCGTGGAAGGTGGATTTCGACATTCCGCCTCAGCCGCACGGCCGTCACCTCAAGCATCTCGTCGCCATCGTGGAGGCGAGCGCGGCGCCGGCGTCGGTGCAGGCGAAGGCGATCGAGGCCTTCACCGCGATCACGACCTGCGAAGCCGCGATCCACGGCACCACGGTCGAGAAGGTGCATCTCCACGAGGTCGGCGCCGTCGACGCCATCCTCGACATCGTCGGGACGATCTGGGGGCTCGAGCGGCTCGGCGTGGCGCGTGTCTTCAGCGGTCCCGTGCAGGTGGGAGATGGGTTCGTCGACACCCAGCACGGGCGGATGGCCGTCCCGACGGCGGCGACCCTGCGTTTGCTCGAGGGGCAGGTGCTCCGGCCGGGTCCTGATGGGGCAGGGGAGCTGACCACCCCGACCGGGGCGGTGCTGCTGCGCGTCCTCAGTGGGGGACTTCCCCCGAGGGAATACGTGCCGGTGGCGAGTGGCTTCGGGGCGGGGACGAAGGACTTCCCCGACCGGGCGAATGCACTCCGCGTGATTCTGGCTGACGTCGAGGGTGTCGCGCCGGCCGGCGCGGTGCGCCGTGAAGCAATCGTGGTGCTCAGCGCCGATCTCGACGATGCCACCGGGGAGGAGATTGGCGCCCTGACCGGCCGGCTCCGGGCGGCGGGGGCGCTCGATGTGGTCGTGCTGCCATCGGTGATGAAGAAGGGGCGGCCCGGGACGCGAGTCGAAGTCATCGTCCGGCCGGCGGAGGCGAGTGCGCTGGAATCGGTGCTGCTGCACGAGGGGCCGACGATCGGTGTCCGGCGGATGGAGGGGACGCGAGCGGTGCTCGCGCGTCGCGAAGAGACGCGGTCGGTCTTCGATTGCCCGATTCGGTTTAAGGTTGTCGCGATGCCCGATGGGTCGGAACGCGCCAAGCCGGAGTTCGATGATGTGCAGGCGGTCGCGGACCGTCTGCGACGCCCCGTGCGCGAGGTCCTGGAAGAGGCGCGGAAGTCGTTCTAAATCATTGATTTCGGATGGTTCTGCTGATAGGTTGGTTGAACCATGATCCGCGTCCTCCGCGTCCAGCCTGAGAGCATCGCCGCCGAGCTGGGCCTGACGTCCGGGACCGAGCTGCTGTCGGTCGATGGTCGCCCACTCGAAGACTTCCTCGACTGGGAATTTCTCACGGCCGATGAGTCCTTCGAGCTCGAGGCGAAGCTGCCCGATGGGGAGCACGTCGTCTTCGAGATTGAACGTGAGGGTGGGGAGCCGATGGGGGTGGAGCTGGAGCCTCCCAACGTCCGCCGCTGTGCGAACCGGTGTGAGTTCTGCTTCATCGAGGGGCTCCCCAAGGGACTCCGAAAGCCGCTGTACATCCGCGACGACGATTATCGACTCTCGTTCGCCTACGGCAATTTCGCGACGCTCTCGAACCTCAAGGAGAAGGACGTCGCGCGGATCCTCGAGTATCGGCTCTCGCCCCTCTACGTCTCGGTGCACGCCACGCCATGGGAGGCGCGGAAGGTCCTCCTGAACAACCCGCGCGTGCCGAACATCGTCGAGCAGCTCACGCGGCTCACCGAGGGCGGCATCCAGTTCCACGGGCAGATGGTCATCGTCCCCGGGCTCAACGACGGGGACGTGCTGGAACAGTCGCTCGCCGACCTCTGGGCATTCGGCGAGGCGTGCTTGAGCGTCGCGCTCGTCCCGGTCGGGGTGACACAGTTCTCCCATCTGTACACGGGGCGGTCGATGGACCGTGAGGCGGCGCGCGGGCTCCTCGAGGTGGCCGGTCGCTGGGCGGCGCGTGCGGAGGCGGAGCGCGGGATGCCGTGGGTCTACGGCTCCGATGAGCTCTATCTCCTCGCCGACGTGCCGCTCCCGGCCGCGGACCACTACCGGGATTTCGCCCAGATCGAGAATGGGGTCGGCGCGGTCACCTCGCTGCGCGGACGCATCGCGGAGGGGGCGGGTACCCTGCCGCGTCTCGACGGGCGTCGCATCGGCGTGGTGACGGGCACGGCGATGGCGCCGCTCCTCCCCGAGCTGCTCGAGCGCCTGTCGGCGACGACCGGTGCGCGCTTCGAGCTGATCCCGACCACCAACTCCCTCTTCGGCCCCACGGTGACCACGGCCGGCCTCCTCGTCGGTGCGGACATCGCGCGGGCGTTGGAGGGCCGGGCCGACCTCGACCTCGCGCTGATCCCGGCCGAGACCATCAACGACGCCGGCGTCTTCCTCGACGACGTGTCCTTCATCGCCCTTCGCGAGACGCTCCCCATGCCGGTCTATCCGTCGTACGACTTCATCGACGTCCTCTCGCAGGAGGAGCCGGTCGGCGCCTCGATCGGGAGCGGCGCGTGAGCGACATCCCCGTCGTCGCCCTTGTCGGGCGTCCCAACGTCGGCAAGTCGGCCCTCTTCAATCGCATCATCGGCGACGACACCGCCATCGTGAGCGACGAGGCGGGGACGACCCGTGACCGGCACTTCGCCCTCACCCAGTGGAACGGCCGCGACTTCTGGCTGGTCGACACGGGCGGACTGGTCGAGGACTCCGACCTCCCGATGGATGTCGCGATCAAGCGCCAGGTGAAGGAGGCGATCGCCGAGGCGGACCTGCTGCTGCTGACCGTCGATGCGAAGGCGGGGCTCCATCCGAGCGACGCGCGCATCGCGGACCTCATCCGGCACGCGCGGAAGCCGTGGCTCCTCGTGGCGAACAAGGTCGACGATCCGAAGAGCACCGATTGGTTCGAGTTCTTCAACCTCGGCGCCGGCGACCCCGTCCCGGTCTCGGCGGGCAACGGCAAGAACTCCGGTGACCTCCTCGATGCCATCGTGTCCACGCTGCCGACGACCCCCTCCGACGGCGTCCCTGACGCGGTCCGAGTGGCGGTGATCGGCCGACCGAACGTCGGGAAGTCGTCGTTCATCAATCGGCTGCTGGGCGAGGACCGTCTCGTGGTCTCGGATGTCGCCGGGACGACGCGCGATTCGATTGACACGCCGTTCACCTTCCACGGCGAACCGTACATCTTCGTCGACACGGCGGGATTGCGTCGCCAATCGCGAGTGGACGACGGTGTGGAGTTCTATTCCGCGCTGCGCACCCGTCGCGCGATCGATCGGGCGGACCTGTGCCTGCTGCTCATCGACGCGGTCGAAGGCCTGCACAACCAGGATCTGAAGATCGCGACCCTCGCCTGGGAGGCGGGGCGCGGGATGATCATCGTCGTCAACAAGTGGGACCTGAAGGAGAAGGACGACAAGACGGCCGCGAAGTTCCAGAAGGAGTGCGTCGAGAAGGCGCCGTATCTGGCGCACGTGCCCTTCCTCTTCACCTCCGCCCTGACCGGGCAGCGGGTCACGAAGGTCCTCGAGGTGATCCGCGAGGTGCGGGCGGAGCGCGCGAAGCGCGTGCCGACCTCGGACGTGAACGAGGGGCTCCACACGCTCCTCGCGCGCAGACAACCGCCGCAGGCGGCGGGGAACGAGGTGAAGCTGAACTACGCCACGCAGGTCGAGACGGCGCCGCCGACGATCGTCGTGTTCGGCAATCATCCGGAGCTGGTGCAGGAGCACTACGTGCGGTACCTGCACAACGGCTTCCGTGAGATGTGGGGGTTCACGGGCAATCCCCTGCGGATCATCCTGAAGCGGAAGAACGGGAGGGAGTGAGATGGCGCCGGGCACGATGCCGCCGATCGTCGCGATCCTGCTCGCGTACGCGTCTGGGTCGCTTCCCTTCGCCTATCTCGCGGGCCGCCTGCTCAAGGGGATCGATCTGCGCACGGTGGGATCGGGGAACCTCGGCGCCACGAACGTCTATCGGACGCTTGGCGCGCCGGCAGCCATGGTGGTGCTGCTCCTTGATGCGCTGAAAGGGGCGCTCCCGGTCCTCCTGCTCACCCCGCGCATCAGTGAGGTCGTGAGCGCGCCGGCAGGGTCCGCGACCCCGGCGTGGATGGGGTTGGTCCTCGGCATCGCCGCGATCCTCGGCCACGCCAAGCCGGTCTTCCTGTTCTGGGAGGGCGGGGGCAAGGGCGTGGCGACGACGGCGGGCGTCTTCGCCGCGCTCGTGCCGGTCGCGTTGCTCCTCGCGCTCGGTGTGTTCGTACTCGTCGTCTGGCGGACGCGGATCGTCTCCCTGGGGTCGATGGTCGCGGCGTTGGTGCTCCCCGCGGCCGTCGCGTGGCGGGTGGGGCCGGGATCGCCGTTCGCGCTGGTGGCGATCGCGGTCGCCGGGTTCGTGGTCTGGACGCATCGCGCCAACATCGAGCGTCTGCGTGCCGGCACCGAGCCGCGCCTCGGGGCGCCGGGCGGACCGTCGCGCGGGGTCTCGGGTGATGCGCCGACCGGAGGCGCCGTCTGATGCGGTGCGCCGTGATTGGGGCCGGTGCGTGGGGGACCGCCCTCGCGAATCTCCTCGCGGAGAACGGCCATGAGACCATGCTCTGGGCCTACGAGTCCGACGTGGCCGATGCCATCGCGATGCGGCATGAGAATCCGCGGTTTCTCGCCGGCGTCGCGCTGCATCCGTCGCTCTCGGCCACTGACGATCTGGCGGCGGCCACGGCGGGCGCCGAGCTCGTGCTCTTCGCGTCGCCGTCGCACGCCCTGCGTCGGGTCGCGCGGGATGCCGCGGCCGGCATCACCGCCGGGACGCCGCTGGTCGTCGCGACGAAGGGGATCGAGGCCGACCGCCTCGCGCTGATGACGGACGTCGTGGCGGAGGAGCTCCCCGCGCATCCCGTCGTGGCGCTGTCAGGCCCGAGCTTCGCCCTCGAGGTCGCCCAGCACCTGCCGACCGCCCTCGTGGCCGCTTGCACCGACCTGGAGATCGCGCAGCTCGTGCAGCGCACGTTCAGCACCTCGGCGTTCCGCGTCTACACCCAGCGGGATGTGGTGGGGGTCGAGCTCGGCGGCGCGCTGAAGAACGTGATGGCGGTCGCGACCGGCATCGCTGACGGTCTCGCCCTCGGGTTCAACGCGCGGGCGGCGTTGATCACGCGTGGCTTGGCTGAAATGACGCGTCTTGGTGTCGCGTTGGGGGCGGATCCGCTCACCTTCGCGGGGCTTGCCGGCGTTGGGGATCTCGTGCTCACCTGCACGGGCTCGCTCTCGAGGAACCGGCAGGTGGGGCTCGCGATCGGCGAGGGGGCGACGCTGGCGGAGGTGCTCGCCGGTCGTGAGACCGTCGCCGAAGGGGTCGCGACCACGCAGAGCGCGCAGGCCCTCGCGGAGCGGATGGGCGTGGAGATGCCGATTGTCGCCGCGGTGCATCGGGTGCTGTTCGAACGGCAGCCGGCGCGGTGGGCGCTCGTCGAACTGATGAACCGGGACCTCAAGGAGGAGCGCGCGTGAGCGCGAAGCCGGAGCCCGTCCGCGAGTTCTATTCGATCGGGGACGTCTGCGAGATGCTCGAGCTGAAGCCGCACGTGCTGCGGTACTGGGAGAGCCAGTTCAAGGTCCTGAGCCCGAACAAGAACCGCTCGGGGAACCGCGTCTACACGCGACGCGAGCTCGAGTTCATCCAGTTGGTGAAGCACCTGTTGTATACGGAGAAGTACACCGTGGAGGGCGCGCGACTGCAACTCGAGTCCCGTCGGAAGGATGGCGGGCTCCGCGCGACGGCGCGGCAGGCACTCGACCTGCAGTCGATCCTCCAGCTCGAGAAGGACCTCAAGGACATCCTGACCACCTTGCAGCCGCCCGCGCGGCGGAGCCCCTGATGCGGATCCTGTGCAGCAACGATGACGGCATCCTCGCTCGAGGACTCGATGTCCTCGAGCGCGCCGCGCGGCCCCTCGGTGAGGTGTGGGTCGTCGCGCCGGATCGGGAGCAAAGCGCGACGAGTCACGCCCTGACGCTGCACCACCCGCTGCGGCCCGTGCAGCTCGGGGAGCGCCGGTGGCAGATCGACGGCACGCCGACCGACTGTGTGATGGTGGCGGTCGAAGGGTTGATGCCCGACCGCCCCGACTTCGTGCTGAGCGGTGTCAATCACGGACCGAACATGGGCGAGGATGTGCTCTATTCCGGCACGGTCGCGGCCGCGATGGAGGGACTCGCGCTTGGCATCCCGAGCATCGCCGTCTCCTTCGCCGGGCGCGTCCTCCGCGGTGATGATCATCTCCTCGAGGACCAGGTCGAGGTGCTCTCGCGTCTGCTGGTCCACCTGACGTCGCTCCCCGCCTTCCCGGCGGACACGCTGCTCAACGTGAACATCCCGCGCGTGCCGGCGTCCGAGGTGAAAGGGGTGCGGCTGACGCGGCTCGGTCGGCGCGTCTTCTCCGATTCGCTCACAAAGATGAAGGACCCGTGGGGTCGCGACATCGTCTGGATCGGCGGGGGGAGCGCCACGTGGAGCGGGGATGACGACGCCGACTTCGTCGCCGTTCGCGATGGGTTCATTTCGGTCACGCCGCTGCACCTCGACCTGACGCACCAGGCGCGGCTCGCCGACGTGGAGCCCTGGTGGAGACCGCTGTAGTCCGACGTTTCGGTGGCGCGCGGCGGCGGCTGATCGAGACGCTCGCCGAGCGCGGGATCACCGACGTCCGTGTGCTCAAGGCCTTCGACGACGTCCCTCGGCATCTCTTCGTCCCGACGGGCGTGCAGCATCGCGCCTACGAGGATGCCGCGCTGCCGATCGGGTACGGGCAGACGATCAGTCAGCCGTGGGCCCACGCCAGCGCGCTCGCTGCGTTGCACCTCACGGGCCGGGAGCGTGTGCTCGAGGTGGGCACTGGTTCGGGCTTCCAGTCGGCGCTCCTGACGCGGCTCGTGGACCAGGTCTTCTCCATTGAACGTGTCAGCGAGCTCGCGACGGCTGCGCGCGATGCATTCCGTGCCTGCGGTATCGATCGGGTGGTCCAGCGGGTCGGGGACGGGACGCTCGGCTGGCCGGAGTTCGCCCCCTTTGACGCGATCCTCGTCGGTGCAGCGGGGCCGGCCATCCCCGAGCCGCTCCGGGCCCAGCTCGCCGTGGGTGGGCAGCTCCTGATGCCGGTCGGCGATCGAGCACAGCAGCTCGTCCGGCTTCGGCGGACGGCGGTGGACGCGTGGGAGGAGACCCCCCTTGATCCGGTGCGGTTCGTCCCGCTGATCGGGCGGCACGGGTTTCCCGGGTGACGCGGTGAACGAATCCCTGAGTCTCGGAGTATGACAGTCGTCCCTCACGGAGAGTCCCGGTGCACATGATGCGAGCACGCGCGGTTGGAGTCGGCTGGAGATGGGTCGGGTCGCTCGCGGCGGTGCTGGTCGCCACGTCGGGCCTCGAGGCGCAGGCGGGGCGGGGGGAGGGGTTCCTGTTTCGTGAGCCGCTCTCGACCGTCACCTTCCACGGCGGGTTCGCCCTCCCGAGGGCGGGAAGCGACCTCTTCAAGGATGTCACGAAGGACCTGACGCTCGATCGGTCGAATTTCGCGGCCGCGTCCTTCGGGATGGACCTCGCCGTCGCGGTCACGCCGCGCTGGGACGTCGTGTTCGGTTTCGGGCCGTCATCGAGCCGAACGCCTTCCGAATTCCGTGACTGGGTCGACAACAATGACCTCCCCATCGAGCAGGTGACGTCGTACAGCCGGTCGCCGTTCCTGCTCTCCGCACGGTATCATCTGACGGAGAAGGGACGGATGGTCGGGTCGTTCGCCTGGATCCCGACGCGTGTGGTGCCGTTCGTGAGTACTGGAGCCGGGCTTGTTCGCTACCGATTCGAACAGGACGGTGACTTCATTGATACCGAGACGCTCAACGTCTTTACCGATCGGCTCCGGACCTCGGGATGGTCATGGGTCGGGCAGGTGGGAGGCGGGGCGCATCTCTCGCTGTCGCCGCGCGTGATGCTGACCGGTGAGGCGCGGTACCTGCTGGGTGGCGTCGATGCAGGTCGTGCCTCGGGGGATTTCGTGGGGTATCGGCTGGACCTGTCGGGTCTGACCACGCTGGTCGGGCTCTCGTTCCGTCTCTGAGGGAGGGCATCATGCGTCGGATCCTCTTCGGGTTGGTGATGGCCATCGGGCCGGCGTCCGTCGCCGAGGCGCAAGTCGCTGGGGTCGCGCCGGGACTGCCGTGGGTGGGGTGTTGGGAGGCGGCGGACGTCGCCTCCGCTGAAGGAGTGACCTGCGTCATCCCTGAGACCGGCGCGGGACTCCGGATCGTGGCGCTCGCTGGCAACGGTACGCGGACCGAGACGGTGCTCCGTCTCGATGGGGCGAAGGTGCCGCTTCAGGCGGAGGGGTGCACCGGCTGGCAGCGGGCGCGGTTGACGCCGGCGGGCGACCGGGTGCTCCTCGACGGGGAGACCACGTGCGAGCGCACTCCGCGGCTTCAGACCGCCGGGGCCTTCGTGATCATGGCGGGCGGTGACTGGGTCCAGGCGCAGGGGGGCGGGGTCGCGACGGTGGTCACCTCACAGGTGCGGCGGTTCCGTCCGGTCTCGAACACCCTGACGATCCCGGCCGACCTTCGATCGCAGGTGGGGCCCTATCTCGCAGAGGCGGAGCAGGCGCGTGCCCGTGTGCAGGGCCTGCCGGTGTCGGCGCGGGACCTCCTGGAGCTCGAGCGCATGGGGACGTCGACGGCGATGCTCGACTTCGTGGTCGCCGCCTCGTATCCCGAGGATTTCGCGATCGGTGGTGCTGCGACCGGTCCGGCCGTGGCCGAGGCGCGTCGTGAGTCCGCCGCTGTTGAACGCCGGGTGCCGCTCTTCATCGGTGGCGGAACGGCGATGTCGTACTTTGACTGGGCGATGTGGAACGGTTGCGGCGCGAGCTGGGGGCTGATGGATCCCCTCGGCTGCGGGTGGTTCCCGATGCTGAACGTCGCCGGTGGGATGTACTACTCGCCGTATGCGCGATTCGGCGCGGCCTGGCCGTACGGGGGCTGGTACGGCAACCCGTACTTCGGCGGGGTCATCATTCGCCCGGTCATCACCCCGGGAGAGGGCGGTGGTGTAGGGG
>DAISWY010000001.1:47967-55741 GCA_036826135.1 Gemmatimonadaceae bacterium | reverse complement strand
TCGCCGGCATATGCCGCCGCGCACCCGGGCGCTCACGTGAAGAGTGAGGCGTGGGTGGTGCTGGCGGCGGAGCCGGGGGCCGAGTTGATGCTTGGGCTGCGTGACGTACGAGACCCACGCGAACTCGCGGAAGCCGCCGAAGGCGGGACTCTCGCCGAACGTCTCCGGTGCTTCCCTGCGGCGCCGGGCACGGTGTGCTGGTTGCCCTCGGGGTTGGTGCACGCGCTCGGGGCGGGCACGCTGGTGTTCGAGGTCCAGACGGCGTCGGACACCACGTACCGTCTTCACGATTGGACGGAACGGTATCGGCGCGCGCAGCGGGAGATGCACATCGAGGCCGGGGTGGCCGCGGCCCTGACCGATGCCGAACCTGTCTGGGGTCGCCCTCTCGACGCCGCCGGTTCGGGTGCCCAGTCCGATCAGGGTCGCCGACTCGGCGTCGGTCAGAGCGGTCTGCTGATTGACACCCCTGATTTCGAGCTGGCCTCTGTGATCGGTGCCTCGTCCGGTGGGGTTGAGCGCGCGCTCCCGACGCGGAGCGCGCCGCGCTGCGTGCTCGTCGTTCCGCTCGAGCACGCCGCGGTGTTGGAGGGCCCGTGGGGAAGTCTGGATGCGCCGGTGAATCGGGTGACGGTCGTCCCCGCGGACCACGTCGAAGGGTGTCGACTCACTGTCTCGCCCGACGCCCGCGCCTTTATCGTCCGCGTCCTCGGCGGCTAACGAAACGGCGCTGCGGACAACGCGCTGGCCAGCTGTCGCGTGGATCGGAAAGCAGCCACGTCAATTGGAGCGACATCTCGAGTGCCGTCGTCTTTGGTTACCTTTTCGCGATGACCACACTCCGTCCCATCCCGGCACCATTTTCGCTCGAAGGCAGAAAAGCCCTCGTCACTGGGGGGAGCCGTGGTGTCGGCGCCGCCACCACCCGACTCCTCGCGTCCTTCGGGGCCGATGTCGGCATCATCTATCGTCGTCGGCGAGATGAGGCGGACGCGATGGTCGCCGAGTTAGGTCGACAGGGTGTGCTGAGCGTCGCCGTCGCGGCGGATGTCGGTGAGGCGGCGGCCGTTGAGGAGGCTTTCGACGCCGTGGTCGAGGCCCTCGGTGGCCTCGATCTGGTGATTCATAGCGCCGGCATCTGGCCGCCCGACGACGTCCCGGTGCACGAGCTTACGGACGCGCGATGGCACCGGACGATGCGAGAGAACGTCGACGGGATGTTCTTCGTCTCGCGCGCGGCGGCTCGCCGCCTCGGCGATGGGGGGCGCATCGTGCACATCTCGTCAACGGCCGGCCAACGAGGCGAGGCCTTTCACGCCGATTACGGGGCGAGCAAGGGCGCGATGATCTCCTTCGTGAAGAGCCAGGCCATCGAGCTCGCTCGGCGCGGGATCACGGTCAACGCCGTCGCCCCGGGTTGGATCGACACGGAGATGTGTGCGCAGCCATTCGCCGGGGAGGGGAAGGCGCGTATCGAGGCGGCTATCCCGAACGGGCGCGTGGCGACGCCGGAGGACGTGGCGTGGGCGGCCGTGGCGCTCTGTATGCCCGGGGCTCGGCATCTCGTGGGCGAGATTGTGAACGTGAACGGCGGGAGCGTCCTGCCAGGGTAGTTCGGGGGATGGCCCCGGTACGACCGGCAGCGCCGCGTCGGGGGGCAGAATGCCGCGGCGCGGGACGAACGCTCGGGAGAGGAGGAACGCCCTGGGGCGTCCGACCTCAAGGGACAAGTCGCGCGCGGAGGCGAACCCCGACTTGCCAGCCAGCCGGCTGCGGCTGCGTCGGGGCAGCCGAGGGCAGGACGTGGGTGTACCCGAAGGAGACCGCGCGCTCCACCCGATGGCCGAGCCAGGTCCAGTGGACTGAGGCACCGAGGGCGGAGGTGACAATTTCCGCACTGATGTCGCTCGGAATCGCGTCGAGAAGCCGTTCACGCGTCAGTCGCACCTGCAGGTCGTGCGCTGGGGATTGTCGGCTGTACCTGATCGTGGAGCCGGAACCACGATAGGTGGCGCCAGAGCCCAAGAACTGGCCGTTCGAGGTCAGGCCCTGAAATGTCGGGGCGTGGGTGTAGGGTGGGAACGGGGTGACGAAGCCACGCTGACCACGTTCCTGATGCGAGACCTCGCCGTTGGTAGACTCCACGCCGAGCCTGTGGAGCGCCTCGCGACGGATCCACGCCCGCCCAATGCCGATGGTGTACGTATTGAGGTCGTCGATCTTCTGCAGGAAGCGACGCGCGTCGTTCGCGAAGTCCTCCCAACTCAGCTCACCATACAGCTCCAAGCCCGCACCTGGGACCGCGACGCGGGTGAATATCGAGGCGAAGCCGTTGGTTCCTGTGGAGTTGAGGGATGACGTATTCCCAGCATTCAGCACCCCAGACAGCGGACCTAGCGCGTCCTGCACCGTCGGTCCCCCTGCCGGCCACGCACCTGTCTCGGTACGCGTCGCGCCGACCTCCCACCAGGGCACGATGGCGGGCTTCAGGCTCAGCACGAGACCGGAATGGAAGCGACGTGACTCCCCCGACTGCACGGGAGACCACGCCGATTGTTCGAGGCGGGCGGCGATCAATCGCCCCTCGACGACACCGAGGAACGGGACGTGGCGTGGGCCGTCCGTCCCAATGAAAAGATGCGGAAACCCTCCGGCGGTCGCGCCGAGCACCAGCGGATATTCGCGAGCGGGTCCCCAGATCATCCGCGAGGCGGAGAGTCCGGTGGTCAGCCCGAGGGCGCGGAGGGCGAGAAAACTGTCACCGGCGTCGAGGCGCTCATACGGCGCATCACCGAAGCGCTGCGGGGCGTCGATGTTTCCCGGGAACCGGGGGTCACCAAATCGCGTCTGGTCCGTCCGCCCATTCGGGAGCAATGGGAAGGCGCGATTCTCCGCGCGAAAGACGATGGGCGCCAGCTGGAGATGCAGAACCCGCCACCTGACTTCGAGCCCCGTCTGTGCCGAGGCGGTCAGTCCACGTCCCGCCCAGACGACGCCATCATTGTCATCTGGTGACGGTCGGTCGCTGTTGAAGACCGTGCGGAGTTCGGCGCGGAGTGGGCGCCAGTGCAGGCCGCGCGCCGGCAGAGGACGGGTGAGTCGGTCTCGCCACGGGTCGGCGGCCTCGGCCTCCAGCAACGAACGGCTGCGACGGTACCAGTGCTCATCCCCCCCGGGGAGGGGGGCACCGCCGAGATCGAGTTGCGCGGCCAGTGGCCTCGAAGCGAGGAGCAGCAGCAGCCCGATAACGGTGGCACGCGCGCCAGCCCCCCGCCGTGCGGACGGCGCGAGGACGTCGCGCAGCCCGAAGCAGGCGGGCCCTGTTCGCCGTTCGCGCTGGCGGTGTCCGAGGTGAGGCGACACTGGAGGTTTCATCCTTCACGAATCTTACTCGCGCAGAGCCCTCGTCGGCTTGTCGGGACGGCCGTCCACGGTGACCTTTCTCCTCGTGCGCGTCTTCCTATCCTCTCCAGCGCGAGGCGTTCTCGTAGCGCTTGGACTGCTCGTCAGTACCGTCCAGGCGGGCGCGCAGGATCTTGCATCGTGTGCTGAGCCGACGGCCGGGACCGTGGCGTTCACGCCCCTCGGTGGGGCGGAGGACCGCGTCAGTCGGCTCCGGACACTGGTTCAGGGCGACACCGGTCAGACGATCCTGCTCCGTGCGACGACGCGGCCGGTGACGCGCTCGCTGGGCTGTGACGGTGTCTGGGCCATCCTCCCGCATCTCCGCTACGCGCACAATGACGCGCTCCCGTGGGGGGCGAACGATGGACCTCTGCGGGCCGGCGTCGGACACAACGCGTTGCTCTCCGGTGGGTTCGGTGCTCGAACAGGGCGCCTGTCGGTGGTGATCGCACCGCAGATCGTCCGCGAGGACAACGGGTATGTCTTCGTCATTCCGTGGGATCAACTCCGCGTCGATCGTCGGTCGATCTGGGCGCACCCCTATCTGCCACGTCCGGAATCGGCAGACTGGCCCCTGCGTTTCGGGGATGAGCCGCGGCACGCCGTGCTGTTGGGGCAGAGCCGGGTCTCCGTTGATCTGACGCCCCGGGTCACCATCGGGGCGTCCTCCGAGAATCGCTGGTGGGGCCCCTCCGCCGGGAACGCCTTGCTGCTCTCGTCCCACGGGAGCGGCTTCCCCCACCTATTTGTCGAGACACCGAGAGGTCTGGCCACCGCCGTCGGCACCATCGACGTCCAGTACCTCCTCGGACGCCTTCGGGAGTCTCGGTATTTCGATGCGAACATCCGAAACGATCACCGCGCGCTGTCCGCCATCGCGGTCGTGTGGCGGCCGAGTGCCCGTTGGGCGATGCTCCCCTCGCTCGGGATTTCGCGTGGGGTGATCGCGGCGGGCGGCCCCCGGCTCGATAACGTGTTGGACGCCTTCCGTGACGTCGGACGGCCGGTGTCGCGCCCGGCGGATGCGGCGGCCCACGGCCGCCGAGACCAAATCACCGACCTATTCGCACGATGGGCCGTGCCGGAGTACGGTGTCGAGGCGTATGCCGAGTGGGCGCGGTACGAGTTTCCAGCGTCCCTCGCCGACTTCATCCGGTTCCCCGGGCACACCCAGGGCTATTCGCTTGGGTTCCAGGTTGCCCGCCCGGTGCGCGCCGGCGGGACGGTGCACTGGCAGGCTGAGGTGAGTTACCTCGAGCCGAGCACGTCGCTGCGGGTCCGGCCGACGGGGCTCTCGTACACATCGGACGTGGTGCCACAGGGGTGGACGCACGACGGGCAGATGCTGGGTCCTGCCATCGGGCCTGGTGGGTCCACGCAGTCCCTCGCCGTCGATTGGCACGGGCGCGAGTGGCGCGTCGGTGGGACGCTCGGGCGCATCCGCTGGCTGAATGGGCCCTTGTTCACCGACGTGGTTCCCGGGGGGCAAGGGAAGCTCCCGGATGTATCGCTCTCGGCATCCCTTCGTGCCGCCGGTCGGCTCGGCCGCATCGCCGCAGAGGTCGAGGTCACGCACGGGGTCCGCTTGGCGTATCTGAATCAGGCCCTGCTTCGAGATCCCGCACGGGGCCTGTATGAGGGGGTGGATTACGGGTTCTGGTCGGTGGGAATGACCTTGACGCCCCTCTCGGAGGGGTTCTTCTTCCGCAGATGACTGGACGCATGCGTTCGAGACTTCCGTGGATCACCGGGGTCGTGTCGGCTGGAGCCGTGATCCTGTGGACGCTCGCGGTCGCCCCTCGGTACCGGAGCGAGGCACTCCTCCGGGTACAGAAGGACCCTGCGGCCGGCGGGCTCTCGGACGCCCTCACCTCGATTCCGGGGGCGGGTGCGCTCGGCCTGTCTCGGGATGAGGTGGAGACGGAAATCGGTGTCCTCACCTCCCAGCGGGTCCTGGGGGCGGTGATCGATTCGCTGGCCCTTATTGTTCGCCGGCCTCGTGGGGAGCGGAGTGCGGTCGGCACGGTCGCCGTGCGCACCGCGTTCCCGCTCCCGAATATGGACGGGAGCCTCACCTTCCGGCCCTCTGCGGAGGGACGGTGGACCGTTGAGGCGAGGGCCGAGGGGAAGGGGCCTTTCGAAGCCTCCGTGCCCGCGGTCACGCCTGGCGATACCGTCCGCGTCGGGCCGGTCTGGATTCGGTTCTCCCCGTCAGCCGAGGTGGTCGCCGCCGCGAAGCCGGTCCGTCTCAGAGTGCTGCCGCGGTACCAGGTTGAGGAGCAGCTCGTCGAGCGGATGGATGTGCGCCGTCAGGCGATCGGGTCGCAGCTCATCGCCGTCACACTCGACGACACGGACCGGGAGCTGGCGGCCGCCGCCGTGCAGCTGATGCTGGCAGAGTATCTCCGGTTCACGGCCGGCACCGAGACAACCGATCTCTCTTCGACGGTGTCGGAGCTGCGACGCAAGGTGGCCGAACAGGAAGGTGAGCTCGCGGCGGCGGAGGACGCCCTGCGGCGATATCAGGAGGCGAAAGGGCTGCTGGTGCCCGACGAGCAGGCGACGGCACAGGTGAAGCGATACGCGTCCTTGCAGGTGGAGCGGGACGGGATCGACGTGGAGCGTGAGGCGATTCAGCGGCTGCTCGCGATGATCGAGGCTAGGGCAGCGGGGGCGGAGGGTCCCGCCGCGTATCGCCAGCTCGCCGCCTATCCGACCCTCATCTCCAATCAGGCCATCCAGAATCTCCTTGAGGCGCTACTCGAGCTCGAGAATCTCCGGTCGGAGCGCCGCTCGGTGCGAGCGGACGAGAGTCGGGAGGTGCGCCAGGTGACGGAGCGCATCACCGAGCTTGAGGAATCACTTCGGCGGATCGGCCGACAGTACCTCGAGGGCCTCGAACAGCAGCGGGCGACGCTCGCACAGGCCCTCGATTCGCTGGACCGGTCGCTGCGGGGGATGCCCGATGACGTCCTCGGGTACTACCAGCGGCTGCGCCGTCAGAAGGTGGCGGATCAGGCCTACGTGGCACTCCAGCGGCAGCTCCAGCAGGTCGCGTTGCAGCAGACGCTGCGGCTCGATCGCGTAAGGATCGTCGATGCCCCGATGATCGCGGATGTCGATGACCCGCAGTTCCCGAAGCTCGGTGTCCATTTCGTCCTCGCGCTGATCCTTGGCGTGGCCGTCGGCCTGTTGACGCGCGCTTCGCTGGGCCGCGCCGCGCGCGCGGAGGCGTGACCGCACACGTGGATTATGTTGTGGTCGGTTCCGGGCTGACCGGGGCGACGATCGCGCGGGTGCTACATGATGCGGGGTGGCGTGTGCAGGTCCTCGAGCGCCGAGCGCATCTCGGGGGCAACGTGCACGAGCACCGCCACCCGTCAGGCATCCGCATCCACACCTACGGCCCTCACTATTTCCGGACCAACTCGGAGGAGCTCTGGGCCTTCGTGAATCGGTTCGGGGCGTTCCACCCGTTCGTCGCCGAGGTGCGCACGGAGGTGGAGGGGGCCATCGAGGCGTGGCCCGTGACGGCCGACTATATCCGGCGGGTGGCCGGTGAGGCGTGGCGTCCGGAATTCTCTGGGATACCTCAGAACTTCGAGGAAGCCTCCCTCGCTATGATGCCCGGCGAGATCTACCGACGGTTCGTCCGCGGATACACCGAGAAGCAGTGGGGCGTCTCCGCGACGTCTTTGAGCGCCGATCTCGCCAAGCGGTTCGACGTGCGACACGATGGGGACACCCGGCTGATGCGGCATCGGTATCAGGGGATTCCGGTGGAGGGGTATGATGTCTTTATGGCCCGGGTCCTTGAAGGAATTCCGTGCGAGTTGGGCGTGGACTACCTCGCGGAACGCACAAAATGGACGCCGACGCGCCGGGTGATCTTCACTGGCCCGATCGACGAGTACTATGGCTACGATCTCGGTCGGTTGGCGTACCGGGGCCAGCAGCGCACGCACGAGTATCGGCCGGACGTGGCGGGGGTCGTACTGCCAGTCGGTCAGGTGAACAATCCGGATCCCGCTCGTGGCCCGCATATCCGCACCTTGGAGTGGAAGCATATGATGCCCCCCGACGAGGTCGCGCGGGTGCGTGGGACGGTCCTCACTCGGGAGACGCCCTTCTCCCCAGAGGAGCCGAGTGGGTATGAGTACCCGTTCCCGGATGCGGTGAACCGTGTGCTCTACGAGCGCTACCGCACGAGAGCGGACGCCGACGCCGGCGTGCTCATCTGTGGTCGTCTTGGCGAATATCGGTACTACGACATGGATCAGGCCATCGCGCGGGCGCGCGTCCTCGCGGGCCGGTTGCTGGCGGCGGGCTGAGCCGGGGGCGAGGCTGCTGGCTGGCGCCGCTGGTCACG
>DAISWY010000001.1:0-47867 GCA_036826135.1 Gemmatimonadaceae bacterium | reverse complement strand
GGAACGTGTCGGGGGCCGTCGCGCGCACGCCGTAGTTGCCGAAGGCAACGCTCGGGAACTCCGCACGCCCACTGGCATCGGTCGTGTCGAAGCCGAGGACGCCTCTCGGGGAGTAGAGGATCACCTCGCGCTCGGGGACGGCGAGGGAGTCCTGGTCGATGGCCCACACGACGACCGATCCGATGCCGCGGCGCAGGAATTCAAAATGCAGGGTGGTGTCCAAGCCGGGCCGCACCACGATGCCGGCGCGGAAGTCGTCGCGGCTCCCACCCCGGAGCTCGTCCCAGCCCGCGTACTCCGGCGGGAGCACCATGTACACGCCATAGTTCCCTTCGGGGACCTCTCGGTAATCCGCGACCCCACTCCGGTCGGTCGCCAGGTACCCCATTCGGCGGTAGCCGAGGAAGAGCTCCGCTCTGATGCCGGGGAGCGGAGTCCCGTGCCGATCGAGCGCCACGATGCGAATCCGGCCCTGAGCGGCGGGGTCCGTCAACAAGGCGTCGCATCCCACGGCGGACGCGAGCACCGCGAGCATCACAGCCATCCACCGGCGGCGTCGCTGTCGACGGGCGGGCTCAGTCACGGGCGGCCTCGGTCGCAGGGTCGAGCCACGCCAGTGCGAGGAGTAGCCAGAAGGCGGGGTCGACATGCGATTGATAGAAGAAATTGAACCCGAGGACGCCCAGCAAGGGACCACGCCAAGCGGTCGGGCGTCGCATGCCGTGCACGAGCAGCACCAACATCACGGCGAGCGCGACGATGCCGCTCTCCACCCAGAGCGTCAGGTAGAGCGAGTGGAAATTGCCATACCGGTTGGCCCCGAAGCGGTCTCGCAGCAACAGGAATGACGTGCCGTAGCCCGTTCCAAGCAGCGTGCCACGGACGGAGCGCGTTGCGGCAGTCACGCCTCGCTCGACGAGCTGCAGGTGATCCTGAGCGGAGCCCTCGTCGAGGGTGAGGCGGCCAGCGAGTGGCGCGAGGTACCGTGTCGTGGACTGATACCATCGGGGTTGCATCAGCCCCACGCTCGCGATCGTCAGGAGGAGCAGTCCCATCGGCAGCGCGGTCGATGCCCAGGCGATGCGGCCGCCGCGTCGCGCCCAGACGTAGGCCGCCGCGATGGCAGCCGCGAGGACGGCGCTTCGGGACAGAGTCAGGAGGATCAGGACCCCTGCGAGCGACGTCCATCCACGGCGCGCAGTGGGTGCGGGATGCCGCCGAATGAGCGCGAGATGAATCAGGCTCGCCAGCCCAGCCCGGTTGGCATCGGACGTCAGCCCCGAGAGCCGAGGGACGATGCCCGCATAGGGTGCGGTGTCGAGCCGAATGGTCACCGGCCCGACGGCCCACACCTCGGGCAGCACCTGCACGAACGCGAAGAGCTCGAGCAGGCCGAACACCGCGGCCAGGGCAAGGCCGAGTCGCGCTCCGCGGGAGATGGCTGCCGATGCGGATGGAGTCACCACCGCTAACTGTGCGACGAGGAGGGTCCCGACGGCCATCGCGATGAGCAGGGCGAGGCGCCCAAGCGAGGTCGTCACATCCGCGCTTCGGACGATGGAGAGAGCCGCCACGGCGACGAGCGCGGCCACGAGCGTGCTGTAGGCGTCCAGGTTCCGCCGCGCATCGCCAGTGACGCCCCGACGGCGCGCCTGCCAGCCGCCAAGGATGACGAGCGGTGTGAGGAGGTAGAAGGGCGTCAGCACGATGGGGGCGTTACCGCCAGCGAGGTCGATCCGGTCCGCGGCGAGGAGCGCCACCCAGAGCGTCAGCGACCAGCCGACCCAGCGCGGCAACGGAGGCATGTCGTCCGAGGCGACGGCCTGCGAGACCTCGGTGTCCTGACCGAGTGGCCTGGCAGAATGCATCATCCGCGCCACAGCACACCGAGATTTCGCAGCCACCCATGTTCCTGACGGAGGCGATACCGCGCGATTAGGATTTTGCGAACGAGCCACGGCGCCGCCGGAATTCCTCCGAGGCGCTCGAGCCAGTGCACCATCTCCGGTGGGAGGTCCTCACGGTGACGCTCCGCAAAGGCACGCGCCTGGCGACAGAGCTTGTCGAGGTCACGGCGAACGCGGGGCGCCACCGCGTGGAATCGGCCGAGCCGTCGGAGTGCATCTTTCGGCCCGCGCACGGGCCCCTCGGTCGCGCCGACATCGTTCGTCGCGTGCTGGCGATATCCCATCAGCGGCGTATGGATGGCAATCAGCTCGCCGAACGCCGCCGCCGTCAGGGCGATCCACCAGTCCGGTGACGATGGACCCAGCGCGGGCATCGGGCGTAGCCGCTCCAAGAGGGCGCGGTTGAAGAGCAGGGTCGAGTTGGTCGCGACGTTTTGGATGACGAGTCGCGCAAGGTCGGTCGGTTCAGGCTGGAGCCCCATTCGCGTCCAATATGAAGGGGCGATCAATCGGTTCTCGGCGTCGATCAGCTGCGCGTCGCTGTGGACAAGCAGCGGACGCGCATCGCCGATCTGTGCGGTTGCGCGACGTGCGACCTCGAGGGTGTGCGCCAGACGTGACGGGTCCCACAGGTCGTCCGCGTCGATGCACGCGACCCAGCGCGTCGTCGGTGGCAGGTGGTCCAGGAGCCAGGCGTAGCCGCCGTTCACGCCCAGGTTCGGTGCGCCGGCATGCAGCAGCGAGATGCGCGGGTCGTGTACCGCCGCCGCGCGGACAATCTCCGCCGTGCCGTCGGAGGAGGCATCGTCGCGGAACCAGAGGCGCCAGTCTCGGTGCGTCTGCGCCTGTACGCTCTCGAGCGTCTGCTGGATGAACGGCGCGGCATCCCGCGCGGAGCAGACGATGTCGATGATCTCGTGGGGTTGGACCATCATCGAGCGCGCTCGCGTCGGTACATCGTGAACAGTCCGAGGGCGACGAGCCACTCGGCGACGAGGACGCCGGCGACCATCCCCGCGGCGCCGAGTCGGGGGATCGCGAGGATTGCCGTGGTCAGTGCCGCGCCAGCGGCACCGAGGACGAGGTGGAAGAAGGCACGCTCGCGCCCGGATGGCACCGCCCAGAGGAGCCCGAGCACGGTCCCGATCGCGATGGCGATGGGGAGACTCGCCAGCCCGCGCACCAACGGGATCGCCGACTCGAATCCTGGCCCGAGGATGACGCGCACCAGAGGTCCCGCCGCAATCCAGCAGGTGGACGCCAGCAGCAGGCCGACGCCACCGATGAGCCACGCACCCGTGCTGACCACCGTGACGGGGGTGCGGCGGGCGCGTGGCAGCAGCGCCTGGGTGATGGGGAGGTAGAGATTGATGCCGGCGCGCACGATTCGTTCGGCTCCGCCGAATGCGACCACCGCGGCGGGGGACCCCAGGACGGCCACCAGCAGCGGGTTCAGGTGCTGATAGAGTGCGGCCGCCCCGCGAATCCCGAAGGCGTGCGCTGAATGCCGGATCTGGTGCCACGACGATCGGAGTGCCACGCGGCCGGGCGTGAGATGCGTGCGGAGCAACCCCCACTGGATGGCGGCGACGACGGCGAGTGTGGCGGCCTGGGTGAGCATCACCCAGGGGCCGTCAGCGGGTGTGCGCACGCAGACAAAGACCAGCGCGGCCGCGACGATCCGGCCGGCCGTCTCGATCGTCAACGCGATATTGGCACGTTCGAGCCCTTGGAACACCCAGAGCGGCGTGAGCCCCTTCGCGAGGACGCACGCGAGGGTGGCCGCTCGCAGCGTCCAGGGCATGTGAACGCGACTGGCGACCGTCAGGAGCAGGACCGCGATGAGGACGATGGGGGCAAGCAGCAGTTTCCCACCCGTGACGGCGGCGATGATGGCCGGTCGATGCTCCGGCGCGGCATCCGACAGGTCCCGGGGGCCCGTGAGGTCGAAGCCGAAGTCGAGGCCGGTGACACCAAGCGCGACAAGGCCCTGGGCGATGACCACTGGCGCCCAGCCGTCCGCCCCGAGCACGCGCGTGAGATAGGGCAGGGTGACCAGTGGCGCCAAGATCCCCACGCCATGCGCGATGGTGTAGGCCGGAAGTTGACGGGCGAGTGGACGCACGTCGAAAGGTACAGGTGGCTCCTCCACTGGCGACAGGGCGGCGCGTTGGGTTAGGGTAGAAGATGTCCGACGCGCGCGACGAACGGCCCACGGTCTCGGCGATTGTTGTCACGCACGGGTCGCCGCATCACGTCGAGGCCTGCCTGGCTGCCCTCCGGCGGAGTGAGGGGGTCGATCTCCGTATCCTGGTAATCGACAACGCCTCACCCGAGGCGACCCGGGCCGCGATTCACGAGCTCGCCGGGCGATTCGGTGCCGCACTGATCCGATCCGAGGAGAACCTAGGGTTCGCCGGCGGCAACAATCTCGGCATCGACGCAGCCCTCGCGGACGGCGTGCGCTGGATCGTCGAGCTTAACGACGATACCGAGATCGATCCCGACGCCCTCCGGCGTCTCGTGGAGGCGCTACAGGCGAATCCTCGGGCCGCGGCCGCGGCGCCGCTGATGCTCTACGAGGGCACGCCCGCACGCATCTGGTGGGGAGGGGGGGCGCTCTCCATCGTGCGTGGCACGGGTCGTCATCTGGCGGCCGGGCAGCTCGTGGACACCTGGTCGTCCGCCGGCACTGAGGTGACCGGGTGCCTGTCGGGCTGCTGCATCGCATTTCGCGCCGAGGCGCTGCGGCGCGAGGGCGGTTTTCGAGCGGGATACTTCATGTACGGAGAGGACGTCGAGCTCAGCCTCCGGTACCGACGCGCGGGATGGCAGCTGCTGTTCGTGCCGGGGGCTCGGCTGGTGCACAAGGTCCCGTTTCCTGAACCGGTGATCGCACCACACAAGATCGTCCTGCGCGACCGGAATCGGCGCCGGATGGTCCGGGAACACTACCGATGGTGGGAGCGGGCGGCGTTCACCATCTGGTTCGCCGCCTCGCGTCTCGTTCACTTCGTTCGCTACGTGCTTCACGCCGACCGGGCACGGGCGTCCGCGATACTTCGCGGCGCCGTGGCCCGGTAAGCGAGCTACCGAAGCAGGGCGTATGCCGTCACGATTGACGTCACCAACTGGGTGAGCAACTGCGCGGTCGCAATCCGTTCCTGCGTGCGATTTTCGGTCGACCGCGCCGGAACGACAACCGTTGAGCCAGGGCGAGGGGTCGGCCTGACGGGGATGAGCCCGGCGATGCGTCGGGGGGCCTCGATCTTCCCATTCGGCTGAATAACGTACACGCGGCGCGCGTCGCCGGTGATCGATGCGCCGCCGGCGGCGCGCACGTAGTAATCGATGCTTGCGCCTCGGCGGCTCGCGATTGCCGTCGGCGCGTTCACCGCACCCTCAATCTCTACCGTGGTGCGGCGAAACGGGACGTGAAGCGAGTCCTCGGCGAACAGCGTTAGGTCGTCCGAGGACCCAGGCCGGCGGAGCGCCACCGGTAGGTCGACTCCAACCCGTCCGCGCTCCACGGTCTGTTGCTTTTGAACCATGGAGTCGACACTCTCGCGACCCTCACTTGCCTGGAACGATTGGAGCGCTTTGGCTCGCGCGAAGTACGCCGCACCCAGATCCGCATCCGTGGTTGGGCCACCAGCTCGCACCAGAAGGTCCGACAGGCGCTCGGATTTCGTGCGCAAGGTGTATCGCCCCGGAAACCGTACCTCCCCGCTCACGACCACGGAACGCGGCGGGAGGTAATCCGGACTCTGCATGATGAGCACGTTGTCAAATGGCTCCAGCAACTCCCCAGGGCCAGTCGGTGGCGGGCCGTCCGCCACGTAGCTCGAGTCCAGTGCAACGCGGCGCGTAGTAGCAGTGACGCCGTTCGACCGGTCGGATGGAACGCGCGCGATTTCCGCCTCTTGGAGGTACGCTCCCTCGGTCAGCCCCCCCGCCTCGAGCACGAGGTCCCGGATGGTCATACGCTCCCGATAGGGATACCGCCCACTCCGCTTCACGGAGCCGCCGATGGCCACGTACCGCTCGGGCCGGAACTCCGTGAGAGAGTAGACGGTGATTTCATCATCCTCTTGAAGCGGGAGGTCCTCGACGACTGCGCCGGTCGTGTCGCGGACCATCGCCCGCAGCTGAATCCGGGTTGAATCCGATTGCAGGCGCCGGATCGCGACCTGCCCGAGATAAGCGTCAGGCTTGAGCCCACCGGCGGCTCGAAGGGCGGCGCTCAACGTGAGCCCCGACCGGTAGCCTTGGGGCCCCGGCGCCCAGACATGTCCGTCGACCCTGATGCGCATCCGGACCCGATCATCGATGGGCAACACGCGAACTTCGTCACCGCCGAGAAGCGGCATCGCGGGCAGATCTTCGACGCGTCCCGCGGGCACCCGCACATCGATGGTCGCGCGGGCGCGGCCGGGGTCACCACCAGGAATGATGCGCGAGACAAGGACGCGCGAGGTCATCGCGGTCGGGCGGAATCCGCCCGCCGCGACGATGGCGTCGCGGACCCCCTCGCCGGCCTTGAGTTCGTACGTCGCGGGGCGGATCACCTCACCGGCGACGCGAACGCGAGGGCCATGCGGGGCCACGAACACGAGATCCCCATTTTCCAAGCGCGGGTCGTTGCCGTTGTCCCCTCGCAGGAGATAATCGTAGGCGTCCAGTGAGGCGACGACCCGACCGCCACGCCGCACCACGATGTTCCGAAGGGTGCCGGCCTCCGTCGGACCGCCGGCGGCGTACAGCGCCGTCATCGCCGTGGCGGCACTTGAGACACGGTAGCTGGCGGGGCGCGCGACGGCACCCGTGACGAAGACCTGGATCGTCCGGAGCTTCGTGACGCTGATAGAGAATCGCGTCGGCGCATCGGCGCCGCGGCGCACCCCAGAATAGCTCCGCGAGAGACGGCTGTAGAGGAGGTTCTCGAGCTGCGTCATCGTCAGTCCCGCGACGCTCAGCTGTCCCACCTGCGGGATGACCACGAAGCCCTCGCGCGCGACATCCAGCGCATGCGCCAGTTCGACCTCGCCCGTGAGGATCAGCACGAGCTGGTCGCCAGGACCGAGGCGATAGTTCGCGTCGACCGGCCCGTCGACGGTCGGCAGGAATTGGCTCGAGGTGTTCAGGAACGTCTCGAGGCCGAAGAGGCGGTAGGCCGCGCTGTCACTCTCGGCGCGCTGCGTGGTGTCATCGCGGACCATCGGTGCCAGCCGAAGGGCCGGGCCGGCAGAGTCCTCTCCTGACCGCAACATCGTGCGGAGGGCGGCATCATCCTCCGCTCCCGTCAGGCCAAGGCGCTGGAATGCGGTGAGCTCATCCTCAGACGGAGAGCCGCCGCTGCCGGCTGGCATGCCGCCGAGATAGGAATCGAGGAAGTTCTCGGGGTAGCCCTGCGCCCGGAGTCGCGCTCGGATCTGCTCCGGCGTCATTCCGCTGCTGATGACCCGCTGACGCAACTGCGTCGCCAGCTCCGGGCGCGACTGCAACATGGCCTGCGCCTGCGCCGCATTGGGTAACCCGCCCTGCGCTCGGAGCAGTGCGGGGAACAAGACAAGCGCCGCGCCGATCAGCGCGGTGCGCACAGGAGAGATGGCACGCATGGGGGTTAGTTGAGGTCGGCTCGGGTGCCGTACTGCAGGACGGCACCCGCGGTTTTCGCCAAAATCTCGACGTCGTGCACGAGCGACCACTCGCGGACGTAGGTCAACTCCATCGCAGCGCGCGCCGGGTAGGCCACCGAGTGGCGCCCGGACACCGCCCACCGTCCGGTCATGCCGGGCCGCATCGAGAGGAGCATCCGTTCCGCGCCCAAGAAATGACTCAGCTCCTCCGCCACGACTGGTCTCGGGCCTACCAGGCTCATCTCGCCTCGAAGGACGTTGATGAGCTGTGGCAGTTCGTCGAGCGAGGTCCGGCGGAGGATCCGACCGAGACGAGTCACACGCGGGTCGAGGTCGTCAGGCACCCGGAAGTTGTTGCGCCGATACGTTGCCGCCAGTGCCGTGTCCGTGGTGAGGCGCGCCTCGGCGTCGGACACCATCGTCCGGAACTTAAGGCAGCTAAAGACGGTTCCCCGGAAGCCCACGCGCTGGTGGCGGAAGAAAATGGGTCCCCGGGAATCCAATCGCAGGAGCACGGCGGTGAGCACGAAGAGAGGCGCCAGCACCACAAGCCCGACGGCCGCACAGACCAGGTCGAGGGCTCGCTTGACCGCGAATTGCCACGTGGGACGACCGGCGGCCTGCAACTGGACGAGTGGACGCTCGCCCGCCCACACGATGACGGGGTCGTGACCGGCTACGACTTCGCTTGGCATGACTGCGAGCAGGCCACACCGATTGAGGAGTGCAGCGTCCGAGATGACGCGCATCACAGAGGTGCCGACTGGGCCAGCGACCAGAATGAGCCCAGCATCAGCCTGGCGAAGCAGGTCGGCGAGGGCCCGTGCGGTCGCCGCTGCGTCCTCGGACTCCGGGTCGACCGAGACGATGCCCGCGACCCGCACGCGACTCCCGGCCGTCAGCGCAGGGTGTTCGAGCGCGCGCGGAATGTCCGCCTCGCGACCGACAACGATGACGGCTCCCGGCTGTGACCCGAGCGACATCGGGCCGACGGCGCGAGCGAGATCAATGGAATTCGGGAGAGAAGGCGCCGGCGATGCCATCAGGAGAAGGTGCTGGGGTTGAGCACGGGAAGGTCGCGTCGCGGGGGAGAGACCTCAATAAAGAATACGAGCAACGAGGCGTGCGGACAACCGCCACACGCCGTCGGGATAACTCTCCAGCTACGCTACTCGCGTTCCTCCATCCGCCAGGTGTTGCCTCGGGCGTTGCGTTGGCGATGTGGTCGTCCGTGTGATTACCTTAGCCCAATGGTTTGGTACCGGTGGTCGTCCATCTGGTCATCGCGAGCGCTCCGAGGTGCGGGGGTGCTCGCGCTACTCGCTGTGCTTGCGTGGCCCGCAGGCGCTCAGGACCCGGACGTTGCCGCGCTGGTGCTGCGGCCGGGGGACGTCATTGATGTGCGGAGCGTCGATCCCGCTCTGAAGATGGAGGGCGGGTATATGGTCAGCGAGCGCGGCATCGTGGTCCTGCCGTTGCTCGGGGAGCTCCACGTCGCCGGCGTCCCGTGGCGTCTCCTCAGTGACTCGCTCCGCGTGTTGTATGCGCAACAGTTGCGTCGGCCGATGGTCGAGTTTTGGCCCAAGCGGCGGGTGACCGTTTTGGGGCACGTGAACCGCCCCGGCATTCACCTTGTGGATCCCTTTGCGTCGCTCGCGGGCGTCATCGCGGCGGCGGAGGGCGTGTCACCGGAAGGGGACATCCGGCGTCTTCGGGTGTTGCGGGAGGGCCGCCTCATCTTCGAGCGAGCTCCGGCCGAGGCGAAGCTGACGGCGCTCGACATCGTGTCGGGGGACGAAGTGTTCGTCGGCCGCCGGTCGTGGTGGGACCAATATTCCAGCGTGGTCGTCGGCGCACTGATCTCAGCCACCGCGCTGCTGGTCTCGGTCGGTCGAGGCGCGTAGCCACTCGTCCTGCCGGTGGCACTGATGGGCGCGGAGGGACTCGAACCCCCGACCTCTGCTGTGTGAAAGCAGCGCTCTAACCAGCTGAGCTACGCGCCCGACGACGGTAGATTAACAACGCACGCATGAATGGTACAGCCCTCCGCGCGGTTCGGCCGGACGGAGGGGCGCCATTACCAAGTGGGCCCAGCAGGATTCGAACCTGCGCGCGACGGATTATGAGTCCGCTGCTCTAACCGCTGAGCTATGGGCCCGACCTCGGAAAGCTAACCCTCGTCGCAGGGACGTGGGGCAGTGTGCGGGCCCTCGAACGGGACTGCGGCCTCCTGTGCTCGTCGCACTAGCAGCCGGCTCCGGCCCACGTCAGGCGATGCCTGGGTGTTCGGCGTGGTGAAGCCTCTCTTGACAGATTGCCGCGCGGGCCGGACATTCATCTCGAGTCAAAGTAGGTATCTGGTCCGGCATCACCAGATTCCACAGCAGTTATCCAATCTCTCTCCACTTCCGCGGAGATCCCCAGATGTTCCTTCGTCCCCAGTCCTCGCTCCTCGCCGCGGCCCTGCTCGCGTTCCCGAGCATCGTCGCCTCGCAGGGCCGCGAGTCTTGGCTCCTTCCCATGCCCACAGCGATCGGCGCGGACATGGGGCGCGCGCAGCCTGGCGTCACCGCCAGCTCGCCGCTCGGCTTCGGTCCGAGCGCCGGCAACTATTTTGTCGGCGTCGGATACCAGAACTCGACGCGGTACGGCGGAGACCCGGACGGCTCGCTCTCGTTCGGTGCCGGTTTCTTCGACGCGAAGAAGGTGGCGCTCGAGGTGGTCGTGGCGTCGGCCTCGACGATCCGGTCTGGCTTCACGGAGCGCATGTACGGCGCGTTCAAGGCGCATCGGACGCTCAGCAACGGCGTCGGTATCGGCCTTGGCGTTGAGGGGATCTCGCTGGCGGGTGAGGCGACGGTCGACCCGTCCTACTACGCCGCCGTCTCCACGGTGACGGATGTGGCAGGGAAGATGGTCACCCTGAACGGCGGGATCGGCACGACGCGGTTCGCGCCGGAAGATGTGACCGACCAGAGTGGCGTGGGCGTCTTCGCCTCGGCGGCCATTCGCGTGATGCCGACGATGTCGATGATCGCCGACTACTCCGGTCAGGATCTCAACCTTGGCCTTTCTTTCGCGCCCTTCCGGTCGCTGCCCATCACCATCTCGCCCGCGCTGGTCGATGTGCTCGGGATGGCCGGCGACGGCATGCGGATGACGCTGGGCGTGGGGATGAGCTTCACGCCGGGTCGCCGCCCCGCGGTTGTCGCGCCGGCCGGCGAGCCGGGCGTCGCGATTCCGGTGCCGGTGGTTGCTGAGGAGCGCCCGGCCCCCGATGCGGACACCGACGGTACTCCGGACACGGCGGATGCGTGCCCGAACACGACGATCGGCACGCCGGTCGACGCTCGCGGGTGCCCGCTCCCGCCGCCTGATGACGATGCGGACGGCGTTGCGAACGCGAAGGACACCTGCCCGAACACGGCCACGGGCGTGGCGGTTGATGGCAGTGGGTGCCCGCTTCCGCCGCCGGACGACGACAAGGATGGCGTCCCCAACGAGGTCGATGCGTGCCCGAACACCCCGGCCGGGACTGCGGTGACGGCCAACGGCTGCGTGCCTCCGCCGCCCGACGCCGACAAGGATGGCGTTATTGATGCGAATGACCGTTGCGCGAACACCCCGGCCGGCTCGGCGGTGAACCCCCTTGGCTGCCCGTCGGTCTTCGCCACCTCGAGGACACTCGTGCTGGAAGGCGTCGCCTTCCCGTCCGGTTCCTCGGTGGTCGGTCCGCAGTCCCGGGCGCGCCTCGACGTCATTGTGCAGCAGCTCAAGGACGAGCCGGCGCTCCGCGTGGAGGTTGGTGGATACACCGACAACACGGGGCAGGCGGCTGGCAATGTCCGGATCTCGCAGGCTCGGGCGAACGCGGTCCGCGCCTACCTGATCTCGAAGGGAATCGATGCGGCGCGTCTGACGGCGAAGGGGTATGGAAGCCAGAAGCCCCTGGTCCCGAACTCGACGCCGGCCAACCGCGCGAAGAACCGCCGCGTGGAACTCACCCCGCTGCCCTGAGGTGACCCCATGCAACAGCTGACCTCTCTTTTCCCCTCTCTTTACACTGCCATGACCGGCTCTCTTTCGAAGGTTTCGCTCGCGCTGGCCCTCCTCGCGTCGGTGGCGCAGGCGCAGGGTGGTTCCGGCTCGGACTTCACCATCCCGGCCATCGGGGGCGGGGCGGGCGGTGGCGTCGCGCCGTTCGGCGTTCCGGCGACGTCGCCTGCTGCCACCAATGCCGCAGGTGCGGCTGTCTCGACGGCGGCGGCGAGCCTGGTCACCACCTTCTCGGCTTCCGGGGGCGTCACAGTCACGGCCCCCGGCGGTGGAACGGTGACGGTGCCTGCTCAGACTGCCGGTGCCATCGCTGCGGCGCTTGGTGGAAACGGTGCCCAGCTGGCGACGATTCTTCAGGGATCCGGAATCCCGGCTGGTGTCTCGTCTCAGCTCGCACAGAGTCTCGCGGATGTCAACAATGCGCGGACGCCTGTGGCGCGGCTGGCGGCCCTGCAGAGCGCGATCACGGCGTACAACAACGCGATCGCCGGTGGCCCGGCGAGCCCGCCGGCCGCGATGGCGGGCGTTCGGCACGCGTTGATGACCATCTCGCGCGCGGCTGGCGCCTCGTAAGGCAAGGTAAGGTTGGCACTGTGTAAGCGAAGGGCGGGTTCTCTGACGAGAATCCGCCCTTCGCCGTTCGTGGCCCGTCACCCCACGCGAGAAGACCCCGGAGCGTCGTCAGCGCCGCTGTAATCCGACCGAGAAGGAGAAGGTCGTTCCGGTCGGGGCGCCGACCGTACCGCGGAGGACTCGTCCCTCCACGAGCCACTCGTAGGTCGAGCCGGACGTGACGCGGAGGCCGACGCCCAGAAGGCCCCCGAGTCGCTGCGTGGGCCCGTCAGGGCATGGGACGCGCCCGTTGCCGTCGATGTTCGAATCCACGCCGCACGCGGCCCGAATCGAATGCACGGGACCCGCCACCGCGTAGCCGGTCGCGGTGGCGACGCGGAACGCGCGCCGAAGCCCGACGTGCAGATCAAAGCCGTTCTCGTTCAGGGTGTAGCGCCCGAGGGCATCCTGCCTCGGGCGGCGGAGCTGGGTGTACGCGACTTCGGTTCGCCACCGCCAAGACGCACGTCGGGTTCGCCCGTCGTACCAGCTTCGGACCTCGAGTCCGGGGATCGCGTCCGCGCCGTCGACGTGGCCCGGGTCGTGCGCCCCGACCACGGTGCGGACTCCAGCGGCCACTGCAGGCTGCGCGGCGAGCGGGCCCGTCGACCCGAGCACGAGCGCGACGCAACCGAGCCGGAGCAGTGGGACGTCACCACGCATCGCGAACCTCGGCCGCCGAGACCGTCGCCGCGCCCGCCTTGCCGACCTGCAAGCCCGCCGCAACGTTGGCGATGATGGCGGCCTCCTCGGACGAAGCCCCGGCGGCAAGCATCGTCGCTAGGTAGGCCGTCACGGTGTCACCAGCGCCCACCACGTCGAAGACCTCACGAGCCACGGCTGGGATGCGCTCGACCGTGCCCGAGGGCGTCACCAAGGCCATGCCGTGCTCACCGAGGGTCAGGAGGAGCCGCTCGACCCCCAAGCGCGAGACGACGTCGACCAAAGCGTCCGGGTGCGTGAGATCGAGCGAGGCGCCGAGGGCAGCTTCGAGCTCGCGCCGGTTTGGCTTGAACACCGTCGCGCCGCCGTAGGCAAAGAAGTTCCGATACTTGGGATCGACGACCACCGGGATGGTCTTCGCCTGGGCCGCGGCGATCGCGTGTCGGATCACGGGTTCGGAGAGGACCCCCTTGTTGTAATCTTCCAATACGATCGCATCCGCCGACGTGATGGCAACGTCCACCGCCGCTTTGAGAGTGGCCTCGATGGCGGGTCCCAGCGGGGAATCGACCTCCTCATCGACCCGCACGACCTGCTGACCGCGGGCGACCACGCGCGTCTTCGTGGTGGTGGGGCGCGTGGTGGTGAGCACTCCCGCGGTGTCGGCTGCGAGCGCGTCCAGCATCACACGCAGTTGCTCGGCGGCCGCATCCGTGCCCACCGTGGCGACCACCACTGGAGTCGCACCCAGCGCCGCGACGTTCTGCGCGACGTTCGCCGCACCACCGAGGGCGTGGGTCCGCGATGCGACGCGCACGACCGGTACGGGGGCCTCGGGGGAGATGCGCTCCACGTCACCGCGGAGGTAGGTGTCCAGCATCACATCGCCGATCACGGCGATGCGCAAGCGCCGTGCGGCGGGCGCCGAGAGGAGGGCCTCCAGTCGATCGCGAGAGACGGCGAGGGGTTTCGGCATATCGGGAAAGTTGCCATCGTTCGCCCATGCGCGCACCCCGGCTCCTCCCGGTGGTCTTGTGTCTCGGGGTCGTCGGCCTGTCCACCAGCGGGCCCCTGGCCCGATTGGCGACCTCGCCGCCGCTCACGATTGCCTTCTGGCGATTGACCTTCTCGCTCGCCATCGTCGCGGTAGCACTCGCATGGACGGAGGAATGGCGCGCACTCCGCACGGTGTCTCGTCGGGACCTTGGGCTCGCCGCGGCGGCCGGGGCCGCCCTCGCGCTCCACTTTTGGAGCTGGATCGCCTCCCTCGGGCTGACGTCGGTCGCCGCGAGCGTGGTGCTGGTGAATCTGCACCCGCTGATCATCGTCACCGGCTCGGCCTGGCTCCTCGGGGAACGCGCGACGCGGGCGGAGGGCCTGGGACTTGTGCTCGCGATGGTCGGCGGTGTGATCGTCGCCGTCGGGGAGGTTGCCCCCGACGGAGCGCGACCGTCGTCGGTCGTCGGGAACCTGCTCGCGATCGTGGGCGCCCTCACGGTGGGGATCTACTACGTGGTGGGTCGCCATCTGCGCGCGCGTCTGCCGCTCTGGTCGTACGTCGGGTTGGTCTATGGGGCCTGCTGGTTGGTTGTCCTGCTCCTCGTGGTCCTCACCAACGCGCCAGCGCGGCCCACCTCGGCGGGGGATTGGCCGCTCTTCCTCGCCATCGCGGCGGGTCCGATGCTCCTGGGACATACGGGCTTCAATTGGGCGCTTCGGTATGTGCCCGCCTATGTCGTGAGTCTCGTAATCCTTGGCGAGCCTGTTGGGGCCGCCGTGCTCGCGTGGGCCGTCCCCGCGATTGGGGAGGTTCCATCGCCTTCGACGCTCCTCGGCGGGGCGATTCTCCTGTGTGGCCTCGCGGTTGCCGCCCGCGGTCAACGGATCCCAGCCGGATGACCGACGGCCCGCGCATCCTGATTCTCAAGCTGGGGGCCCTCGGTGATGTCGTGATGGCCAGCACCCTCGTGCCCGCTATCCTGGCGCGTTGGCCCGCCGCCAAAATCACTTGGGTCGTCGACGAAGCGCTGGCACCCATCGTCCGCCGGTTCGATGGGGTGACGGAGGTCGTCGCGGTACCGGCCGAAGCGTTGTTGCGTGGAGGGATGCTCACGCGAGCTCGCGCCCTGCTGACGAGCTGGTGGCGAATTGGGGCCGGCGTCTGGGATGAGGTGCTCGTCTGCCACTCGGACGCTCGGTACGGCGTCGTCGTCCGCGCGACCCGCGCGCGGGTCCGTCGACACTTCCGTTCGGTAGAGGCCGGGGCCGCGGCGGGGCTGCTCCGTCGCCGCTGGATGGGGGACGAGTATGCGGATCTGCTCAGGGCGACGAGGGTCGACGCCCCGCAGCCGCCCGAGATGAACCGACCGCTGCCGACACTACGTGGGGGGGCGGTTCACTCACCTGCCATCCTGCTCGCTCCCGGCGGTGCCCGTAACGTGTTACGCAACGACGCGCTCCGGCGGTGGCCCATTGGCCATTGGGTCACGGTGGCGGAGGCACTGGTGTCCTCCGGCCACGACGTCACCCTGATCGGTGGATCTGGTGACGTCGCCGAGGCGGATGCGATTCGACGGGCGGTGCCAGGGGTGGTGGACCGTGTCGGCCGCGAGTCCGTATCGGAGACCCTCGACCGGATCGCGGCCGCCCGGCTTCTCCTCACACATGATTCCGGACCGCTGCATCTTGCGATCATGACCGGGACGCCCACGATCGCGCTTTTCGGGCCGACGAGGCCAGAGGAGCGTATCCCCGCCTGGGCGCCGGTTCGCGTCGTCTCCGCGGCCGCAGGGTTGCCGTGTGCTCCGTGTTACGACGGCTTCGGCTACGCGCGGTGTGCATTCAATCGGTGCCTCGCTGACGTCCCGCCGACGGCGGTTCTCGACGCCGTGACGGCGATGCTCCAGGGCTCCGCCAGCCCCTCGACGCCCGCATCCTGATCGATGACCATTCCCATCGTGTCGGAGATGCCGCGTGCCCCTCGCCTCGTCCCGCCGGACGCCGTCCGGGAGATCTGTCGCGTCCTCGAGCGCGCGGGTCACGAGGCGTGGTGCGTCGGCGGGGCGGTGCGGGACGCCTTCCTCGGCATCGCGACCCTTGATTGGGACATCGCGACGAGTGCCCGGCCAGAGGAGGTGCAACGCCTGTTCCGGCGGACGGTGCCGGTCGGCATCGCCTTCGGGACGGTTGGCGTCCTCGACCGGCATGGGGTCCTCCACGAGGTGACGACCTTCCGACACGATGTGGAAACCGACGGGCGCCACGCGGTGGTGCGCTTCGGTGCCTCGTTGGACGAGGATCTTGCCCGGCGCGATCTCACCATCAACGCCATCGCTGTGCACGCGGATCGTCTCGAGGTCCGGGACCCGTTTGGGGGGCGAGCCGACTTGGAGGGTCGCGTCATTCGATCCGTCGGCGCGCCGGCCGAGCGGATGCGGGAGGATCGGCTGCGCGCGCTGCGCGCCCTGCGGTTCGCTGGTCGGTTCGACTTCGCCATCGACCCGACGACGTGGGACGCGATCTGCGAGAGCGCGCCGCATCTGCATCGCCTGTCGATGGAGCGCGTGAAGCAGGAGCTGGAGAAAGTGATGGCGCAGGTGGCACGCCCCTCGCGCACCCTCGAGCAGTATCGTGCCGCCGGCATCTTCGCCGCGCTCGTGCCGCTGATCCACGAGGCGCCCCCAGCACGGTTCCTCGCCATTGATTCGCTCGCCCATCGCCCGTTGGCGGGTCGGCCCGCCCGGGTGCCGCTCCGTCTCGCTGCGCTCTTCGCGGAGCCAGGCAGTGCGCCGGCGGTGGCCCTCGAGCGGACGCTGAAGTCGCTCCGCTTCAGCAACGTGGAGATGCGTCTCGCGCTCGACGTGGCGCGTGGGGTCGGGACGCTCCCAGCCGTCGAGGTGATGCTCGCAGATCCCGCCGAGCGGCGTCGATGGGTCGCGGCCGTCGGGCGCCTGGCCGCACCAGCGGCCATCCGGGTCGCGGCGGCTCGCGGCAGCCTGTCGGGGGAGGATGTGACGATGCGATCCGCCCTGGCGCACCGGTGGCGTCGACTGCATCGCGCGATCCTCGCGACGGCGTGGCGAGACCCTCTCACGATCGCTGACCTCGCCGTTGATGGGGACGATCTGCGCGCGGTCGGCATCGTGGAAGGGCGCGCGATCGGGCTCCGCCTCCGACACCTCCTGGAGGCGGTGTTGACCGACCCATCGCAGAACACCCGGGCACGACTCCTCGACCTCCTCTCTTCGTCGCCGGATTCGCCGCGAATCGACTAGTCTTCGACATGCTCGCACTCCGTCTCGACATCGAAGTCACCCGCGGCGACATCGTCGAATCTGTGCACCGCGTCCACGCCGCCGTCATCGGGCCCGACGAAACGCTCCTCGCGGCGGCGCGCGACCCCGGGCTCGTCACGATGTGGCGCTCCTGCGCGAAGTTCTTCCAAGTGATGCCGTTCCTCGCCAGCGGCGGCTTCGATGCCCTCGGGTGGGGAACGGAAGAGCTCGCGCTCGCCTGTGCCTCGCACGGCGGCGAGCCCGAGCACCTCGCTGTCGCGGCGCGGATGCTTGCCGCGCTCGGCCTCGACGAAGGCGACCTCGCCTGCGGTCCCCATGAGCCGTTGTCCTCCCGCGGGGCGAAGCTGTGGCGCGAGAGCGGGGTCGCGCTGACCCGGCTGCACAACAACTGCTCCGGGAAGCACGCTGCGATGCTCGCGCGCGCGAAGACGGCCGGCTGGTCCCTCCGCGGCTACGAGGGCGCGGACCACCCCGTGCAGCGAGATGCGTTGGGCGAGGTTTCGGCCTGGACCGGCGTCCCGCTCGACGATATGCCCATTGGCGTCGATGGCTGCGGGGTCACCGTGATGGCCTTGCCGCTCGAGCGGATGGCGCTCGCCTACGCGCGCTGGGCTCGCGCGATCGCCGCGGACGAGCCGGTGCCCGCGCGGATCGCCGCCGCGGTGCGCGCGCATCCCCATCTGCTCGGCGGGACGGAGCGGTTCGACACGCTCCTGCTGCAGGAGACCGATGGGGCCATCATCGCGAAGGTCGGCGCCGAAGGGGTCCACTCCGTCGCCGTCCCGTCGCTCGGGCTCGGGCTCGCGCTCAAGGTCGAGGACGGGGCGCTCCGGGCGCAGCACGCCGCCGTCCTGGTGGCGCTCCAGCAACTGCAGGTGCTCCCGTCGGAACTCCCGCCTCGGCTCGCGGAGTTCGTCCGGAAGGGGATCCGCAACACGCGGGGAGCGGTCGTCGGCGAGCTCCGCCCCGTCGCGGCCGTTTGATCCGGCGCGCGATGCATCGATTCCGTCCGCGGCGCGCGCGCGCCGATCTTGGTCGCGTGTCCGCCTCTCCTGAACCGCAGTCGTCCTCGTCCCAGCGGAGCGTCCGGTGTTCATAGATCTCGTCACCGTCCGGGTCAGCGCCGGCACTGGTGGCTCGGGGTGTACCTCGTTCCGCCGTGAGAAGTTCGCCCCGATGGGCGGCCCCGACGGCGGCGACGGCGGGAAGGGGGGCGATGTCTATGTCCGCGCGGATTCCAACCTCGCGACCCTCCTCGACTACACCTACCGGGACCACTGGGAGGCGGAGCGCGGGGAGCACGGGATGGGGAGCAACAAGACGGGTGCCTCCGGCGACGATGTCACGCTCCCGGTCCCGCCGGGTACGGTGATCCGCGACAAGGACACCGGGGAGCGCCTCGGCGAGGTGCTGTCCCACGGCGACACGATGCTCGTTGCCAAGGGCGGACGGGGCGGGAAGGGGAACGCCTTCTTCGTCACCGCCACCCATCAGGCGCCGCGCGAATGGCAGCCCGGGGAGGAGGGGCAGCTCCGGACGCTGGAGCTCGAACTCAAGCTCATCGCCGACGTCGGCCTCGTCGGGCAGCCGAATGCGGGGAAGTCGACCCTGCTCTCGGTCATCTCCGCGGCGCGCCCGAAGATCGCCGACTACCCCTTCACGACGCTCCAGCCCAACCTCGGCGTCGTGCAGCTCAGCGACGCCCGCACCTTCGTCGTCGCGGACATCCCGGGGATCATCGAGGGGGCGCACGAGGGGCGCGGCCTCGGGCTCCAGTTCCTCCGGCACATCGAGCGCACCCGCCTCCTCGCCTTCCTGATTCCGATCGACGCGATGGACTGGCAGGCGGAGTACGACCAGCTCCGGCACGAGGTGCGGCAGCACTCGGCCGCCCTCGCCGCCACCCCGCATTGCGTGGTGTTCACCAAGCTCGACCTGCTCGGGGAGCATTACATCCCGGAGATCTCCGCCCCCGAGGCCTTCGGCCTCTTCGCGATCTCGGCACCGGCCCGGATGGGCCTGGACGAGCTGAAGGCCGCCTGGTGGTCCAAACTCCTCGAGATGCGGAAGACTGCCGGGTGAGCCGTCCTGCCGCCGGGCCGGCCCCGACGCCACGCTGGGTGGCGATCGAGGCCCTCCCGGCGGTGCTCCGCAATGTTTCGCACCCACCCGCCGGTTTATGGCTCCTCGGTGAGCCCGCCGCGCTGCGTGGAGCCCCGGATCGACACGTCGCCATCGTCGGTACACGCGAGGCGACCCCATACGGCATCCGGGTGGCCACCGACCTTGCGGTCGCCTGCGCCCGCGCCGGCTTGGTGGTCGTCTCGGGGCTGGCGCGCGGTATCGATGCGGCGGCCCACCGCGCGGCGCTGGAAGCCGGGGGTGAGACCATTGCGGTGCAGGGCACCGGGGTGGACGTCCCATACCCCGTCAGCCACCGGGCCCTGCACGCGATGCTGGCCCGGCGCGCGACAGTGGTCTCGGAGGTCGAGCCAGCCACGACAGCCTTCCGGGGGTGCTTTCCGAGGAGGAACCGGCTGATCGCCGCGCTGTCCAAGGTGGTCGTGGTGGTCGAGGCCGATCACAAATCCGGCGCCATCAACACGGCGACGCACGCCCTCGACCTCAATGGAACCGTCGCGGCAGTCCCTGGGCGCATCGACGTCGCCCAGTCCAACGGGACAAACCAGCTAATATTCGATGGGGCGCAGATTGTCCGTTCCCCCGCCGACCTGCTGGCGTTAGCTGGTGTGACGATCCAGCATAAACAGGTGTCTCGGTTTGCTGACAGTTCCGTGTCGGCCGACCCATCGCCGGACGAGCGGGAAGGGGAAGGCTTCGCCCAGTTCGCGAGGCGGATGCTGGATGATGACCTGGCGCGCTCAAGGTAGACAAAACATCCCGGTACGCGGTGCAGGGCGCGACTTTCCTGGATGAGCGAGTCTGAACTGACAATACACTTGAGGCAAATATCATAAATCGTTGTAAAATATAAGTTTGACAATTCACTTCATATCATTCTCAGTGGCCCATCCCCTCAGTTGGCCGCGCTCCACTGGCGACGGACTGAGCCTCCTGAGTCCATGACTTCACAACAGCTTGACCTCCCCTGTGGAAAACTTCCAACACGTTTACATCCACGTTCCCTTCTGCCGGCGTCGATGCTCCTACTGCGACTTTTCGATCGCGGTACGGCAGTCTGTTCCTGTGGATAAGTATGTGGAAAGTGTTCTGTCCGAGATCCTGTCTCGGGGGGTGCGCCTGGTTCCCGGGCAACTGCGGACGCTTTACCTCGGCGGTGGCACCCCCTCGCTGCTCGGGGCGGAGGGGGTGGAAGACCTCCTCCGGCGCGTCGGTGAGGCACTCGGGGCGGGTGATTTTTCCACAACTCTGTGGAAAAACTTTGAACTGACACTGGAGGCGAACCCAGAGGACGTCACCCCAGACGCGGTGCGGCGCTGGCGCATGGCCGGGGTGAATCGGGTGTCGCTCGGTGTCCAGTCGTTCGACGCGCAGGTCCTTCGGTGGATGCACCGCGGGCACGATGCGGCCGGGACGGCTGCGGCCGTCGGCGCACTGCGCGATGGAGGCATCGCGGACGTCTCGCTCGATCTCATCGCGGGGGTTCCGGAGATGCTCGAGCGGGACTGGGATCGCGACCTCGATCTCGCGCTCGCGCTCGACCCGACCCACCTCTCCGTCTACGGCCTGACGGTCGAGCCGCATACGCCGCTGGGGCGATGGGCGGCCAGGGGGGAGGTCCGGGAGGCGCCCGAGGACCGGCACGCGACGGAGTTCCTGCGGGCCCACGACCGGCTGACGGGGGCTGGGTACGAACACTATGAAGTGTCCAATTACGGCCGCCCCTCCTTCCGGGCCCGTCACAACTCGGCGTACTGGACGCGGGTTCCATACCTCGGCCTCGGGCCCTCGGCGCATGGATTCGACGGGGCAGTCCGTCGCTGGAACCTGGCCCCATACGCGGCGTGGTCCGAGGCGGCAGGACGCGATCCGGTCGACGGGAGTGAGCCGATCGGCTCCGCCGAGCGCGACGCGGAGGAGGTGTACCTGGGGCTTCGGACAATCGATGGCCTCAATGTCTATCAAAGTGACATGAAGACGGTTACCCCTTGGATGGAGCATGGGTGGGCCGTGCTTGAGCCTGCTGGACGCCTGCGGCTGACCGCCGAGGGATGGCTCCGGCTCGACGCACTCGCCGCCGCCTTGACCGCCGCTCGAAGTCGTTCGTAATCTTCCACTTATGTCACTTCACGAGCTGTCGAACCGGGAGCGCTCCGTGCTGGAGGCCGTCGTTCGCTGCTATGTGGAGACGGCTGAACCGGCGGCCTCGCGGACCATTTCCCGGCGGTTCGGGCTCGGGGTGTCCCCGGCGACCGTGCGCAATACGATGGCCGATCTGGAGGAGAAGGGGTTCCTCTTCCATCCGCACACCTCGGCCGGCCGTGTGCCCACGGACAAAGCGTACCGCGTCTACGTCGACTCGCTGATGCGGGTCGAACCGTTGCCCCTTCGGGAGCGGGAGATGCTCGCGGGGGAGATCGCCGTGGGGGGATCGACCATCGAGAACATCCTGCGACGCGCGGCGCAGTCCCTGGGGGTGCTGACGCAGGAGCTTGGCGTCGCGCTCGGCCCACGGCTCGACCAGACCATCCTCCAACGTTTGGAGCTGGTGCGCCTCACCTCCGACCGCTTGATCCTCGTCCTGACGCTCGTCGGCGGCACGGTCCGGACCATCTTCATCGAAGTCCCGGGGGAGATCGCCGATCCCGCAATCGCCGAGGTCCAAGTTGTCCTGAACGAACGGCTCGCGGGGCACTCGCTGGCGGAGATCCGTCGCACCCTCGGCGCTCGCCTGCGGGACGCCGCGCCGACTCGGGTGACTGACGCGCCGGGCTCCGCGGAGCTCCTCAACATCTTCGTGCAGGAGGGGGAGCAGCTCTTCGACGTCGGTGCGCCGACGGAGGACGATGCGGTCCTCCTCGGGCAGCCGTCGCTCCTCGCCGACCAGCCCGAGTTCGCCTCGGGCGAATCGATGAAGCGCCTCCTCACTCTGACCGAGACCCGGTCGCATCTTGCGACGGCACTGCGCGCCCGTGCGGCGCAGCCCGGGGTCTCCATCACCATCGGCGGCGAGCATGGCACGACCCTGCTCGGTGGCCTCACCCTCGTCACCGCGGAGTACACGGCGGGCAGTCTCACCGGCGTCATCGGGGTGATCGGCCCGACGCGGATGCCGTACGAGAAGGTGATCGCGCTGGTCGCCCACACCTCTTCGCTGGTCTCGGACCTGTTGACCTGATGGCGGATTACTACGAGACGCTCGGCGTCGCGCGTGACGCGAGCGACGACGAGATCAAGAAGGCGTATCGCAAGCTCGCGATGCAGTACCACCCCGATCGCAACGGGGGCTCGAAGGAGGCCGAGGAACGGTTCAAGACCGTCACCGAGGCCTATGACGTGCTCCGCGACGCGCAAAAGCGGGCGGCCTACGACCGGTACGGCGAGGCGGGGCTGCGCGGCGGCGGTGGTGGCGGATATCAGCACGTCGATCTCTCTGACGCGCTCAACATCTTCATGCGGGACTTCGGTCTCGGCGACCTCTTCGGCGGCGGTGGGGGCGGTCGGGCCAGCGGACCGCGCGCCGGGCAGGATGTGAAGCTTGACCTGCGCCTCACGCTGGTGGAGGTCGCGGCAGGGGTTACCAAGCAGGTGAAGCTCAAGCTCCTGCAGGGGTGCACGCGCTGCGACGGGGCGGGGGCGGAGCCCGGCACGCAGGCGCAGCGGTGCGGCACCTGCGGTGGTCAGGGCGAGGTCCGGCGGGCGCAGCAGAGCTTCTTCGGTCAGTTCGTGAGCGTCGGTCCCTGTCCGAGCTGCCGGGGCGAGGGGACGACGATTGCGAGCCCGTGCACGGAGTGCCGCGGTGAGGGCCGCGTTCGCGGCGAGCAGACGCTCGACATCCGCGTCCCCGCGGGGGTTGCGACGGGCCAGTACATGCAGATGCGTGGTGTGGGCAACGTCGGGGTGCGCGGCGGGCCCCGTGGCGACGTGATCGTCGTCTTCGATGTCACCGACGATCCGCGCTTCGAGCGGGACGGTGAGGACCTTTACTGCGAGGCGCTCGTCGCCTTCCCGCAGGTGGTCCTCGGCGCGGCGATCAAGGTCCCCGGGATCACGGGGCCGCTCGACCTGAAGGTCCCCGCGGGGACGCAGAGCGGTCAGGTCTTCACCCTCCGCGGGCAGGGGTTGCCGAGGGTGAACGCCTCCGGCAAGGGGGATCTCCACGTGCGGGTTCAGGTCTGGACGCCACAGGGAATCGACCGCGAGGCGAAGCGCCTCATCGGCGAGCTCGGCGAGGTGCTCGAGCCTCCGCCCGAGACGCGCGGGAAGGGGTTCTGGGCGAAGATGAAGGAGGCGATCGGCGGATGACTTGGCATCGCGTCGTCTGCGCGCCGAGCGCGCCAGACCAGGTGGACGGGGTGACCGCGGCGATGTTCGCCGCCGGCGCCGAGGGGGTGCACGAGGATGGGGCGACGTTGGTCACGCATCTTCCGGAGAGCGCCGATGTCGACGCCTTCGCGCGGGCGCTTCGTGACGCGGACGACGCGGCGACCATCACCGTCTCGCCGCTGGAGGACGTGGACTGGTCTCTCGCCTGGCGGACGCGGATCAGCGCGCATCGACTCGGTGCGCTGACCGTCGCGCCGCCCTGGCTTGCCGACGGTCTCCCCGCCGCGACGACGGTGGTCATTGAGCCCGCGATGGCGTTCGGTACGGGTGAGCATCCCACCACACGGGGTGTGGTGCGCCTCCTCGAGGCGACGATCCGCCCGGGGGACGCCGTCGCCGACCTCGGGGCGGGGAGCGCGGTGCTCGCGATCGCGGCGGTGAAGCTCGGGGCGTCCCGTGCCTTCGCCATCGAGAACGACGTCGACTCCATCGCGAACGCGGAGGAGAACGTCGTGCGCAATGGCGTCGCCTCGCAGGTGGCGGTGCTGGAGGGGGATGCGGCGCTGCTCCTCCCCCTCGTTGCGCCGGTGCGCGTGATTCTCGCGAACATCATCTCGTCGGTGCTGCTCGACCTGCTCCCCTCCCTCCCGTCGGCGCTCGCGCCCGAGGGGGAGATCATCCTCAGCGGGATCCTGCAGGAGGAGCGGCCGGCGATGCTCGCGGCCCTCGCCTCCCAGGGCTGGCGCGTGGTCGCGGAGGACGCCGAGGAGGTGTGGTGGTCGGTGCGGGCGGTGCGGTGAGTCTGCCGACCTTCGTGAGCGATGCGCCGTTCGCCTGCGGCGAGACGGTGACGCTCGGCGAGGATGCGGCCCACCATCTGCGCGTCCGTCGCCTCGACACCGGGATGCGCGTGGGGCTGCTCGACGGGAGTGGGAGCCGCGGGGCAGGGGTGCTGACCTTGCTCGCGAAGCGGCACGCCACGGTCCACGTTGACGCCGTCGAGACGATCGCGCCTCCGCCGCCGGTGCACCTGCTGCTCCCCGTGGCGGACAAGGACCGAATGCTCTGGCTCGCCGAGAAGGCGACCGAATTGGAACTGACCACCTGGCGACCGGTGCTCTTCCGGCGCTCGAAACACGTGACGCCGCGCGGCGAGGGGCCGACATTTCACCAGCGGGTGCGCGGGCGCATCGCCGCCGCGCTTGAGCAGAGCGGCGGCGCGTGGGCGCCGACGATGTATCCCGAGGCCGCGCTCGCCGCCGCCCTCGCCGCCGCCCCTGAGGGCGTGCGACTCCTCCTCGACGGCGAGGGGGCACCGTTGCGCGATGGTCTCGCTGGCGCGGTCACGGCGGTGCGCCTCGCTGCGACTGAACCGACCGCCGCTGACGGGCCGGCCGCGCCCGCCGTTACCATCGCCCTCGGTCCCGAGGGTGGCATCGAGCCGGCGGAGCGCGCGGAGCTCGTGGCGGCTGGGTTTATCCCAGTGTCTCTGGGGCGGAGCATCCTCCGATTCGAGACCGCCGGCCTCGCCGCGCTCGCCGCCGTCCGCGTCGCGCTCGGTGACGCGCCCACCGCCACCTCACGCTGAGGGCATCGTGTCCGACCTGATTCCCACCGCGACCGATCCCGGCTGCCTCTTCTGTCGCATCGTCGCCGGGACGATCCCCGCGACGATCGTCGCATCGACGCCGGAGGCGATTGCGTTCCGGGATATCGCGCCGCAGGCGCCGGTGCACGTGCTCGTCGTGCCGCGGGCGCACCTGTCGTCGCTCGACGCGGCTGAGGATCCCGTCCTCCTCGGCGCGGTGGTGGCGCTCGCGCGGCGGGTCGCGCGGGAGCAGGGGGTCGCGGAGGGCGGGTATCGCTGCGTGATCAACACCGGGGATGACGGGGGGCAGACCGTCGGGCATCTGCACCTCCACCTCCTCGGCGGCCGCGCCCTCGGTTGGCCTCCGGGATGAGGGTCGCGCTGGTCCATGAGTGGCTCCTCACCCACGGGGGATCCGAGGAGATCACCGTCGAGCTGCAGCGGCTCTTCCCCGCCGCGGACCAGTTCGCGCTCCTTGCCGACCCGGTGCCCTCGCTCCGGGCCCGCCTCGACGGACGACCGATCCGGACGTCGTTCCTTCAGCGCCTCCCCGGTGCCGCGCGGTGGCATCGTGCCCTGTTGCCGCTCCTGCCGATGGCGGTGACGTCGCTCGACCTCCGTGGCTACGACCTGGTGATCTCCGTCTCGCACGCGGTGGCGAAGTCGGTGCGCACCGGACCGCGGCAGGTGCATCTCTGCCTCTGTTGCTCGCCGATGCGCTACGCGTGGGACCTGCGGGAGTCGTACCTCGCGGAGACGGGGCTCGACCGCGGGGTGCGTGGGTGGCTCGCGCGGGCGTTGCTCGAGCGGATACGACGATGGGATCTCGCGACGGCGGGCCGGCCGACGGCGTACGTCGCGATCTCCGAGTTCATCGCTGACCGAATCGCACGGGCGTATGGTCGCGCGTCGACGGTGCTGTACCCGCCGGTCGACACCGCATACTTCCGACCGGGCGCGGCGACATCGGGCGCGCCGTACTGGTGCACGGTCTCGCGCTTCGTGCCGTACAAGCGGATTCCGCTGATCGTCGAGGCGTTCGCCGGCCTGCCGACCCATCGGCTGGTGGTCGTGGGGGACGGGCCGGAGCGGGCCCGGGTGGAGGCGGCGGCCCGCGGCGCGGCGAACATCGAATGGCGCGGGCATCTCCCGCGGGCCGCGGTGCGTGAAGTCCTACAGGGCGCGCGGGGGTTCGTCTTCGCCGCCGAGGAGGATTTCGGGATCGTCCCGGTCGAGGCGATGGCCTGCGGCATCCCGGTGCTGGCCTATGGGCGGGGCGGGGCGCGGGAGACCATCGTGAGTGCCGACGCGGGGCCTGGGACGGGGGCGTTCTTCGAGGTCCAGACGCCCGAGGCGATCCGGGACGGGGTGCGTCGCGTGGAGGCGGCGTGGGCGGATGGGCGCATTACCGCCGCGGGCTGCCGGGCCCGGGCGGAGCGCTTCTCGGTCGAAGCCTTTCGGGCCGGCGTGCTCGCCGAGGTGGCTCGGGTTGCCCAACCGCTTGTCATGCCATAACTTCAGGGGCTCTCACCACCCGTACCCCAACCGGCGTTGACCCGCCATCCAAGGGGGGAAGTCAGTTTGTCGGAGATCATCATCCACGAGGACGAGAACTTCGAGCGCGCGCTCAAGCGCTTCAAGAAGAAGTGCGAGAAGGCCGGGATCCTCGCGGACCTGCGGAAGCATCGGCATTACGAGAAGCCGAGCGAGAAGCGCAAGCGGAAGCTCAACGCCGCGCAGCGGAAGACCAAGCGGACCCGCTCGTACTGACATGGCCGGGTTGATGGCGCTCGTGCAGGGCGAGCTGTTGGACGCCCGCAAGGCGCAGGACAAGGACCGCGTCCTGCTCCTTGGCACGGTGCTCGCGGAACTCAAGAACCGTGAGATCGAACTGAAGCGGGACCTCACCGACGATGATGTCGTGGAGGTCCTGCGGAAGGCCATCAAGCGCCGACGGGAGTCGGTGGAGATGTACCAGCAGGGCGGTCGTGAGGAACTCGCGGCTGCGGAGCGTCGGGAGGCGGAGGCGCTCGAGACCTGGATGCCCGCCGCGCCGACTGAGGCGGAGATGCGGGCGGTGGCGCGCGCGGCGGTCGACGCCGGCGCGGCCGCCCTTGGGGCGGTCATGGGCGCCCTGATGAAGTCCTTCAAGGGCAAGGCGGACGGCGCCGTCCTCAACCGGATCGCGCGCGAGGAGCTCGGGCCGGGGCAGTGACCGTGCAGCCGCACGCCCTCGACGTCCTCGAGTTCGCTCGGCTCCTCGAACACGTCGCAGGGTTCGCGTCGAGTGGTCCGGGCGCGGCGCGCATCCGCGCGCTGCGCCCGTTGCGCGTCGGGGGGACGCGCCCGGAGCGTGAGGACGCCCTCGCGGCGCTCCGCCTCATCCATCGGCAGGTCGGCGCGATGCGGGCCCTCGTCGCCGGTGAGGAGGGATGGCGCCCGGAGGGGATTCCCGACCTCGGGGCGGCGCTGACGCGGCTCCGCGTGCCCGGGACGGTCTGGAGCGGCCTCGAGCTCCGCGATCTCATCACGTTGCTCGTGTCGTCGCGCCGCACGCAGCTCGCGCTCCGGGCCGAGCAGGTCCCGGCGATGGTGCGCGGCCTGCTGGCGCCCTGTGCCGACGCGCTCGTGGCGCGGCCGGCGGTGGAGCAGCAGCTCGAGCGCGTGCTCACCGAGGAGGGGGAGCTCCGCGATGACGCCTCGCCCGCGCTGCGTCGGATCCGCCGCGAGCGACGCGGCGCCGAGGGGGAGCTCGTCCGGCTCCTCGAGCGCGTGATGGCGCGCCTCGAGGCGCATCATCGCGTCGATGACGGCTCCGTCACGCTCCGCAACGGGCGCTACGTCATCCCCGTCCGTCGCGAGGGTCGCGTCGTCGTGGGTGGGCTCGTGCACGACAGCTCTGCCTCGGGGCAGACGCTCTACGTGGAACCCCCCGCGGCGATCGAGGCCGGCAACCGCATCCGGGAGTTGGAGCGGGAGGAGGCGGAGGAGTGCGAGCGGATCCTCCGCGAGCTCACCGACGCCATCCGCCCCGACCGGGAGGCGCTGGTCGCGGCGCTGGAGGCGCTCATCGCGCTCGATGCCCTCTACGGACGTGCGCGCTACGCGCTGGCCACGGGATGCGCCGACGCCGAGCTCGTCGCCGCACGCGACGGGTTCCACGTCCGCGACGGCCGTCACCCGCTCCTGCTCGCGCAGGGCATCGCGGTGGTGTCGTTCGACCTCGCCATGGATCCGAGCGAGCGCACCCTCCTCGTCTCGGGGCCGAACACCGGCGGCAAGACGGTGCTCCTCAAAGCGCTGGCGCTCTGCGCGCTGATGGTGCAGGCGGGGATCCCCGCGCCCGTCGGGGCGGAGAGCACGCTGCCTTGTTTCGACGACGTCTTCGCCGACATCGGTGACGAGCAGAGCCTCGCCGCGTCGCTCTCGACCTTCAGTGCGCATCTCAAGCACCTCACGGCGATCCTCGCCGAGGCGTCGGCGGACGCGCTCGTCCTGATCGACGAGCTTGGGTCGGGCACCGATCCGCTCGAGGGCGCGGCGCTCGGCGGCGCAATCCTCGAGGCGCTCACCGCGCGGGGGACGACGACCATCGCGACGACGCACCTCGGCGCGCTCAAGGAGCTCGCGGGCGACGTCCCGGGCGTGGTGAACGCCTCGTTGCAGTTCGACGAGGTGCGGCTCGCGCCGACGTACCGCCTGATCAAGGGGATCCCGGGGCGCTCGTACGGGCTCGCGATCGCGCGTCGGCTGCAGATGCCCGAGGCGGTGCTCGCGCGCGCGGAGGCCCGGATCCCGACGATCGAGCGCGACCTGACCGCGCTCCTCGCCGACGTCGAACGGCGCGCGACGGCGCTCGGTGCGCAGGAGCGCGAGGTGGGGGCCCAACAGGCCGACCTGCAGGCGCGGGCGGCGCGCCTCGCCGAGCGCGAGGGAACGGTGCAGGCCCGGGAGCGCGAGGTGGAGCGCGAGTCGCGCCGCGAGGCCAGGCGATATCTGCTCGACGCGCGGCGTGAGGTGGAACGGACCATCGCCGGGCTGCGCGCCGCGCCGGGTGATGCGGCGTCGGCGGAGGCCTCGGCGGCGCGCCGAACGCTCGAGGGACTCGCCGCATCGGAGCAGGCGGCGCTCGACCGACTCGATGCGGCTGAGCGGGAGGCGCGGCTCGCCAGCGCCGGGCCCGTCGGGGCGGAGGCCGAGCCCGCCGGTGCCCCCACCGCCGGCGATGCGGTCGCCGTGGGGACGCTCGGCGGGAAGGCCGGCCGCCTCCTCGAGCGACGCGGCGCGGAAGCGGTGGTCGCCGTCGGTTCGCTCAAGCTCACGGTCCCGTTCGCCACGCTCCGGCGGCTCTCGGCGCGGCATCTGCGGGAGGAGAAGGTCGCGATCATCGACGTGCCCGAGCTCGAGGCGAAGCCGGAGGTCGACGTGCGCGGCGTCCGCGTGCACGAGGTCGACGACCTCGTCGTGCACGCGCTCGACGCCGCGATCCGGGCCGACCTCCGCCAGCTGCGCATCATCCACGGGAAGGGGACCGGCGCGCTGCGCGAACGGGTCGGGCAGGTGTTGACGAAGGACCGTCGCGTCGCGCAATTCCGGCTGGGCGCCTGGAACGAGGGCGGCGCCGGCGTCACCATCGCGGAGTTCGCGTGATCCCCGACGAGATCGTCCAACAGGTGAGCGACCAGGCCGACATCGTCGCCATCGTCAGCGAGCATGTCCGCCTGAAGAAGACGGGCTCCGTCTGGCGCGGGCCCTGCCCGTTCCATCAGGGGAAGGGCCCGAACTTCTCGGTCGTCCCCGGCAAGGGGTACACCTGCTTCGTCTGCGGCGAGAAGGGCTCGGTCTTCACTTTCCTGCAGAAGCGGCTCGGGATGACCTTCGTCGAGGCCGTGAAGCATGTCGGTGCGAAGTCGGGCATCGAGGTCCCCGAGATCGAGCGGCGGAAGGAGGGGCCCGATCCCCGCGAGCCGATGTGGGAGCTGCAGGCGACGGTGGGGGCGTACTTCGAGCGCACCCTGTGGGAGGACGCCGCGGGCGCTGACGCGCGCGCCTATCTCGCCTCACGCGACGTCTCGCGGGCCCTGGCCGAGACCTTCGGGATTGGGTTCGCCCCGCGCGACCCGCAGGCGATGCGCGCGCAGCTCGCGACCCTCGGGTACACCGATGAAAGGCTCCTCGGCGCCGGGCTCCTCGTCGCGCGCGAGGAGGCGGACTCACTGCGGCCGCGCTTCCGCGAGCGGTTGATGGTCCCGATCCTCGACGCGAGCGGCCACACCGTCGGGTTCGGCGGCCGGCTGATTGGCCCTGGCGAACCCAAGTATCTGAACTCCGCGGACTCGGAGATCTTCCAGAAGGGGAAGCTCCTCTTCAACCTCGGCCGCGCCCGGCACGCGATCCGGAAGGCGGAGCAGGCGGTGCTCGTCGAGGGATACTTCGACGTGATCCGGCTCCACAGCGTCGGCGTCGAAGGCGTCGTCGCGCCGATGGGGACTGCGCTCACGGAGGGTCAGGCGGAGCTGCTCGGGCGCTACACGCGGCAGGTGGTGCTGCTCTACGACGCCGATGGGCCGGGACAGAAGGCGACCTTCCGCGCCGCCGACGTGCTGCTGGCCAAGGGGTTCGTGGTGCGGGTCGCGACGCTGCCCGACGGGGAGGATCCCGACACCTTCGCGCGCACGCAGGGGCCGGCCGCCGTCGCCTCGGTGATCGCGGGGGCGATGGACGTCTTCGATCGGAAGGTGCAGCTGCTCGAACGCGCCGGGTGGTTCGCCGACCTCCAGCGCAAACGGCGCGCGCTGGACCGTCTCCTGCCGACGATTCGCGCCGCGAGCGATCCCGTCACCCGCGACCTCTACCTCGCCCGCGCGGCGGAGGCGGCGGGCATCGCGCGCGAGGTGCTCCTCGCCGAGCTGCATACCGTGCGTCGGAGCTCCTCGGTGCGCGCCGCGTCCGGCGGCGAGGCGCGGGGTCGTGGTGGGTCGCCGGCCGCGGAGCCTGGCGCGCCCGCTGTGACGCCGACGGTGGTCGCCGGCCCGTACCGCTCGACGGTCGAACAGGCGAGCGCCGAGGCCGATCTGCTGCGCGTGGCGCTCACGCAGCCGGTCTGGATGGACCGGATCATCGAGGAGGTCGGCAAACTCGAGGAGGAGGAGGCGTCGGCGGCGGAGGGGGACGGGGGGGAGGTCGCGGCGTGGGAGGACGGGCCCGGACCGGGTGCCGCGTTCCGCGACGACGTCTACCGGGCGCTGTACGTCGCGCTGCTCGACCTCGGCCCGGACGCGGCGCCGGAGGTGCTCGCGGAGCGGCTCCCCGCGACGGCGGTGCGTGTGTACGAGGAGTTCCGTGGCGAGCCGGCGGCGGTGGTCGATGCACGGGCCACCGTGGACGGGGCGGTGCGGAAGCTCCGTGGCCGGGCGCTCGACGCCCGGGTCCGGGCGCTCGAGCAGCTCCTCCCCCTCGCCGACGGTGGGGAGAAGGACGCGCTGACGCTGCGGATCAAGCGATTGGCGGATGAGAAACGCGCCCTCGGTGTGCCGTCGTGGGGGAGTGTCCGTCGCCGCTGACGGCGCGCGCCGTAGACAGGCGTCGCCGGTTTGGCGAATGTTCCTCTGTCCGCGGCGTCGCCGCGGCGTCACGTGACCGCCTTCCGCTCCCGACATGTCCGACATCCAATCCCTGCTCGCGCTCCAGCACGATGACCTTGCGATCCACGAGCTCGAAACCCGGCTCGCGGCCCTGGAGCCCCGGATCCGGGAACTGGATGCGAAGCGGCAGCGGATTGCGGATGTGATCGCACGGCAGGGCACGGCGGTCGCGGCGGAGGAGAAGAAGCAGGCCTTCCTGCGCGACAAGATCGCGGAGCACCGCGAGCTCATCGCGCGGAACCAGGCGCAGCTCGACTCCGTGAAGACGATGCGGCAGGCCACGGCCGCCGCCGCGCAGATGGAGCAGGCGAAGGCGATCGTCGCGGGGGAGGAGAGCGACCTGCTGGCGCTCTCGCGCAAGCTCGAGGAGCAGCGCGCCGCGCTGCGCGCTTCCGAGGCGGAGCTGACCACGTGCGAGGCGGATCAGGCGACGGCCCGCGCCGAGGTGGCCGGCGAGCGCGCCGCGATCGAGGGGGAGCTCGCGACCGCGCAGGCGAAGCGCGCGGCGACGGCGGAGGGAGTCCCGGCCGCGCTCAGGCAGCGCTATGACCGAATCCGCAACAAGCGGCGCGTGCACGTCCTCGTGCCGCTGAATGCGATGGCGTGCGGCGCCTGTGACACGGCGATCCCGATGCAGCGGCGGCACGTGATGTCGACGGGCACCGTGATCGAGCTCTGCGAGGCGTGCGGCGTCCTGATGTACCACGCGGGGTGAGTCGGACCCGTCCGGCGGCGCGGTGGCTGCCGCCACCCGCCGCACCCGACGGGGTGACGGACGCGCTCGCGGACGCGCTACGACCCGCGGCTGATCAGTCGGGGAAGACGGCGGTTCCGCGCGAGGTCTGCGCGCTGCTCGCCGCGCGTGGGCTCACCGAGCTCGGCGCCGTCAAGCGCTTCCTCCGCCCGGCGCTCGCGGACATCGAAGCGCCGGAGACCATCGCGGACCTCGCCGTGGCCGCGGATCGCCTCGCGGCCGCGGTGCGCGCGGGCGAGCGGATCCTCGTGCACGGCGATTACGACGTCGATGGCATCTGCTCCACCACGCTGATCACCCGCGTGCTGCGCCGGCTCGGCGGCGATGTCGTCCCCTTCATCCCCGATCGGTTGCGAGACGGCTACGATCTCGGGCCCGCGGGGGTCGCCCGAGCGCGGGAGGTCGGTGCGCGCGTCGTGCTCACCTGCGATTGCGGCACCACCGCCGTCGCGCCGGCGGATGCACTCCGCGCGGCGGGGATCGACCTCATCATCTCCGACCACCACTTGCCGGGGCCGACGCTCCCTGCTGCCTTCGCCCTCGTGAATCCGCGGCGGGCCGAATGCCCCTCGGCGGACAAGGATCTCGCCGCCGTCGGCGTCGCCTACAAGCTCGGCCTCGCGGTCTGCCGCCGGCTCGGCGGTGATGACGGCATGGTGCACGCGCTCCTCGACCTGGTCGCCCTTGCCACCATCGCGGACGTGGCACCGCTCCGCGGCGAGAACCGTATTCTGGTACGGCACGGGCTGCAGCGGATGGCGCAGAGTACGCTCGTCGGGCTCCGCGCGCTGATTCGCGCGGCCCGGCTCGATGCGACGGCCCTCACCGCGGGTCGCGTCGGCTTTACGCTCGCCCCGCGCCTCAACGCGCTCGGTCGGCTCCGACAGGCGATCCGCGGCGTCGAGCTCCTCCTCGCGGAGGATGAGGCGACCGCGAATGCGATCGCACGCGAGTGCGAGGAGCTGAACCAGGAGCGGCAGGCGATGGACCGCGCGATCCTCGACGAGGTGCTCGCCGAGGTCGCCCGTCGCGACCTCGACCGTGAGTGGGGCCTCGTCCTGCACTCGGATCGCTGGCACGCCGGGGTCATCGGCATCGTGGCCTCACGCGTGGTCGAGGCGACGGGGCGCCCCGCGATGCTGATCGCGGTGGCGGACGGCGTCGGGAAGGGGTCGGGGCGCTCGAACGGGGCGCTCGATCTGCACGCGGCGCTCGCCGAGTGCGGCGACCTGCTGGTGAAGCACGGCGGGCATCGCGCGGCGGCGGGGCTCACGATCACCCCCGAGCGGATCCCGGCCTTCGCGGAGCGATTCAATGCGGTCGCGTGCGCGCGGCAGACCGCTGACGATCTCGTGCCGCGGCTCCGCACCGATCTCGAGGTTCCGCTCGAGGCCGCGGATGCCCGGCTCGAGCGTGCGTTCCGTCATCTCGAGCCCTTCGGGGTGGGGAACCCCGGCCCCGTGCTGGTCTCGCGGGGCGTGACAGTGGTCGGGGCCCCGCGCCGCGTGGGGACCGATGGCGTGAAGTTCGCCATCGACCGTGCGGGCGAGCCGCTCGAGGCGATCGCCTGGGGGCTCGGCGTGCGATCGTCGCTCGTGCGGGCGGGGGCGACCCTCGACCTCGCGTACAAGCTCGACCTCAACCGGTTCCGCGGCGCCGAGGTGCTGCAGGCGGTGGTGCAGGACCTGCGCCCCGCGGGCGCGTCCGATGGCTGAGCTGCGGATCGTCGCGGGGGCGTGGCGTGGGCGGCGCATCCGCGTCCCGAATGCGGGGCACGTCCGCCCGACCGCCGACCGGGTGCGCGAGGCCTGGATGAGCATCGTGCAGCCCGTGCTCGAGGGAGCCCTGGTGCTCGACCTCTGTGCGGGCTCGGGGGCACTCGGACTCGAGGCCCTCTCCCGCGGCGCGGCGCACGCGACGTTCGTCGAGCGCGACCCGCGCGTGCTCCCGACCCTGCGTGAGAACATCCGGGGATTGGGCGCTGAGGGGATGGCGACGGTCGTCCGGGCCGAGGCGGTGCGCTTCATCGCGGGCGGCACGGGGACCGGGGGCGGGCGTCCCGCCTCGCCCGGCATCGACGCCGAGGACGCCGCCGGCCCGGAGCGCGTCGCCCGGACGGTCGCGTTCGCCGACCCGCCGTACGGGGAGGGGATCGCCCTCGCGCTCGCGGAGCGCTGGCTCGCGGCGCCGTTCGCGGCGATCTTTGGGGTCGAGCACGAGGCGGCGCTGATGCTGCCGACGCCGGAGGGACCGGCCACGGCGGACCGGCGCGTCTACGGCGAGACGGCGATCACCCTCTACCGCACCGGATCCTGAGATGCCCAAAGTCGCACTCTACGCCGGCAGCTTCGACCCGATCACGAACGGCCACGCCGACCTGATCCGACGGTCGCTCAGCTTCGTCGATCGCCTCGTCGTCGGCGTCGCGGTGAACGTCTCGAAGCAGCCGCTCTTCTCCGCCGAGGAGCGGATGGCGCTGATCCGGTCCGCGGTCGAGGATGACCCGCGGGTCGAGGTGCGGGCCTTCCGCGGGCTCGTCGTCGACTTCGCCAAAGAGATCGGCGTCTCGGTGGTCCTCCGCGGCCTTCGGGCCGTCGCTGACTTCGAGTACGAGTACCAGATGGCCCTGATGAATCGTCATCTCTCGCCGGGGCTCGAGACGATGTTCATGGTGCCCTCGGTGCAGGTGAGCTACGTGAGCTCGTCGCTGGTGCGGGAGGTCGCCCGCTTCGGCGGCGATATCGACGCCCTCGTCCACCCCGCGGTGGCGCGGGCGCTGCGCGCGAAGTTCGCGGGTTCCTCTCCTTCCTGACCCCCGGAGCGCCGTCCCGATGAGTCTGCAGGTCGAGATGCAGGGTGATGTCCTCGTGATCGCCGTCGACGGCCCGCTCATTGTCGGCAACCGGCAGGAGCTCAAGCAGACCGTCCTCGATCGCGTCGAGGAGGGGGTGCGGAAGGTCGTGGTCGACTTTGCCGGCACCGCGTACATCGACAGCTCCGGGCTCGGCGTGCTCGTCTCGCTGGCGAAGCGCCTCCGCGAGCTCGGCGGTGACCTCCGGCTCGCCTCGCTCAGCGACGACCTGCTCACCCTGTTCGAGCTCACGAAGCTCGATGCGCTCTTCCAGATCGCCGCCTCGCGCGAGCGGGCCCTTGAGGGCTTCTAGTCCGTGACCGCGCCCGCGGCGCTCGAGCTGCGCGTCCCGAGCGATGTGGGGCGGATCGAGGGCATCGTCTCAGAGGTGGTGCAGCGGTGCCGGCAGCACGCCTTCACGGGCCGACAGCTCGCGCTCAACGTCCCGGTCGCGCTGACCGAGGCAATTTCGAACGCGATGCTGCGCGGGAACGGCGAGGACCGGGCCAAGGAGGTCCGGGTGCGCGCCGTGGTCGATGCCACGCGACTCATCGTCGAGGTCGAGGACGAGGGAACGGGATTCGACCTCGAGGGGTGTACCGGCGACCCGACGGCCCCCGACGCGCTCGCGCGCGAGGATGGCCGCGGCCTCTTTCTGATGCGCGCGCTGATGGACGAGGTGCGATGCGAGCGTGGGGTGGGGACGATCGTGCGGCTCACCCTGCATCGGCGCTGACCCGTGGCCTCCAGCGACGTCGCGCGCATCCTCGACGCGTTCACGACAGGGTTCGCCACGCCCGTGGTCGTCTGGCAGCAGCTGCGGCCCGACCGCGGCATCGAGGTGATCGCGGCGACCGGCGGTGATGTCACCCCGCCCGACGTGGCCTCCGTGCCCCACGACGGCACCCCGGTGATGCGGCCGGCGGCCGTCGGGCGTCAGCTCGTGGCACGGCTTCCCGGGCGATCCCCCACGTGGGTCGGACTCGGTCCGGTGCGGGACGAATCCGAGACGCGCCGCTGGCTCGCCGTGCTCGCGCCGGCGCTCGCGGAAGTCCTGCAGGCGCAATGGGAGTCGCGTCGCGCCGCTGACGAGCTCGCGGAGCGCTACGAGGAGATCACGCTGCTCTACTCCATCAGCGAGATCCTGAGTCGTACGGTGACCTTCGAGGCGGCGGCGCGACGGATCCTGCTCGAAGTCGCTGAGACGGTGGGGGCGGAATACGGTGCGCTGGTGCGCCACGACCCCGCGTCGGGGCTCCTGGTGCCGGTAACGTCGCTCCGTGTGCCGCGCGGCGCGGAGCCGCGGACGATTCCCGTCGATCATCCGGTGAGTGTGCTCGCCCGCGTCTACCGCACCCGGCACGCGTTGCTCGTCGACGACGGGGTCCTCGTGAGCGAATTCGAGGTGCCGTTCCGAGACGGCGCTCTCCTCGCCGTCCCCATTCTGTGGACGACGCCGGAGGGGGGACTGCCCGTCGGTGTCATCTGCCTCTCGGGCCGCCGTGGCGGGCTCCCGTTCACCGCCGGGGACGAGAAGTTCATCGCCGCGATCGGCTCGCAGATCGGCTCGGCGATCCAGAACGGGGTGCTTGTGCGCCAGTCCCTCGAGCAGGAGCGGCTGGCGTCGGAGATGCGGCTCGCGACCGACCTGCAGCAGCGGCTCCTCCCGAAGGGAACCGCGGTGGCGCCCGAGGCGCGATGCGCCGCGCGCGTCGAGGCGGCCGAGGGCGTCGGCGGCGACTTCTATCATCTCTTCCGCCTCGATGGCGGCTCCACCGGCGTGCTCCTCGGCGACGTCTCTGGTCACGGCTACCGCGCCGCCCTCGTGATGGCGCTGGTGATGAGTGCCGCGGCGATCCACGCGCGCGGGAGCGACGATCCCGCGCGGACCGTCGAGGCGATCCTCGCCACCGTCGGAGATGAACTCGCCGACACCGAGATGTTCCTCTCGCTCTGCTACGTGATCGTCGATCATCGCGGCGGGGTCGTGCGCTGGACCAACACGGGGCATCCGCATGCCTTCGTGATCCGGGGCGATGGCCGGACGGAGCGGCTCGCCGCGACCGATCCCGCGCTCGGGCTCGGCACCGAGCCACTCCGCGTCGCCTCGAGCCCATGGGACCCCGCGGAGGATCTGCTGGCGATCTTCACCGACGGGGTGAGCGACGCACGGGACGTGCAGGGGCGCGCGCTCGGTGAGGCGGCGGTGCTCGATGTCCTCGTCGCCCGGCGCCGCGAAGTCCCGTCCCGCATCGTCGACGGTGTCTTCGCGCAGGTGTCCGGTCATCTCGGGCGGGTCCGTCCCCACGACGATCAGGCCGTCGTCGTCCTGCGCAGCGCGTGAGCGCGCTCCCCCGCCCGAAAAAGCGGCTCGGGCAGCACTTCCTCACGGACGCGCGGCTCCTCGCGCGCATCGCGGACGCCCTGGCGATCACGCCTGCGGACACGGTCGTCGAGATCGGACCGGGTCGTGGCGCGCTGACGGAGGCGCTGCTCGCGCGCGCCGGGCACGTGGTGGCGATCGAGCTCGACCGCGATCTCATCCCGGTGCTGCGGGAGCGGTGGGGCGGGGAATCGCGCTTCACGCTCGTCGAGGGCGACGTCCTCGCGCAGGACCTCGGCGCGCTCGCCACGGCGGCCGGCGCGAGTGTGGTGCAGGGCTACCTGTTGGCGGGGAACGTGCCGTACAACATCACGACCCCGATTCTCTTCCATGCGCTGCGTCGGCCGCGGGCCCGACGCGCCGTGTACCTGGTGCAACGGGAGGTCGCGGACCGCGCTGCCGCCGCGCCGGGGAGCGACGCCTATGGCGCGCTGTCGGTGAATCTCCAGGCCCTCGCGACGGTACGGAGCCTCTTTCGGGTGCCGGCGGGCGCCTTCACGCCGCCGCCGCAGGTGGAGTCCGCCGTGCTCGAGGTGGTGCCGCGGCCTGACCCCGTGATCGCCGAGGCGGAGGAAGCGGCGTTCCGCACGTTCGTGCAGGCGGCCTTCGGGCTCCGACGGAAACAGCTCCGCCGCGTGGTGCGCACGGTCTGGTCGCTCGATGCCGACGCCGCGGATGCGCTGCTCGCGCGTGCCGACCTGACCCCCGACCGGCGCCCCGAGACGCTGGCCCCCGAGGATTTCGCGCGGTTGCTGCGCGCCCGCTGACCGCCGCGCGTCCCCCGCGGCGATCGAGGCTCAGCTGCCCGGGTTGGTCAGGGCGAAGGCGAGGACCTCGAGCTCCGTCGCCATGTTCACCGTGCGGACGGACACGCCCTCCGGGGCGACGAGGGCGGCCGGGGCGAAGTTGAGCACGGCGCGGATCCCGGCGGCGACGACGCGGTCGAGGACGGGCTGGGCTGCCTCACCAGGTACGCAGAGGACCGCGATGCGCGGGTGGAGCGCGGCGATGTCGGCCTCGAGTTGGGCGTCGGGGCGCACCCGGACGCCGTTCAGCGGTTCCCCGACGCGGGCGGGGTCGGTGTCGTAGACGCCGACCACGTCGAAGCCGTGGGTGCCGAAGCCGCGGTACTGGGCGAGTGCCGCACCGATCTTGCCGGCGCCGATGATCACGACGGGCCAACGCGCCTCGAGGCCGAGGATGTGGCGGAGCGAGGCGATCAGGTCGGAGACGGCATAGCCGAGGCCGCGCTTGCCGAACGAGCCGAAGAACGAGAGATCCTTCCGGACCTGCGCCGAGGTCGTCCCACCCGAGCGGGCGAGTTCGCCGCTCGAGATGGTGGTGTGGCCCTGCCGCTCGAACTCCTCGAGGAACCGGAGATAGAGGGAGAGGCGTCGGACGGTGGAGTCAGCGATGTGTTTCACGCGGGGGGGAGGCTTGTGAAATCATTCACAAGCTATGCCGCCGGGCCTCGGGGTCAATAGTCGAATGGAGCGGGCCGACATCGGCGTCTGGGGGCGTTCGGGTGGTACACGACCGCGCAATCGCGGAGGCACTGGGGGGTACGCGGCTCGCCGTTAGCTTCACGGGGTGCGACTCCACGCCCTCCCCTTCGCCGTCGTCGACGTCGAGACCACCGGCGGGCAGCCCGGCGGCGCCGACCGCGTCACCGAGCTCGCGGTGGTGACGGTCCACGAGGGGGTCTCGACCGTGGCGTTCCACTCGCTCCTCGACCCCGGTCGGCCGATCCCGTGGCACATCACGCGCCTGACGGGAATCGACGATGCGATGGTGCGAGGCCAGCCGACCTTCGCCGACGTGGCGGGGGAGGTCGCGGCGGTGCTCGCAGACCGGGTGTTCGTCGCGCACAACGCGCGGTTCGATTTCGGCTTCCTCTCGGCGGAGTTCGGGCGCGTCGCGCCGCATCCCCTCGCCGGGATCGTCGCGGGGCAGCTGTGCACGGTTCGGCTCGCGCGTCGACTCCTGCGGCATCTGCCGCGCCGCAACCTCGACAGCGTCGCGCACCACTACGGCGTGACCATCGACGACCGCCACCGGGCGAGCGGGGACGCGCTCGCGACGGCGGCGGTCCTGCAGCGGATGCTCCTCGACCTCGCGCAGCAGGGGATCGATACGTGGGAGGAGCTCGATGCGTGGCTGGCAGCGGGGACGTCGCGCGCGAAGCGACGGCGGGCGCTTCCCGCGTCGAGCGACGGCGCCGACGGGGCCTGAGCGTCGCGCCACGAGCTCCGCGTGCCGGCTGACGGGGTTGGCGGTGCGATGCCCGTCGCGTCCCAGGGGGGGCGGGGCAGGCGGTGCGCACCCCCTCGGCTCCGGCGCCGCGCCGATGTATCCTGAGCGCATGGCCGCTCCGACTCCCCTGCATCAATCGCGCCGCCTCGGCGCGCTCACCATCCACGCCCTGCAGGCCGGCGGGCAGCGCCTCGACGGCGGTGCGATGTTCGGCGTCGTGCCGAAGCCGCTCTGGGAGCGGCGCATCCCCGCCGACGAGCGGAACCGCATCGCACTCGGGATGCGGTGCCTCCTGGTCGAGCACCCCGAGGGGCTCGTGCTGATCGACTCCGGCGTGGGGGAGAAGGAGGATGCGAAGTTCCTCGACATCTACGGCATCGAGGCGTCGGTGCCGGGGCATCGCTCGATGCTGGACGCCGCACTGGCGTCGGCGGGGTTCACCGCCGCCGACGTGCGCGTCGTCATCAATACGCACCTCCACTTCGACCATGCCGGGGGGAACACGCGGCTCGCGGCGGATGGCACCATGGAGGCCGCCTTCCCGCACGCGCGGTATCTCGTGCACGCGGGGGAGCATCACTATGCCATGCACCCGAACGAGCGGACCGCGGCGAGCTACTTCCCCCGGAACTGGGAGCCGCTGCGTGCCTCGGGGCAGCTCGAGCTGGTCGAGAGCGGCGGTGACCTCGTTCCTGGCATCCGGATGCGGGCGACCCCTGGCCATACGCCGCATCATCAGTCGATCGTGATTGATGGCGGCGGGGAGACGGCGGTCTTCCTCGGGGATCTCTGTCCGACGACGGCGCACGTCCCGCTGCCGTGGATCATGGGGTATGATGTCGAGCCGCTCCGGACGCTCGAGTCGAAGCGCGCGCTCTGGGCCGAGGCGGAGGCGGCAGGGTGGCTGCTGGTGTTCGAGCACGACGCGGTGACCGCGTGGGGGCGTGTGGCCCGCCGTCCGGACGCGAAGGGACGTCTTGACCTAACCATCGAGCCGGCCTAGGTTTAGCGGACAATCCAGTCAAGCGGGTGCGCTGGTGTGCACCCCACCCTCTGGCCTTCGCCCTCGGGCGTCGTGCTGCAGGAGTCCTCGAAGGCTCGAGCCGTCGGCGTCGTCACGCCGGGACGGCCTCGTGCGTGCGCGGGCTCCGTGAGCGGGGTCCGCGTTTCTGTTTTCCCTCTCGCAGGAGCCGTCGTATCCAGGAGACCAAGCAGGCGCCGCGTGGCCCTCGCATCAATCGGCAGATCCGCATCAGCCCGGTCCGTGTGATCGGGTCCGACGGCGCGCAGCTCGGCGTGCTCGAGGTGGATGTGGCGCTCAGCATGGCGGTGGAGGCGGGGCTCGACCTCGTCGAGGTCGCGCCGATGGCCCGCCCTCCGGTGGTCCGGATCATGGACTACGGGAAGTACAAGTTCGAGATGGCCAAGCAGGCGCGGCTGGCGAAGAAGAAGCAGCACGTGATCCAGTTGAAGGAAGTGAAGTTCCGTCCTGGGATCGAGAAGCACGACTTCGACACCAAGGTGAACCATGCGCGCGAGTTCATCGCGGACGGCAACAAGGTGAAGGTGACGTTGATGTTCCGCGGTCGGCAGATCGCGCATCCGGAGTTGGGTATGGCGGTCGTCGAGCGCGTCGCCCAGACCCTTGCGGATGTCGCGAAGATCGAGACCGCGGCGAAGCTCGAGGGGAAGGCCCTCACGATGATCCTCACGCCACGCTAAGGACGGACCGACCGATGCCGAAGATGAAGTCCCACAAGGGCGCCAAGAAGCGCTTCTCCGTGACGGGGAAGGGCAAGGTGCGGCGCCTCAAGGCCTACAAGAGCCACATCCTCACCAAGAAGACCGCCAAGCGGAAGCGCAATCTCCGTCGTCCGACCACGGTCGCGACGAACGGCGAGGCGAAGAACCTCAAGCGCCTCCTCCAGGCCTAAGGAGACCGACCGATGCCTCGCGTCAAGTCGAACGTCGTGCGCCTCAAGCGCAAGAAGCAGATCATGAAGGCCGCCAAGGGCGCCTTCGGCGGCCGGAGCAAGCTCTGGAAGGCTGCGAAGGAGACCGTGGAGCGCGGGTGGGTCTATGCCTACCGGGACCGCAAGGCCAAGAAGCGGGATTTCCGCAAGCTCTGGATCACCCGCATCAACGCCGCCGCGCGTCTGAACGGGATGAGCTACAGCGCGTTCATCAACGGCGTGCAGGCCGCCGGGATCGTCGTCGACCGCAAGATCCTCGCGGAGCTCGCGGTCTCCGATCCGGCCGCGTTCACGCTCATCGCCGAGAAGGCGCAGGCCGCGCTCAAGTCGGCAGCCTGACGCCGGTCCGCCGGCGACGCGAGGGCGGGGGGTGGCGATGTCCGCTCCCCGCCCTCGTCGCGTATCTTTCCCTCCGCCGCTCCCCACGTCCCGTTCCCATCCGGCTCCGTGTCCCTCGCTGACTTCCTCGCCGCCCTCGACCAGCTCGCCGCCGAGGCCCCGGGGCGCATCGCCGCCGCGGGCACCCTCGACGAGTGGACGGCGGCCCGTAACGCCCTCGTCGGCCGACAGGCCGGACGCCTCACCGACATCCTGGCCGGCCTCGGCGCCCTCCCGAAGGAGGACAAGCGCGAGGCGGGGCAGCGCGCGAATGCGGTGAAGGCCGCCATTGAGGCGGCGCTCGAGGCGCGGCACGCCGAGCTCGCCGCGGCCGCGTCGGCAGCGGGCCCCGCCCTCGACCGCTCGATGCCCGCGCGTCCACGCTGGCGCGGGGCGGTGCATCCGGTCTCCCTCGTCATCGACGAGGTCGTCGAGATCTTCCGTGAACTCGGCTTCACCATCGCCCTCGGCCCCGAGGCGGAGCACGCCTGGTACAACTTCGGCGCGCTCAACTTCCCAGCCGACCATCCAGCGATGGATATGCACGACACGCTCTATCTCGGGCCGGACCAGGTGTTACGCACGCACACCTCGCCCGTGCAGGTGCGCACGCTCCAGCGCTATGCGCCGCCGATCCGCGTGCTGGCGCCGGGCAACGTGTACCGGCGTGACTTCTTCGACCCGTCGCATGCGCCGATGTTCGCGCAGATCGAGGGGCTGGTGGTCGATGAGGGCGTCACCTTCGCCGACCTCAAGGCGACGCTCTCCCACTTCGCGCGCCGCTTCTTCGGTCCGACGACCAAGACACGCTTCCGTCCGAGCTTCTTCCCGTTCACCGAGCCGAGCGCCGAGATGGACGTGCAGTGCGGGGTGTGCGGCGGCGCGGGGTGCGGGGTCTGCAAGCAGTCCGGCTGGGTGGAGATCCTCGGGTCGGGGATGGTGCACCCCGCGGTGCTCGAGCAGGCCGGTCTCGACAGCGAGAAGTACACCGGATGGGCGTTCGGGATGGGCCCGGCCCGCACCGCCATCTCGCGGCACGGGATCCCGGACATCCGGATCCTGTATGACGCCGACGTCCGCTTCCTCGACCAGTTCGCCCGATGAACATCTCGCACGAGTGGCTCTCGCGCTTCGTGCCGCACGGCCGGTCGGCCGAGGCGATCCGTGACCTCCTGACGGCGCACGTCGCGACGGTGGAGGGGCTCGAGCGCCTCCGCGCCGACCTGGTCCCGTTCGTCGTCGGCCGGGTCGTGGCGAGCGAGCGCATCCCGGAGACGAAGCTCTCCTTCAATCAGGTCGACGACGGCAGCGGGACGCTCCTCGACGTCGTCTGCGGCGCGCCGAACGTCACCGTCGGCGCCCTGTATCCGTTCGCCCGAACAGGGACGACGATGCCGGGGGGCCTCGTGATCGAGAAGCGCAAGATCCGCGGATTCACCTCGAACGGGATGCTCTGCTCGGCACGCGAGCTGGGGCTGGGCGAGGATCACGACGGGATTCTGACGCTGACGACCGATGCGCCGCCGGGGACGCCGCTCCTCGAGGTGCTGCCGCTCGGTGACGTCCGGCTGTTGGTGGACGTGTTGCCGAACCGTCCCGACCTGCTTTCGCATCTGGGTGTCGCGCTCGAGGTGGCCGCGCTCACCGGCACACCGCTCCAGCGTCCCCCCGAAATTGCCGCGCTCCCGCCGGTCATCGTGTCGGTCGTGCGGGCGGACCGTGAGGCGCGCGCCGGCGGGGTCACGGTGAAGATCGAGGAGCGGGCGGACTGCCCCCAGTACGGCGCCGCGGTGGTCTCCGGGCTCACGGTGGGGCCGAGCCCGGCGTGGCTCCGCGCGGCGGTCGAGGCCGTCGGCGGGCGTTCGATCAACAACCTCGTCGACGCGACGAACTACCTGCTGCACGGCTTCGGGCAACCGATGCACGCCTTCGATGCGACGACTCTACAGGGCGACACGCTCGTCGTGCGGCGCGCGCGGGCCGGGGAGTCGCTCGTCACGCTCGACGGGGCGACGCGAACGCTCGATCCCTCGATGCTCGTCATCGCCGATGCGGCCGTGCCGACGGCGCTCGCGGGGGTGATGGGCGGGCGGGGGAGCGAGGTCACCGACGCGACGACGCGGGTGGTCCTCGAGGTCGCCTGCTTCGCGCCCGCGGTCGTGCGCGCGACACGGCGCAAGGCGGGGCTCTCGACCGATGCCAGCTATCGATTCGAGCGCGGGATCGACGCGGGGGCCGTGGGCGAGATGCTGGCCATCGGCGCTGCACTCCTCGCGCAGCTTGGCGGTGGGCAGGTGGACGCCCTGCTGCATCTTGGGTCGGCGCCGACGCCGGCGCCGCCGCTGACCGTGCGCCCGTCGCGGGTGGCGGCCGTGCTCGGTGACGCGGTCCCGGCTGAGGAGATCGCCGCGCTGCTCCGGGGGATCGGCTTCGGGATCCGTGAGGGGGCTGGCGGGACGTTGCTCGTCACCGTGCCCACCTGGCGCCACGATGTGTCGCGTGAGGTGGATCTCATCGAAGAAGTCGCTCGGCTGCGTGGGTTCGACCGCCTGCCCGATGCGCTGCACGGCGCGCGCCCTGGCACCGCGCCCGACGATCCGCTCTTCCTCGTGGGGCGGCGTCTCCGTGACGCGCTCGTCGCCGATGGACTCCACGAGGTTCGTCCGCTCCCCTTCACGGCAGGCGCGTCCGAGGGCTTCGTGCGCGTGCAGAATCCGCTCGCCGAGGACGAGCCGTACCTCCGGCGTCGGCTGCTCGACACGCTCGCGCGTCGCGCGGAGTACAATCTGAATCGGATGCAGGGGGATGTGCGGCTCTTCGAGGTTGGCGCGGCCTTCACCCCTGACGGCACGGGATTGCCGATCGAGGAGCAGCGGGTGGCAGCACTCCTGATGGGGGCGCGTCGGCCGGTGCATTTCTCGGAGCCACAGCCGCCCGCCTTTGACGCCTGGGATGCGAAGGCGCTCGGCGAGCGGACCGCCGCGGTCGCGTTCCCTGGCGCGCAGATCGCCCTCGAGCCGGGTGCGGGGGATGTGCTCTGGCACGTCCTCGTCGACGGTACGACGGTGGGGACCGTGGAGCGTGTGCCGCTCGACGCCCCCGTCTGGGCGCAGCTGGCCTTCGGCGTCGAACTCACGCTGGGTCGCGTTGCGAACGCCCCCGTCGCCGGCCCGGGTACGCACGCGCACGGCACGGCCATCGCCGTGCCCACCCGCGCGCCGATCCGGTATCGGCCGCTGCCGACCACCCCGGCCGCGATCTTCGACCTCGCGCTTCTCGTCCCCGATACCGTGCCCGCGGCAGCGGTGGAGCAGGTCGTGCGAGACGTCTCGGGCGCGCAACTCGAGACCGTGGTGCTCTTCGATGAGTTTCGCGGGGCCGGCGTTGCCGACGGGACGCGTTCGCTGGCGTGGCGCCTGACCTTCCGTCATCCGGAGCGCACCCTGCGGGAGAAGGAAATCGAAGGACGGCGCGTCCAACTGCTCAAGGCTCTGGAGGAGCGTCTCGGTGTCCGTCCCCGTTCCGCCTGATCCCGCCGCCGCGGCGTTCCGCGAACTCGAGGTGCTGGTCCGGCACCTCGGGGAGGAGGTGGCAACCTTCCGGAAGCGCGCCCAGCAGGCGGAGGCACGTTTGAAGGCCCTTGGTGCCTCGCCGGCCGGCGAGGCGAGCGCGGAGGAGCGGGTGGCGGCCCTTGAGGCGGAGAACGCCGAGCTACGTGCGCGGCTCGAGGCGGCGGTCGCGCAGACCGAGTCAGCGCTCGAGCGCGTCACCTTCCTCAGACAGCAGCACGCCCTCGGAGGCGAGACCGTATGACGGTGCATTCGACGCGGGTACGGATCGTCGGCGAGGAGTACACCGTGCGGTCGACGGTCTCGCCCGAGCACACGCAGGCCATCGCCGCGCACGTGGACGCGGCGATCCGGAAGGTGTTGGAGAGCCCGGCAATCACCGATCCCGGGAAGGCGGCGATCCTGGCGGCGATGGCAATTACCTCCGAACTCTTCGACGAGCGCGCGGCGCAGGCGCAGGTGGCAGAGCGGATGCGGTCGTTGTCGGGGGAGTTACGTCGCTGGCTGCCGCCCGGGAAGCGCGGCGAGGGGTGAGAGCCGGACGGGCGCCGATCGACTCCTAATGGCGTCGGGCGCTGCCCCTGACGGGATGCGTTGCCATTTTCCGCTGACAGTCGTACCTTGCCTCGGTAGCTCGTAGGTGCGAAGTCCCGTAGGTGGTTGTGCCGTCGGCAGTTACCCCTCTTCCTTCCCGCGCCCTTCGCCGGTGCCTGATCGAGAGGCTCGTTGCCGCGGACCGTCCATCGGTGGTCGGCGCGCCTTCCTCATGGGTCTGCGGTGCCCCCCGGTGCCGCCTTTCGTATAGGACGTCACAAGATGATGAACCCGATGGCCATCGCGATCGCGATCGGCGCCGTGCTCGCGGGCGCCCTTCCGGTCGCGTTCACGTTTGGGCGCCGGCGTGGCCGCGCCTTGGAGGATGCCGCGCGGCGTGCCGCGGGCGAGGCGGCCGACCAGGTCGCCAAGCGCATCGTCTCGGAGGCCGAGCGCGAGGCCGACGCGGCGCGGAAGCAGGCGGTCCTCTCCGGAAAGGAAGAGGTGATGAAGGTCCGCGAGGCCTGGGAGCAGGAGGCCCGGAAGCGGCGGGAGGAGGTCGAGCGCGAGGAGAAGCGCGTCGTCGACCGGGAACAGCAGGTGGACCGCAAGGTCGATATGCTCGACCAGAAGGAGAAGGAGCTCGGGCGCCGGGCGAGCGAGCTCGGGCGTCGCGAGAAGCAGCTCGAGGAGCGTCAGGGTGAGCTCGACGCGATGGTCGGCGAGGAGCGGCGGCGGCTCGAACAGGTGGCCGGACTCTCGGCCGAGCAGGCGAAGGCGGAGCTGACCCGTCGACTCGAAGAGGAGGCGCTGGCCGCCTCGGCCAATCGCGTGCGCGAGATCCGCGAGACGGCGAAGCGCAACGCCGACCGCGAGGCGAAGAAGATCGTCGCGCTTGCGGTCCAGCGGATCGCGGCCGAGCACACGGCGGAGATCACCGCGGCGGCGGTCGCCCTGCCGAAGGACGACATGAAGGGCCGCATCATCGGGCGCGAGGGGCGGAACATCCGCGCGTTCGAGTTGGCCACTGGTGTCGACGTGATCATCGATGACACGCCCGACACGGTCGTCGTGAGCTGCTTCGACCCCGTCCGGCGCGAGGTGGCGCGGGTCGCGCTGGAGAAGCTGGTGGCGGACGGGCGGATCCATCCCGGCCGCATCGAGGAGGTCGTCGAGAAGGCGCGGAAGGAGGTGGATGCCTCGATCATCGAGACGGGGGAGCAGGCGGCCTACGAGGTGGGCGTGCACGGGCTGCACCCGGAGATGATCAAGCTGATCGGGCGGATGAAGTGGCGGACGA